>JASCOI010000089.1 GCA_029959665.1 Microbacteriaceae bacterium PS02333
GTGCCAGCTGGCACCGGGCCTCCCGTCCGTCCGTGTGGCGCGTCAGCCCTTCTTGGCGGCCTGACGACGCTCGGCTCGGTTGGTCGACGCCTGGCCGGAGGCCGTGGCCGCCGACCCGAACGCGGAACCCTTCTCCGGGCCGGCTGCGGCTTCTTCCTCCGCCTGCGCACGCTGCGCGAGGGCCGTGGCGGCCTGCTCGAGGCGACCACGCTCGTCGCGGACCTCGACCTCGCCGTCGATCGACGGTGCGGAGTACTCGAGGCCGGAGACCTCGTCCTCGCTGAGGCCCTTCGCCTCGATGACCGCGTTCTCGCCGTCGGACTGCACCTGGACCTCGAGGTTGAACAGGAAGCCGACGGACTCTTCGCGGATCTGCCCCATCATGCTCTGGAAGAGCGCGTAGCCCTCGCGCTGGTACTCGACCAGCGGGTCGCGCTGGGCCATCGCACGGAGTCCGATGCCGTCCTTGAGGTAGTCCATCTCGTAGAGGTGGTCACGCCAGCGGCGGTCGACGACCGAGAGCACCACGCGACGCTCGAGTTCGCGCATCGCCTCGTCGCCGAGCGTCTCCTCGCGGTTCGCGTAGGCGAGCTTGGCGTCGGAGAGGATCTCGCGACCGAGGAACTCCCGCGTCGCCTTGCCCTTCGAGCCGGCCTCGGTGATGACCTCGTCGATGGTGATCGAGATCGGGTACAGCGTGCCGAGCTCGGTCCACATCGCGTCGAGGTCCCAGTCGTCCGGGCTGCCTTCCCCGGTGTGGGTGTCGATCACGTCGTCGATGACGTCCTTGAGGAACGTCTGCGTGCGCTCGTGGAGGTCGTCGCCCTCGAGGATCTGCCGGCGGTCGCCGTAGATCGCCTCGCGCTGGCGGTTCAGGACGTCGTCGTACTTCAGGACGTTCTTGCGGATCTCGGCGTTGCGGCCCTCGACCTGCGACTGCGCCGAGCGGATCGCACGGCCGACGAGCTTGTTCTCGATCGCGAGGTCGTCGGGGACGTTCGAGCGGCCCATCAGGCTCTCGGCAGCGCCGGAGTTGAACAGGCGCATCAGGTCGTCGGTCAGCGACAGGTAGAACCGGCTCTCACCGGGGTCACCCTGACGGCCGGAACGACCACGGAGCTGGTTGTCGATGCGGCGGGACTCGTGGCGCTCGGTGCCGAGGACGTACAGGCCGCCGGATTCGCGGACCTTGTCGGCCTCTTCCTTGATCTCCGCCTTGACACGGTCGAAGACCTCGTCCCAGGCCGCCTCGTACTCGTCCGGGGTCTCGGTCGGCGAGAGGCCCTTGGCGTGCATCTCCTGCACGGCGAGGAACTCCGCGTTGCCGCCGAGCATGATGTCGGTTCCACGACCGGCCATGTTCGTCGCGACGGTCACGGCGCCGAGGCGACCGGCCTGGGCGACGATCGCGGCTTCACGCGCGTGGTTCTTCGCGTTGAGGACTTCGTGCTTGACGCCCTTCTTCGCGAGGAGCTTCGAGAGGTACTCCGACTTCTCGACGCTGGTGGTGCCGACGAGGACGGGCTGGCCCTTCTCGTGGCGCTCCGCGATGTCCTCCGCGACCTGCTCGAACTTCGACTTCTCGTTCTTGTAGACGAGGTCGGTCTGGTCGATGCGCTGCATCGGGCGGTTCGTCGGGATCGGGACCACGCCGAGCTTGTACGTCGACATGAACTCGGCCGCCTCGGTCTCCGCGGTACCCGTCATGCCCGAGAGCTTCTGGTACAGACGGAAGTAGTTCTGCAGCGTCACCGTGGCGAGCGTCTGGTTCTCGGCCTTGACCTCGACGCCCTCCTTCGCCTCGATGGCCTGGTGGATGCCCTCGTTGTAGCGACGGCCCATCAGGATGCGGCCGGTGTGCTCGTCGACGATGAGGACCTCGCCGTTCATGACGACGTAGTCCTTGTCGCGCTTGAACAGTGCGTCCGCCTTGATGGCGTTGTTGAGGAACGAGATGAGCGGGGTGTTCGCCGACTCGTAGAGGTTGTCGATGCCGAGGTAGTCCTCGACCTTCTCGATGCCGGGCTCGAGGACACCGACCGTGCGCTTCTTCTCGTCGACCTCGTAGTCCTCGCCGGGGACGAGGCGCGTGGCGATGGACGCGAACTCGGTGAACCAGCGGTTCGCTTCGCCGGAGGACGGACCGGAGATGATGAGCGGCGTGCGCGCTTCGTCGATGAGGATCGAGTCGACCTCGTCGACGATCGCGAAGAAGTGGCCGCGCTGGACCATGTCCGCCGCCTGCCACGCCATGTTGTCGCGGAGGTAGTCGAAGCCGAACTCGTTGTTCGTGCCGTAGGTGATGTCGGCGGCGTACTGCTCGCGACGCTCTGCCGGGGACTGGTTCGCGACGATGCAGCCCGTGGACATCCCGAGGGCGCGGAACACGCGGCCCATGAGCTCGGACTGGTACGACGCGAGGAAGTCGTTGACCGTGATGACGTGCACGCCGCGGGACGGGATCGCGTTGAGGTACGCGGCCGTCGTGGCGACGAGGGTCTTGCCCTCACCGGTCTTCATCTCGGCGATGTTGCCGAGGTGGAGCGCCGCACCGCCCATGAGCTGGACGTCGAAGTGCCGCATGCCGAGGGTCCGCTTCGAGGCTTCGCGCACGGCGGCGAAGGCCTCCGGCAGGAGGTCGTCGAGGGTCTCACCGTTGGCGTACCGCTCGCGGAGCTCCTTCGTCTCGTCCTGGAGTTCCTCGTCGGTGAGGCTCGCGAAGTCGTCCTCGAGGTCGTTGATGGCCGAGGCGTACGCCTTCAGCCGGCGGAGGGTGCGCCCTTCACCGACGCGGAGGACCTTCTCCAGCACGTTTGCCACGTGAACTCCTTACGAGTGGACGCACCCGGTCGGCGCGTCCGATTCAGCCAGTCATGCTAGCAACCCGCTCGATCACCCCGCTGGGAGCGGCACGCGTGTGCGCGGCCCGCGAACGGACCGCGCACACGTTGACCTGGCGGTGGGGATCAGGCGATCGCCGCTGCCGGCGTCCGTTCAGCGGAGGCGTCTGCACCATCGCCGTCGATGCCGATCACGCCGTAGTCCCATCCCTTGCGGCGGTAGACCACGCTCGGGCGACCGCTCTCCGCGTCCACGAAGAGGTAGAAGTCGTGCCCGACGAGCTCCATGTAGTAGAGCGCGTCGTCGACGCTCATCGGCGCGGCCTGGAAGACCTTCTCGCGGATGACCACGGGGCAGTAGACGTCGTCTTCTTCCTCGTGGTGGTCCTCGTCGACCACCGCGATCGCCCCGGTCGCGACGTCGTCGATGAGCTTGCCGTCCGCCGGCGTGACGCCCATCCCGTCGAAGGCAGTCCCGGAGGCCTCGGCGACGGATGTCGGGCGGTGACGCCCACGGTGCACCTTCCTGCGGTCGCGCGCTCGGCGCAACCGCTCCATGATCCGCGCGAATGCCAGATCGAACGCCGCGTACTTGTCCGATGCCGCCGACTCCGCCCGGACGAGCGGACCGGGGCCGATCAACGTCAGCTCGACACGGTCCTCGCCCTGGCTGCCACCGCTCTTCTCGTGGTGGCGGCTGATGCGCACCTCGAAGGCGAGGGCGCGGTCGGCGAGCACGTCGATCTTGTCGGACTTCTGTTCGACGTAGGTGCGGAATCGGTCGGTGATCCCGACGTTCCGGCCCGTGATCGTCACGTCCATGCGCGGCTCCCATCCGTACTTCGGCGCGTCGCCTCCATCCGGCGAACCCGAACGCCTTGTCCCGGAGGCTAGACCCGCCGGGACCCCCGCGTCACCCGTTGCTGGCGAGTCGTGCCGGACACCCACCGGATACCCAGTGGACACCGGGTGTTCACCGATCCCGGCGTCGCACATCAGCTGTCCACGCTCGCGGTCGCGACGCATCGAGTGACCCGTCCGCCGGCAGCCCGCACGGCGCGGACCGCCTCGGCCATGGTGACGCCGGTGGTCACGACGTCGTCGACCACCACGACGTCGCGGCCGGCGAACCGCACCGCGGACAGGGTGCCGACGGTGGCGGCGACACGTTCGACGGCGGTGCGTTCCTTCTGCCCGTCAGCACCGCCACGCCCACGACGGAGCGACCGTGTCCCGCGGACACCACCGCGCGCGAGCAGGAGCACGACGGTGTCGAACCCGCGCCGCCGTCTGCCCCGTGGCGACGGCGGCACGCGGACCACGACGGTGCCCGGCGGCGACGCGGCCAGTGCGCGCCGGACGAGGTCCGCGGTCGGACGTCCGAGCAGGGCTGCGACGTCGACCCGGCCGCGGAGCTTCAGTTCGAGGAGGAGCGTGCGGACGAGTCCCTCGTATTCGAACGCCGCGTCGAGTCGGACGCCGGCAACCAGCCGGACCCGCCGGGGTCGACGTGCGAGGTCGGCCCGACAGGCCGGGCACACGGCACGATCCGGGGCGCCGCACCCGAGGCACGACAGGGGCAGGAACAGCCCGACGACGGCGAGGACCGCATCGCGCCACGCCCCCGGGACCGGACGGTGACGCGGAGCAGGAGAAGACATGCCACGATCCTCACCGCACCCGGCTCCGGACGGGGGCCGGTCCGCCGGACGGTGGGAGAGCCTCCAGTCCGACCGCCTGTGGAGGAAGGACGCTAGCGCTGCGTCCCCAGCACGTCCGCGGTGACCCCGGTGCGGTCCCACCCGCCGCCGGTGGACTGCAGCACCTGCCCGTCCATCGTCCGCAGCAGCAACGATCCCCCGCTGCCCCCGGTGATCGCGGTGGCCGTGCCCTCCGGACGCTGGAGCGTCGTGGACTGCCCGCCGATCGTCGAGCGGACCACGGTCTGCCCGGTCGAGGTCTGCCCGAGCGACGCGACGTCCAGGTCGCTGACCCAGGTGGCCCCGAGCGCGGTCCCGGACGCGGCCTGCAGCCGCACCGGCGCACCGAGCGCCGTCGGGGTCCGGTCCGAGTCACGGATGATCGCCATCACGTACAGTCCCGGCCCGTCGTCGGTGTCGATGAGCGCGAGGGCCCTGGCCGAGTCGCGGGACACCTGGAACGACACGAGCTTCCCGTCCGGCAGCGTCGACGACACCTGGTGCGGATCGCCTCCGAGACCGTACGCGGTGATGCTCCTGGTGTCGGACCGGTCACCGACCCAGACGAAGCCGGCGTCGTCGATGGACGGCGCGATCGCGGAGCTCCTGGTGTCGATCCGGAGCTCCGGCTTCCCGCTGCGCACCACGAAGACGCCGTCGGCGTTGCCCACGGCGGCCTCCGAACCGGCGGCGCTGAGCGAGATCGAGGTCGGCCGGAGCTTCGCGATCGTGCTCCCCATGCCGCCCCCGAGCGCCGTGACGTCACCGGTCCCCGGCGCCGCGTACCCGACCGTGTCGCCGTCGTCGACGAGCGGTCGGGGGTCGACGTCGGGGTTCAGCACCGCCGAGGTGCCGCTGGAGTCCGGGACCGAGAAGCTCGCGCCCTCGGCCGTCAGGTCGACGGACGAGATGGTCGCCACGGACGACAGTGACCTGGCGAGTTGCTCGCGCATGCGGACCTTGTCCACCGTCGTCGCCCGCAGCGCGTCGCGCGACAGGTCGACCTGGGCGTTGCCGCTGTCGACGGTGACCGCGTTCAGCGAGAGCTGCGTGCCCTCGGGGAACGACGTCACGACGGCCCCCTTCATCCACCCGGCCGGTCCGGCGAGCAGCGCGCTCACGATCCTCGTGCTCGTCGACGACCGGGCGAGGAACCAGCGCTCGTCGGGGATCAGGTACCGGTACGTCGGGTCGTAGAAGTACAGCGCGTGCGCCTGGAACACCTGCTCGAAGCTCACCGGCGACAGGATGATGCCGTCGGGCGCGTAGCTGATCCGCCACTCGCCCCCTTCCCTCACGAACTGGAAGGTGAGCGTCGACGAGGTGGGGCGGACCGCGGGGG
This sequence comes from Microbacteriaceae bacterium PS02333, assembly GCA_029959665.1. Taxonomy (GTDB): domain Bacteria; phylum Actinomycetota; class Actinomycetes; order Actinomycetales; family Microbacteriaceae; genus Curtobacterium; species Curtobacterium guangdongense. The sequence continues at coordinate 5,883 of JASCOI010000089.1, forward strand.
TGTACTCGCCGTCGCCGTCGACGGTCGCACTGGCGGTGAGCGTGTAGGTGAGCTCGCGGGTGCCGACCCGTTCGACGTCGCCGTCGCCCTGCCGGACCGTGACGCTCTGCCGCGGGTTCCACTTCTGCGCGAACGAGCTGCTGAGGAACTCCCGGGCGATCGCGTAGTTGTCCTGGGCGCCGGTCGCGGCGTCGATGAACTTCTCGAGGACGGTGTCCTGGTCCTGCCCGTCCTGCGGTCCGCTCGGCCGGAAGTCCACCCCGGAGACGGAGTCGCCCTTGAGGCTCTGGCCGTCGCGGACCGGGCCGCCTGTGGGGATCGCGGCACACGCGGTGAGGGCGACGAGCGCGACCGCGGCGAGCACGACGCCGACGGTTCGGCGGACGCGGGTGCGGGTGCGGGTGCGGGTGCGCCCGCCAGCGTGCAGGCCTGCCCCGGTGCCCGTACGGCGCGGCGTCATCTGGAGCCTCCTTCTCGGGGACCGTCGTAGGACTCGTCGAGCTCCGGCAGCGGGATCGCGGACGTCGCCGTGACCTGCTGCCCCTTGCGCGGGACCGTGAGCACGAACGCGGACCCCTCGCCCGGCCGACTCCACACGTCGATGCGGCCACCGTGCAGGTTCGCGTCGCCGAGGCTGATCGCGAGTCCGAGCCCGGTGCCGCCGATGGTGCGCTTGCGGCTCGGGTCCGCGCGCCAGAAGCGGTCGAACACGCGGGCGGTGTCCTCCGCGGGCATGCCGACGCCGTGGTCGCGGACGGCGATCGCGACGGTCTTCGCGTCGCTGTCGACGACCACGTGCACCGGCTTGCCGTCGCCGTGCTCGATCGCGTTGCCGACGAGGTTGCGGAGGATGCGGCGGATGCGGCGGGCGTCGAGCTGCATCGTGGTGTGACCGCCGGGGGTCGCGAGCCGGAGGTCCACCCCGACGCGCTCGGCGAGGGGGCGGAACTCGTCGACGATGTCGGTCGTGAGCGATGCCGGCACGACCGGCTCCGTCTCGAGCTCGACGGCCTGCGCGTCGTACCGGGAGATCTCGAGCAGGTCGGCGAGCAGGAGCTCGAATCGTTCGATCTGGTCGTGGAGGAGCTCGGCGGACCGTCCGACCGCCGGCTCGAACGCGTGGCGGGCGTCGTACAGCACGTCGCCGGCGAGCCGGATCGTGGTGAGCGGGGTACGGAGTTCGTGCGACACGTCGGACACGAAACGCTGCTGGACGCGGGAGAGTTCCGCGAGCTGGGTGATCTGACGGCTGACCGCATCGGCCATCCCGTTGAAGCTCCGTGCCAGGACCGCGACGTCGTCCTCGCCCTTCACCGGGATGCGCTCGTCGAGACGCCCGGCGGCGATCTTCCGGCTGGTCTCGGCCGCGCCGCGGATCGGTACGACGACGAGCCGGACGACGAGCGACGTCACGAGGGCGATGAGCACGATGAGCGCGACACCGCCGATGGACAGCGTCTGCGACACGAAGTCGAGGGTCTGCTGCGCGTCGGAGAGGTCGTAGACCAGGTAGAGCTCGTACTGCCCCGCGCTCGGGATCTGCAGCGTCGACCCGACCGCGAGCCCGGGTTCGCCCCGGCCGGCGTCGTCGAGTCGGACCGGCTGCAGGCTGAGGTTGCCGGTGTTCTTCCCGACCTCTTTCCGCAGGGCGTCGGTGATGACGGCGTCCGGGAAGTCGGGGCTGGCGAGGTTCTGCAGCGTCTGCGACGTGGACTGCTTCGGCGAGCGCTCGATCGCGATCCTGGTGCCGCCGGGGCTCGTGGTGTTCGACAGGATCGCCTGTTGCGCCTCGTTCTGCAGGGTCTCCAGTTCGGACTGGTTGTTGTCCTCGGCCGCGGTGGCCGCGTCGAAGATGCCCTGCGCGACGTTCGTCGCCCGGGCCGACTCCGCCTCGATCTGGTCGCGGCGCTGCGAGTAGACGTTGGTCGAGATGCTCAGCATCACGGCGGTGCCGATGATCGCGACGGCGAGGCCGGTGGTCGCCACGGTGATCGCGACGGACCGGACCATCAGGGACCGGCGCCACAGGAACGCGACGCCGCGCCAGAGTCGCCTCGCCCACGACCGCATCCGTCGGCGCGCGCGCCCGAGGGACGTCAGGCCGGCCGAGGACGGCGGCACGGTGGTCAGGCTCCCCCGGCGCGGTAGCCGACGCCACGGACGGTGGAAACGATGCGCGGGTTGTCCGGGTCGTGCTCGATCTTCGCGCGGAGGCGCTGGACGTGCACGTTCACCAGTCGGGTGTCCGCCTTGTAGTGGTAGCCCCAGACCTGCTCGAGCAGCATCTCGCGGGTGAAGACCTGGTTCGGCTTCTCCGCGAGCGCGCGGAGAAGGTCGAACTCGAGCGGCGTGAGCGCGATGACGGCGTCGCCGCGACGGACCTCGTGCCCTGGCACGTCGACGGTGAGGTCCCCCACGTGCAGCACGGCGGCGTCGGAGGCCGTGGGGCGCAGCCGGGTGCGGATGCGGGCGACGAGCTCCTTCGGGTTGAACGGCTTCACGACGTAGTCGTCCGCGCCGTTCTCCAGCCCGGCGACGACGTCGGAGGTGTCGCCCTTCGCGGTGAGCATGATGATCGGCGTGCCGCTCTCGGCGCGGATGCGACGGCAGACCTCGATGCCGTCGATACCGGGGAGCATGACGTCGAGGAGGACCAGGTCGGGCTTCGTCGAGTGGAAGGCGTCAACGGCGTCGTTGCCGTCGGCGCTGAACTCGGGCTCGTAGCCCTCCGAGCGGAGGACGATGCCGATCATCTCGGCGAGGGCCTGGTCGTCGTCGACGACGAGGATGCGCGGTGTCATGTGATGTGGACTCCGGGTGCGGTGCGGGGGTGCCCGGGCAGGCACCTCCCGTTCACGATAGCCGAGGCCCCATCAGGCTGCGTTTTCCGACAGGATGGGAGCGACCGCGTGTTGCCTCGCGCGGCCGACGTGAGGGGGCGGTTCGATGGCCGGCGACGAATGGCGCGTTCCGGGGACGGGTGCACAGCCGGGAGGCTCGGAGCATGTCCCGACGCCGCCCCCGTTCCAGGGTGGGTCGGCTCCACTGCCCCCACCGCCACGTCCGGCCGCGTCGCGTCCGGTGATCCCGCTGCGGCCGCTCGGCCTCGGCGACGTCCTGGCCGGTGCGTTCACGGTGTTCCGACGGAACGCCCGCGTGCTCCTGCTCTGGAGTCTGCTGCTCTCCGGCGTGCTCGGGCTGGTGTCCACGCTCGTGTCGACCCTCGGCCGACAGTCGTTGCAGTCCAGGATGTTCTCCGCGGTGGACGGGTCGGGCTCCGGTGACGCCGACACGATCTTCGCCGGGTCCGTGCTGCTGTACCTCGTGCTCTCCGTCGCGGTGCCGTTCCTCGCCTGGCTCGCCCGCGGGTTCCTCGTCGCACCGGTCGCCGTCGACACCGGGCAGCGCGTGCTCGGCCGCCGAGGGACCTTCCGCGGGCTCTGGTCCCTGCTCGCGGGGCGCCGGCTCTCGGTCGTCTGGTGGATGCTCCTGCAGCTCGCCGCCGGGCTCGTCGTCGGGGTGCTCTTCGGCGTGGTGGTCGTCGGGTTCGTCGGCGCCCTGAGCGCGAGCAACAGCGGCGTCGGCGGGTTCGTGCTCGGGATCATCGGGATGGTGCTCGGGTTCGGTGTGGCCCTGGTGTTCTTCGCGACGCGGTTCGCGTTCACCGTCCCGACGATCGCGCTGGAGGGCCGAGGCGTGTTCGCGGCGGCGGCGCAGTCGTGGCGGCTCACCCGCGGGGCGTTCTGGCGGACGTTCGGGATCCTGCTGCTCGTGCAGGTGATGTTCTCGTTCGCGGCCGGCATCGCGAGCACGCCGCTGACGCTCGGCGCCGCGCTGTTCTCCGGTGTGTTCGACCCGCTCGGGCAGACCGACGCGGGCTCCGGTGTCTCGCCGGGTGCCGTCGTCGCGCTCGTGCTCGGCAGCCTCCTGCTGATCGCGGTGCAGTGCATCACCGACGTGCTGAGCGCCTCGGTCACGACCTTCCTGGCGATCGACCGACGGATCCGGACCGAGGCACTGGACCAGCGGATCGCGTCGCACCTGGAGACCGGGCAGCCCGTCGACCCGTTCGCTCCGGCACCGCCCGTGACCCGGCCGCCGTGGCCGGGAGCCGGCCCGTGGCAGCAGGGCTGGCCGGGGCAGCAGGACCCGCGGCAGCCGCAGCAGTACGGCTGGCCGCAGGCGCCGCAGCAGTGGGGTCCGCCGCGGCCCGGCGGGCAGTGATGGCGACGGTCGACCCCGACGAGGCCCGCCGACTCCTGGAACGCGAACTCCAGCGTTCCGAGTACGACGGCGCGCACCTCACGTGGTGGGACCGGTTCTCACGGGGGTTCTTCGAGTGGCTCGGCACCCTGCGCCCCGACGGCATCGGCTCGCCCGCGTTCGGCAGGACCCTGCTCGTCATCGCGATCGTCGTCATCGTCGCGGTGGTCGTCCTCGTGGTGGTCGCCCGTGGTCTCCCCCGGCGACGGGCCCGTCTGCGCGCCGAGCGCATCGGCGGGGTGCTCGACGACGACGACCTGCGCTCGGCGGCCACGATCGCCGAAGCTGCTCGCGCCGCACTGCGGTCGGGTGACTGGTCGACCGCGGTCCTCGAGGGCTACCGCGCCCTGGCTCGTGGACTCGGCGAACGCGACCTCGTCCCCGACGTCCCCGGCGCGACCGCTCGGGCGATCGCGGTGCGTGCCGCGGTCGTGTTCCCCGCGTCCGAGACCGCCCTGCACTACGCCGCGAGCACGTTCGACGCCGTCCGGTACCTCGGGGTCGAGGCCGACGAACGCGCGGCTCGGCAGGTCGTCGAGACGGAGAGCGCCATCAGGGGCGCCCGTCCGGCACGCACGGCGACACCGGCGGTGCCCGCGTGAGCGCGACGACGAGCGCGCTCCCGATCGACCGGGTGCCCGCAGCAGCCGCCCCGGAACGCCGCGGTCCGCGGTTCGTGTTCTGGGTCGTGGTCGTGCTCGTCGGGGTGCTGCTCGCGGCACTGACCGCGGTGATCGGCACCGACGACGGCCCGACGAACGCCCCGCTCGACCCGTCCTCGGCGACCGCGAGCGGCTCGAAGGCGCTCGTGCGGGTGCTCGAGCAGCAGGGCACGGACGTGGACGTGGTGCACGACGCCGACCGGCTCGGCAGCGGAACGGTGTTCGTCGACGACTCCGCGGGGGTCCTCGCACCGGCCGTCGCTCGACGCATCGCCCGGACGGTTCCCGACGTGGTCCTCGTGACGAGCGACCCGGCCGTGCTCGAGGCCTTCGGGGTCGACGCCGAACCCGCCGCGTCGATCGACACGACCGACACGGTGTCGACCACCTCGTGCGACATCGCCGCCGCCCGGACCGCCGGCCGGGTGAGCACGACGGGCACCGGCTACACGGTGCCCGCGTCCGCCGGGGTCCGCTGCGCGCCGACCGAGACCGGAGCCGACCGCACCTGGGGCCTCGTCGAGTCGCAGACCGCCGCGGGCACCGTCACCCTCGTCGGCACGACCGCCGCGTTCCGCAACGACACGATCACCACGGCCGGCAACGCGGCGCTCGCGCTCGGGCTGCTCGGCGGTGAGGACCACCTCGCCTGGTACGTGCCGACCGCCGGGAGCGCCGACGCGGCGCCGACCCTCGGCGAACTCGCACCGCCGTGGGTGCCGAGTGCGATCGCGATCCTGGCGCTCGTCGCGGTGGCGGCCGGGATCTGGCGGGGGCGTCGGCTCGGCCCGCTCGTCGTCGAGCAGCTCCCCGTCGTCGTCCGCGCCTCCGAGACCACCGAGGGCCGTGCACGCCTGTACGCCAGGACCCGCGACCGCACGCACACCCTGGACACGCTCCGGCTCGCCGCGATCCGCCGCATCGGCCGGACGCTCGGGCTCCCCCGCTCGGCGCACGTCGACGACGTCGTCCACCGCGCGGCGACCGCGACGGGCCTGCCCGCGCAGCACGTCGGCGCGGTGCTCGTCGGCGGACCGACCACCGACGACCGCGCGCTGGTCGACGGAGCCGATGCGCTCGACCGGCTCGAGCGCGCCGTGAGCCGAGCCGTCTCCGGGGACGCACCACGGGCCTCCCGTCCGGCCGGCCCGGCCCCGTCAGCAACCGCACCTGCCACCGATCCCCGACCAGGAGGACGACCGTGACCGACCACCCCACCAGCGCGACCAGCGCACCCACCGTGACGGCGGATCCGCTCCGCGACGCCTTCGGCCGGGTCCGCGCCGAGGTCGGCAAGGCCGTCGTCGGACAGCAGGGCGCGGTCTCCGGCATGATCGTCGGCCTGCTCGCCCAGGGGCACGTCCTGCTCGAGGGCGTCCCCGGCGTCGCGAAGACCCTGCTCGTGCGGAGCCTCGCCGCGGCGATGTCGCTCGACACGAAGCGGATCCAGTTCACCCCGGACCTGATGCCGGGCGACGTCACCGGCTCGCTCGTCTACGACGCCTCGACGGGCACCTTCCCGTTCCGTGAGGGCCCGGTGTTCACGAACGTGCTCCTCGCCGACGAGGTCAACCGCACCCCGCCGAAGACGCAGTCGGCGCTCCTCGAGGCCATGGAGGAACGCCAGGTCAGCGTCGACGGCACTGCGAAGCCCCTCCCCGACCCGTTCTTCGTCGCCGCGACGATGAACCCGATCGAGTTCGAGGGCACCTACACGCTGCCCGAGGCACAGCTCGACCGCTTCCTGATGAAGCTCACGCTCGACGTGCCGCCCCGTGACGTCGAGTGGCAGGTGCTCCGTCGGCACGCCGACGGGTTCGTGCCGCGCGACGTCCGGTCCGCCGGCATCGTCCCCGTGGTGGGCGCTGCCGAGGTCACCGCCGCGCAGCGTGCCGTCCGCGGCGTCGGCGCCCGGGACGACGTCCTGGCGTACATCGTCGACCTCGCCCGCGCGACCCGGCAGGCGCCGTCCGTCCGGGTCGGCGTGAGCCCACGCGGCGCCACGGCACTCCTCGCCGCCGCGAAGGCCTGGGCGTGGATCACCGGCTACGACGCGATCACCCCCGACCACGTGCAGGCGATGCTGCTGCCGGTGTGGCGGCACCGGCTCCGGGTCGCCGCCGACGCCGAGCTCGAGGGCGTCGGGGCCGACGGGGTCCTGCAGCAGGTGCTCGAACAGGTGCGGGTGCCGATCTAGTGGCGATCTCCGGCCGGTTCGTCGCGCTCCTCGCCGTCGCGATCGTCCCCACCGTGCTGCTCGGCAGCGGGTGGGGTGGTCTGGCGTGGGTGCTCGTCATCGTGCTCGCGGCCGCGCTCGACCTGCTGCTCGCCGCGGACCTGCGCAGCGTGCACGTCGACCGGCGGATGCCGCGGCTCGCCCGCCGGGACACCACCGCCGACGGCACCCTGGTGCTCGCGAACGACGGCACGAGGACGCTCCGAGCACTCGTGCGTGACATGTGGGAGCCGTCCGCCGGCCAGGCACCCCGCCGCATCACGATGACGGTGCCCGGTGGTGAGCGTCGGACCGCGCGGATGCGGTTCACGCCGTTCCGTCGGGGCCGTCGCCGGACTTCCGGCGTGGCGGTGCGGGCGTTCGGACCCCTCGGGCTCGCCGCCCGGCAGCGCGTCATCGCGGCACCGGCGGAGCTCGTCGTCACGCCGCCGTTCCGGTCCCGCCGACACCTGCCGTCGCGCCTCGCCCGGCTCCGGGAGCTCGACGGCGAGACCACCCTGCAGCTCCGCGGGCACGGCACCGAGTTCGACTCGCTCCGTGACTACGTCCGCGGCGACGACGTCCGGTCGATCGACTGGCGGGCGACGGCCAGGCGGCAGGACCTCGTCGTGCGGACCTGGCGCCCCGAGCGGGACCGGCGGGTGATCGTCGTCGTCGACGCCGGTCGGGCAGGGGCCGGACGGGTCGGCGACGAACCACGTCTGGACACCTTCATCGAGGCCGCGCTCCTCGTCGGGGCCCTCGCTGCCGCGGCCGGCGACCGGGTGGACCTCGCCGTCGTCGACGACGGTGTCCGGGGGCGCGTGCACGGCGCCACGCGAGCGGACGTGGTGCAGCGGTTCGGGGAGACACTCGCGCTCGCGGAGCCGGGGCTCGCCGCGACCGACTGGGCAGCGGTGCCGGCGCTGGTCGACTCGGTCACGACGCAGCGGTCGCTGGTGGTCCTCGCGACGAGCCTCGACTCCGTCGGTGCGTCCGGGGACCTGCTCACGGTGCTGCCGGCGCTGGCGCGACGGCACGCGGTGGTCGTGACGGCCGTCGACGACCCGGCGGTGGCCCTGATGGCTCGCGGTCCAGGGGGCGACGAGCGGGACGGACGGGCACCGGGCCTCCTGTCCGCCGGTCGGGACGTCTACCGGCGTGCCGCGGCCGAACGCTCGTTGCTCGATGCCGAGGGCGTGGCGGACGTCGCGCGGCGGGCGGGCGTCGAGGTCGTGCGCGGCACGCCGGAACAGGTGCCGCCGCTGGTCGCGGACGCCTACCTGCGGGCCAAGGCGGCCGGGAGGCTCTGAGCACGTCCGCCGTCCGGGTCCCGGCCCGGGGCGGCCGGTCCGGGTCGCCGTTGCTGCGCACTCGACCGCGTGCGGGCGCGCCCCGGTGCGGACCGATCAGCCGGCGACGATGGCGGAGGCGCCTCGGTCGAACTCCTCGACGTCGCCCCGCTCCCCCGCCAGAGCCGCGCGCCGACCGATCACCCACTGGTAGTACAGGACGACCGCCAGCGCCACGGTCCCGATGCCGATCTTCACGGGCCACGGCCAGTCCTGGCGGGTCACCGTCCCCTCGACGATCCCGGACAGCAGCAGGGTCAGCACGAGTCCGATCGCGACGGCGATGAGGGCGCGTCCGTCCTCGGCCAGCGCCTGCGCGCGGGTGCGCTGCCCAGGTGCCACCCAGGACCAGAAGATCATCAGGCCAGCGCCGCCCGCGAGGAAGATCGAGTAGAGCTCGAGCTGCCCGTGCGGGGCGATGTAGAGGAAGAAGTCGCCGAGACGCCCCTGCGAGTGCATCACCGCGCCCGAGACACCGAGGTTCAGGGCGTTCTGGCCGATCGAGTACGGCACGAAGAGCCCGGTGATGCCGAACGCCACCATGCTCGCGGCGATGTAGGCGTTGTTCGTCCACACCTGCGCCGTGAACGCGCCGAGGCCGTGGTCGGAGTAGTAGTCCACGAAGTCCTGCGTTGCGTACTGCCGGAGGGACTCCTGGGTGCCGAACGTCGCGACCGCGCCGGGTGTCGTCGTGATCCACATGCCCGAGACGAGCGCGATCACCGCCGTCGCGACGGCCACCCAGATCGTCACCCACCGGATCCGGTACAGCGCCGCCGGGAGCTGCAGGACGAAGAACGACGTGAGCATCGTCAGCGGGTCGGTCGGCGCGCCGGTGAAGCGGAGCCGTGCGCGGAAGAGCGTCAGCGAGAGCCGGTCGCCGGTGGCGGAGCGCGGAGCGACCCCACGGATCCGGGCGAGGTCGGTCGCAGCGGACTGGTAGCCGGTCACCAGACGGTCGACGTCCTCGCCGTTCGACGGCCGACGGCGCGCCAGCCGGTCGAGCTCCTGCCACTGCTGCCGGTGGACGTCGGCGTACGCGTCCAGGTCCATGCGGTGTCCCCCTCGTGCCGCTCCGGTGTGTCCGACAGAATGTTCCCATGCCGACGCGCGCCACGCCCAGGGACCTCGCCGACCGCCGCTTCGTGCGGGCGCTCGACGAGACCACCGACGAGCTGGTCGTGGGCGAGGCCGTCGCGCTGGACGTCGTGCCGGCCGGCATCGTCGCGCGGCTGGCGGCAGCGCTCCTCGACGGGCTCTGCCTCGTCGCGCTGTACGTGATGCTGCTGATCGGGATCGCCAGGGTGTGGCCGACTGGAGTCGACGAAGCGTGGCTGGCCGCCGCGCAGATCGCCGTCCTGGTCGTCGTGCTCGTCCTCGTGCCCGCCGCGGTCGAGACGGTCACGCGCGGGAAGAGCGTCGGTCGCTACGCCCTCGGGACCCGCGTGGTGCGGCTCGACGGGGGTGCCGTGACGTTCCGGCACGCGTTCGCCAGGGCGCTCGTCGGGCTGCTCGAACTCTGGGGGACGCTCGGGTCCCTGGCGCTGCTCGTCGCACTCTTCGGCTCGCGGCCCCGGCGTCTCGGTGACCTGCTCGCCGGCACGGTCGTGCAACACGAGCGCCTCGCGCGGTCCACCGACCCGATCGTGCTCCTGCCCCCGTCGCTCGAGGCGTGGGCCGCGGTCGCCGACGTCCGGGCGCTCCCACAGCGGCTCGAGAACCGGCTCGGCGCGTTCTTCCGGGGTGCGGCCTCGGTGCAGCCCTCCCTGCGGCTCGCGACGGCGACGGCGTTGGCGGCCGAGGTCGCCGAGTACGCGCACCCCGTGCCGCCCGTGCCGGCGGAGGAGTTCCTCGCCGGGGTCGTCGCGCTCCGTCGTGCGCGGGACCTGCGGGCGTTCGGGTCCCGCGCGGCGACGCTCGACGCGGCAGCGGCGACCGCTGGTTCGCGGCCGCCGGGCGTCCCGCGCG
>JASCOI010000008.1 GCA_029959665.1 Microbacteriaceae bacterium PS02333
AGATCGGGTTGCGGCCGTGGCGGACCTCTTCCTCGCTCGCGGCGATGAGCGGCAGGACGAAGCCGTCGAGGGCGTCCTTCGGGCAGTGGTCGGTGTGGAGCGCGACCGTGATCGGGTAGTTCTTGGCAACTTCGTGCGCGAACTTCGCCATCGCGAGCGCACCGGCGGCACGGTTCTTCACGGTGTGGCCGGCGAAGTAGTCGGCGCCGCCCGTCGTCACCTGGAGGATGCCGTCCGAGCCGGCCTCGGTCAGGCCCTGGAGGACCGCGTTGATCGTCTGGGACGAGGTGACGTTGATGGAGGGGTAGGCAAACTTGCCGGCTTTCGCTCGTTCGAGCATCTCGGCGTACTGTTCCGGCGTTGCGATGGGCACGCGTGCAGTCCTTCTTGTCGGGAGGTTGTGTGGCTCAGAACCACTTGTCGGCGCGGTGGTCCGCCTGGATGCGGCGGGTTGTGCCGGAGCGGCTGCGGAGCACGAGCGAGTCCGTGTGGATGACCCCGCGGGAGCGGCGGACACCATCCACGAGCACTCCGTCGGTGACACCGGTGGCGACGAAGAAGGTGTTGTCGCCCGTGACCAGGTCGTCCTGGTCGAGCACCTTGTCCAGGTCGTGGCCGGCGTCGACCGCCTTCTCGCGCTCCTCGTCGTCCTTCGGCTGCAGCTTGCCGAGGATCACGCCACCGAGCGCCTTGATCGCGCACGCGGTGATGATGCCCTCCGGGGTGCCGCCGACACCGACGCACATGTCGATCTTCGAGCCCGGCAGCGCCGCCGAAATACCCCCGGCGACGTCACCGTCGAGCAGCAGCCGCGTCCCAGCACCGGTCGCGCGGATCGCGTGGATGAGCTCGTCGTGCCGCGAACGGTCGAGGACGGCGACGACCATGTCCTCGAGGTCCTTGCCCTTCGCCTTGGCGAGCGCACGGATGTTCTCCCCGATCGGCTTCTCCAGGTCCAGGACCCCACGACCCTCGGGACCGGCAGCGATCTTGTCCATGTAGAACACCGCCGACGGGTCGTACATCGAACCGCGGTCGGACACGGCCATCACCGAGATGGCGTTCTGCCGACCCGCGGCGGTCAACGAGGTGCCGTCGATCGGGTCGACCGCGATGTCGCAGGCCGGGCCGTGGCCGTTGCCGACGTGCTCGCCGTTGTAGAGCATCGGCGCGTTATCCTTCTCGCCCTCACCGATGACGACGACACCGTCGAAGTTCACCGTGCCGAGGAACTTCCGCATCGCGTCGACCGCGGCACCGTCCGCGAGGTTCTTCTCACCCCGGCCGACCCACGGCTGCGCACGGATCGCCGCGGCTTCGGTCGCGCGCACGAGTTCGAGCGCGAGGTTGCGGTCGGGCTGGTGGAAGACGAGGCCTGAAGGGTGCTGGGTGTCAGCGGGCATCGGGTGCTCCGGTCGTGGTGGCGCGCGTCAGACGGAGCGTCGCGGCGGTGTCGTCGAGGATCTGCTGTGCGCGAGCGGGGTCGTCGGCCAGCGTGGTGCCGTAGGAGGGGATGAGCTCCTGCAGTTGCGGCGTCCAGCCGTCGATCCGGTCGGGGAAGCAGCGTCGCAGGAGGTTCAACATGACGGCGGTGGCGGTCGATGCGCCGGGAGAGGCTCCCAGGAGCCCGGCGATGCTGCCGTCGGCAGCGGTGATGAGTTCGGTGCCGAATTGCAGCGTGCCGCCGCCACGGCCGGTGGGCTTGATGACCTGGACCCGTTGGCCGGCGTTGATGAGTCGCCAGTCGTCGTGTGCGGCTTCGGGCATGTACTCCTGCAGGGCCGCGAATCGCTTCTTCGAGCTGGCGAACACTTCGCGGATGAGATAGCGGACGAGGCTGATGTTCTGGACGCCGACCGTGATCATGGGCAAAAGGTTGTGTGGTCGGATCGAGCAGAACAGGTCCAGCCAGGAGCCGTGCTTGAGGAACTTGGGTGTGAAACCGGCGTAGGGGCCGAACATGAGGCTGGTGGAGCCTTCGACGATGCGCGTGTCGAGGTGCGGAACGCTCATCGGGGGCGCGCCGACGGACGCCTTCCCGTACACCTTGGAGGTGTGGGTGGTGGCGATTTCGGGCGCGTCGGCTCGGAGGAACTGGCCGCTGACGGGGAAGCCGGCGTAGCCGCGGATCTCGGGGATGCCGGACTGCTGCAGCAGCCCGAGCGCTCCGCCGCCGGCGCCGACGAACACGAAGCGTGCGGAGAGGGTTTCGCGGTGGCCGCGCTTGCCGCGGACGGTGACGTTCCAGCCGCCTTCGGTGCGGCGCTGCAGTCCGTCGACGGAGACGCCGGTGCGAACGCTGTCACGGTCGGTGTTGAGAGTTGCGATGAGCTGCTTGGTGATCTCGCCGAAGTCGACGTCGGTGCCGTCTGCGGAGTAGGTCGCAGCGATCGGCTGCTGCGGGTCGCGGCCGCGGGTGACTGCTGGAGCCCAGGTGCTGATGACGGCGGGGTCGTCGCTGTACTGCAGGCCGTGGAAGAGCGGGTTGCTGGCCAGGGTGCGGTGGCGGGTGGCCATGTAGGCGCAGTCGTCGGCTCCCCAGACGAGGCTGATGTGGGGGATGGAGTGGATGAAGGTGTCGGGGTTGCCGAGGGTGCCGCGGTCGACGAGCGCCGACCAGAACTGTCGGGAGAGCTGGAACTGCTCGTTGACGGTGATCGCCTTGCTGATGTCGACGGAGCCGTCGGGGCGGGCGGGCGTGTAGTTGAGCTCGCAGAGCGCGGAGTGTCCGGTGCCGGCGTTATTCCAGGCGTTGGAGGACTCGAGCGCGAGGTTGTCGAGGCGTTCAAGGACGGTGATGCGCCAGGTCGGTTCGATGTGACGCAGCAGGGTGGCGAGGGTGGCGCTCATGATGCCGGCGCCGATGAGGACGACGTCGGTGTCGAGCTGGTTGCGGCCGGGCATGGCGCTCCTTGATCGGTGGTGCAGGTGGGCCCCGGACCGGGGTTGGTCCGGGGCCCGAGCCAGTTAGTGGACGATGAGGCTGGCGATGAAGACCCAGAACAGGCCCGTGATGGAGGCCAGGGTCACGGGGAGGGTGATCGTCTTGAACGCGCCGCGGGTGCTGAAGCCCATGATCGAGGACATCATCCAAAACGCGTTGCTGGTGACGTGGATCATGAACATCGACCCGGCGCCGGCGGCGAGGGCGACGATGGCGGGGTTCACGCCGATGTGGGCGACGATCGGGGCGAGGATGCCGGCAGCGGTGATGGCGGAGGTGGTCACCGATCCGATCGCGAGGTGCAGGACCGCGGCGATGACCCAGACCACCAGGACGGGGGCGAACGAGCCGGGCTCGAACCAGTGGATCAGGATGTCGCCGATCCCGACCTTCTGCACCACGGCTGCGAGGCACGCACCGACGCCGGTGAGGATGAGGATCTCACCGCTCTGCGCGGTGCCGTCGCGCAGCGCCCTGCCCACGCCAGCGGAGGTGCCGTAGATGGTGGCGATGATCTGCGTGCCGATGAACGCGATGAGCAGCGCCACGGTGGGGGAGCCGAGGATCTCCAGTACCGGCAGCTTCGGGCCGGTCAGGTCGACGATCGCGCTGACGGCGATGATGACGAGTGCGAACAGCAGCGGCGCGAACGAGATCAGTGCGTTCGGCTGACGCTCGGCGATGGCGCCGGTGAAGCCGCCCTCGGGGACGGGTGCGGCTTCCCTACGGGGTCGGCCGTCCTTGCCGGTGCGAGTGGCGATCGTGCCGGTCGGGCCCGCGGGAGCCGGCCGGTCATCGAGCGCGACTGCTGCGGCGCCGTCACCCTTCGCGGTCGCGACGATCTCCCGCTCGAGCTCGTCCTCGGCGGAGGTGCCGGAGATCATGTCGACTTCGTCCTTCTCCGGCTTCCACAGCCCGAGGCGGAACAGCAGCGACAGGATCGCGATCGCCGAAACGATCGTGAGGACGGCGACCGGGACGCCGACGAGCAGCATCAGGCCGACGGGGACGTTGAGGACGCCGGCGAGAGCGAGGACGGCGACGCCGGGGATCACCATCGTCAGTGCGGTCTCGACGCCGATCATGATGGAGCCGGTCATGCGAGCCAGACCGGTTTTGCCCAGCTGCGGGGCGATCTTCTTCGCCAGGGGGGCGGTGATCAGCATGTTCACTTCGGGGAAGATCGACGCCATGACGGTGCCGACGGTCGTACCGAACGTGTACGGCATCGCCTTCGCGCCGAAGGCCTTCAGCAGGCCGTTCGCCACCTTCGTGACACCACCGAGGTAGGTCAGGAGCGTGCCGAGGAGGAGGCCGAAGAAGAGCAGCAGGCCGACCTTGGCCATGAGGTCACCGAAGCCCGTGAGGACGGTGTCGACGGCGTCGGCCGGGCTGATGCCGTTGATCAGCGCGAGGATGATCGAGCCGGCGACCAGGGCGATGACGGGGCTGACTTTCAGCCGCAGGATCGCGATGACGATGAGCAGGATCATGCCGATGGCTGATCCCACTACGAAGTAGTCGTGCATGTGTATCTCCATCCGTTGCCGCCGACGCTGCCGGGCGGTTGAGATCGATCGGGAAAGTGGTGCAGGTGCGGGTGGATCAGGAGGTGAGCAAGCTGACGACGGCGCTCAGTGATGCGGAGTCGCCGACGTTGCCGGGGAACACCACGTAGGGCACGTGGTGAGGGGAGTCGTCGCTGGGCTCCCAGACGGAGATCAGTCCTGGCAGGAGGCAACCGCGAATTGTGGCGCGGCGGATCTCGAGGGCCTTGGTGGCGATGTCGTGAGAGGTGATGCCGCCCTTCGCGATCACGAAGCGGGGCGTGGTGCGCTCGAGCGTCTTGTGGACGACGGCGACGAGGTCTGCGGAGACGCCGCGAGAGATTGCGAGGCTCTCGGCGGGGTCGGCGGTGGCGACCAGCTGCCGTGGGGTGTGCACGACGACGCTGCCGTCGGCCAGCGCGGCGCTGATCCGGTCGGCGAGGGTGTCCCGGTAGCCGCTTTCGGACGTGACTGGAAGTTCGAAGGTGCGGATGTCCGGGTGGTCGGCGAGGAGCCGTTCGAGCTGCGCGGATGTCAGGCCGGTGTGGGAGCCGACGACGATCAGGCCGCCGGCCGCGGCGTCCGTGGGGTAGTCCAGCTGGTCCGGAGCGATTGGGGGGTTCGAGGTCTGACCGATCAGGGTGCGCACGAAGGATGGGCCGCTGCGGTAGACCAGGGTGGTACCGGCGTTCTCAGCAGCGTGTGCTGCTGCTGCGAGGTCGCGGAGGTCGTTTTCGGTGGCGCTGTCAGCGACGGCGACGCCGCCGGTGAGCGCTTGCAGGGTTGCTGATGCGGTCCGGTCGGTCAGGTCGCGCAGGAGCACGATGGCGACGGTGTCGGCGGGGACGGCTCCGGCGGTCTTTTCTTCAACGTAGCGGGGAAGCGAGCTGTTGCTGTACCCAAAGGTGCGGTCGCCTGCGAACTCGCTGTCGGCGACGGGCACCATGCTGCCCTGGTCGTCGCGGATGTAGTGGGTGCCGTCGATGGTGATGCGGCCTGCTTCCGGGAACGCCGGGACGAGTAGTGTGCCGTCGACGCGGATGCCGTGGTCGGTCAGGACGTCGGCGATGGTGTCGGTCTCTGCGGGGAAGTGGCCGCGGAGGGTGGAGTCGCCACGGCTCACGAAGCGGAGCCGCAGGCCGGTCTGCTTTGCAGCAGTCAGCGCATTGGTCGCAGCGTCGTGGTTGATCGTGCGCGCTTCATCCTCGGGAAGGCTGCGGCTGTTGGTGAGAACGTACACGGCGGACCCGGATTGCATCGCCCACTGGAAGTCGTCGACGGTCCAGGTGGTGACCACGGGTAAGTCGCGGACAGCCTGCGTGCCGGTGGGGTCGTCGTCGAGGACGACGGTGAAGATGGGGTGGGCGCCACCCTCGGCGGGGGCGGCGTGTGCTGCCCCCGCCGGAGTGGAGGTGGTGTCAGGAAGCATCCTTGAGGCCCTCGATGTGCAGTTCGTTCGCGATGGAGTTGAGGCGGTCGACCGTGGCGGCGGGCAGTTCCACGCCGGCTGCGTTCAACTCAGCGGTGCGGGTGCGCTCGGGCTCGCCCGGGACGATCGGGGTGCTGCCGTCGCGAGTCGGTGTCTGGCGGATGGCGTCGGTCATGTCGCCGACGACGTCGGCGTACCCGGCGGCTCCGCCAAACGCGTCGAGGTCGATGGCGATGACGGTGGCACCGGCGAGGCGGCCGGTGTTCGGACCAGGCGCGACGGAGGATGCGCCGGCCATGGTGGGGTTGTCGTCGCCGATCATGCCGAGCCCACCGACAGCGGCGGCGGCAAGTGCGAAGCCGAAGCCCTTGTGCATGCCGACGGTGCCGCCGAGGGGCAGGATCGATCCGCCTGCGTAGAAGTCTTCGGCTGAGGTGGTGGGCTGTCCGTCGGCGCCGACGAGAGCGCCCTCCGGCAGGGGTGTGCCAGCGTCGCGGGCGACACGCACCTTGCCCTCCGCGATCGCGGCGGTGGATGCGTCGACAAGCAGGTCGCCGCCGCGGGCGGGGATACCGAAGGTCCACGGGTTCGCGGCCATGAAGCGCGCGTTGGTGCCGGGGATCGCCATGCCGCCGACGCCCGGGCCAGCCATGCCGACGGTGACCATCGCGACCTTGCCAGCGGCCATGATTTTCTCGGCGTATTCGCCGAGACGGCCGATGTGCATTGAGTGGCGGAGCGTGACGATGCCGATGCCGTACTCGTCGGCGCGCTCGATTGCGTGTTCGGTGGCGACCATCGTCGACCACTGTCCGAAGCCACGGTTGGCGTCGAGGAGGAGCGCCGCCTTCTTCTCCTGGAGGACGGAGGGGCGGGCGTTGGGAGTGAGCTGGCCGGTGGTGCTGTGCTCGAAGTACTGGCCGAGGCGGATGATGCCGTGCGAGGCGTGGCCGGCGAGGTTGGCCTTGACCAGGTGGGTTCCGACCTCCGTGGCGATGTCGTCGTCGGCGCCCATGGCGGCAGCGACGGAGATTGCGAAGTTGGTCAGCTGGGTGGCGTCGTAGGCAGTCATGAGTTTCCTTTGCGTCGTGCGTGGTTCGTGGGGTGGTCAGGCGTCGTAGCCGGCGGCCTTCAGGGCGCCGTCGAGCCAGCCGGTGACACTGCTGTCGCCATCAGCTGCGGCCTGCATCTTTTGGGCGTCCTGCGCAGCGACCTTGCGCGCCTGCTCGAGGACCGCCTCGGCGTGGGTCGCGGGGACGGCGACGACGCCGTGTTCGTCGCCGAAAACGACGTCACCGGGGAGAATGGCGACGCCGCCGACGGTGATCGGGACGTTGATTTCTCCCGGACCGACGCGGCTGGAGCCGTTGGCGACGAAGGCGGGGCTTGCGAAGACGGGGAGCCCGACGCGCACCATGCCGGTGCGGTCGCGGGTGGCGCCATCCATCACGACGCCTTCCGCGCCGGCCTTCTGTGCGACCGCGCTGGCGAGGTCGCCCCACTGTGCAACGGCGGTCTGGCCGCGGCACTCGATGACGAGGATGTCGCCGGGCTGGAGGTACCGGGTGCCGAGGTACGCCGCGAAGTTGTCACCCGGGGCGGTGCGGACGGTCAGGGCGCGACCGACGGCGCGCATGCCTTCACCGACCGGGCGCACGTCGCTGGAGAGCGCGCCGAACTTGCTCATGGCGTCGGAGACGTAGACAGTCTCGAGCTCGCGGAACCCCGCCAGGATCTCGTCGGACACCAGAGGGCGCTCCGTTTCCACACGGAAGCCGATGCGGGCGCTCATCGGGTCACCCGATCGCTGTGCTGGGTCGTCGTTGACGTCTTCATGTTCACCTCGTTGTGTCGTGGAACAGTGTCGCTGCAAGGAGGCTAACCACTTGTGCGCAAGTGGTCAACCACTTAGACTGATTTCGTTCTACGGAAGGGCCAACGATGACCACTGACCACACCCACCGCTCCATCGAAGCCGGTGGTCCCGCGACCGCGGTCGACCACGTTGGGATTGCGGTGCTCGACGCCGACGCAGCAATGGCGTACTACAGGGACACGCTTGGCATGGAGGTGGTCGGTGACGAAGTCGCTGACGATCCGGGCGTGCGGCTGGTGTACCTGGCAGCCGGGACGGATCTCATCCAGCTCGTCCAGCCGGTTCGCCCGTGCCCGGTGCAGAGCTGGCTCGACGAGCACGGTGAGGGGCTGCATCATGTGTGCTTGCGGGTCGAGAGCATCCCGAACGCGCTGCTCGAGTACGGAACCGACGCAGACCGCGCGCCGATCTTCCGTGGTGGCCGATCACGCCGTGCGTGCTTCCTCGACAACACTCCGCAGGGCGTCCTCATCGAGCTGACCGAGAGCGAGCCGAGCCCCGGGGCACGTCAGTCGTCAGCCGCGGCAGGCTAACCTGACAGCGGTGGACTCTGGATCTGGACCTGGGAGGGGCGTTCGTGTCGGACACGCAGGCGCGTAAAGCTCAGCAGCGTCGTACGCCTGCAGCGCAGAGCCACTTCCTCGCGAGCCCGGTGGACGACACCGAGACGAGTGCCGAAGTGGCTCGCCGTCTGCTCGGTCACATCACATCCGGTTTGGTCGGTGTCGGCGAGCGGCTCCCGTCCGAACGGAACCTGGCGGAGTCCCTCGGTGTGAGCCGTTCGACGGTGCGAGAGGCCCTGGCAGCGCTCGACCTGATCGGAATCGTGTCGGTACGGCACGGATCAGGCACGTACCTCACGGGTTCGGTGTCTGACCTGCTGCCAAAAGCGGTCGAGTGGGGACTGCTCGTTGGGCGGCGTCGTCTTGTCGACCTCGTTGACGCGCGTCAATATCTTGAGGTCATCACTGCAGGGCGGGCGGCTGAACGCGCTACGCCGGCTGATATCGATCGCCTCCGTGCGCAGCTCGCCGAGATGGAAGCGCAGTCGGAGAGCCCCGAGACCTTCGTAGAGTCCGACATCGCATTCCACCTCCTGATCGCTGACATCTCCGACAACTCAGTCATCACGGATTCGCTGTCGAACATCCGATCGTTGCTGCGAGTCTGGATCCTTCGCTCTGTCGCGGAGGAACATGGCTTTCCGGAGCACGCCCTCGCTGAGCACCGAGCTGTCCTCGCCGCGATCGAAGCGCATGATGCAGGGTCCGCCGAACGCGCCATGCGGCGTCACATGGACGAAGCTGCTGACCGCCTGAAGGCTTCACTCGCGAACTCTGTTGAAACGCTCTGACCACTATCGAAGAAGGCAAGGTGTCTCGTGCACATCAATCGGCTTGACCATCTCGTTCTCACCGTCGCTGATGTCGAGCGGTCCGTCGAGTTCTACGTGGGGATTCTCGGGATGACAAAGCAAGAGTTCGACGGCCGAGTCGCGCTGCATTTCGGGACGACGAAGATCAATCTGCACCCCAGCGCACACCCAGTTCAGCCGCACGCCGAGCGACCGACGCCCGGGAGTGGCGACCTCTGCTTGATTGTCGACGAAGACTTGAACGAAATCCGGGCGCAACTTGCTGCAGCAAATGTTCCTATTGAGATCGGCCCCGCCGACCGAAGCGGAGCGATGGGCGACATCAAAAGTGTGTACATTCGCGATCCTGACCAGAACCTGATTGAGCTGTCCAGCTACAAGTAAAAACCTGCAGCACCTACCGTCATTGTGGTCCGTTGAGGCGAGAGATGCGAACCGCTGATGTTTCGCTCGAGATGTCTCGCGCCGCGCGCCACCGAGCACGTCCATCGTCAGCCGTAGACGACTGGACTGCCGCCGGGATGCACAGCATCGCTGGGATGGACGGCTACACCGCTAGCAAGCACGCAGTGCGAGGATTCACGAAGTCGGCTGCGCTGGAACTCGCCGGGCAGGGGGTGCCGGTGAACTCTGTTCATTTCGAGGATGTCGACATGCCCGTGACACAGATGGCCGCAATACCCCACTTCTGTATTGACGACCGCCTGCTCACTCGTGCAGCAGACCTGTCTGAGATTTCTGCGCTGATCGTGTATCTCATCGGCTATGAGCTGTTCTTCTCAACCGTAGCCGAATTCATCGCAGACGGCGGGATCACAGCAGGAGCCTTCTGCTGACACCCCAAGGCACTAACGGAGCAGCAGCTTCAGCCGGACGCGCGTGCCTCCGCCACCATCGCACGCGGCTCTGCCGATTCGATGGCGCTGCTTTCTGCACGGCTGCCGCTTCACGTCGAGCGGCAGCCATGCAATTGTGGTCGGCAGCCTGGCGGTTGCGACGTTGGCGCTCCGATTCGAGCGGCTGGCACAACGCTGCGATTGTCCGCCGATGCTCATCCGACTCGATCAACGCACCGATCGCGTTAGCGTGCCATGGGTGAGTCAATCGGAACGTCCTTCGCTCCATCCCAAGAGAAAGCTTGCATTGACAGTAGGATGGCGAGTGGTCGCGGTTGTCATTAGTGACGGCTTCGCGCGGTACTCAGCTAAAGCGCACTGAAACGCTTTACTCAGCATTGCTTCCTCGTCTTGGCCGTGATGAGGAAAAATGTGCCTAGAAGCGAACTGCTGATGCGAGGTTTGCGAAGCCGGTAGCGTTTAGATCATCAGCGGCGCGCATGAGGAAGTTAAGTTTCTCGATTCGCTCGCCCGAACGGGGAGCACCATTCTTCTGGAACGGTACTTGCAGGCCGACCGACAGGTCCATGACAATGTCGTCGATTACGCCGCCAGATCGCCCAGACGGAGTACTGAACAGACCAGCGGCTGACGCGACAGCGTGCGTCTCCAACGCTTCCGTGATGGTTCCTACCTGATTCGGTTTCAAGATGAAGCCGTCGACCGCTTCCGTGGTGATCGCGCGCTCGAGACGTTGCCTATTCGTCACGATCAGATCGTCCCCAAGGATGAGCGTTCTCGGAAGCTGTTGTACAGCGGCGCTAAATCCGGCCCAATCGTCTTCGTCGAGCAAATCCTCGATGAATAGCAGGTTGAACTCTTCCGTCAATTCGCGAGCGTAGTCGATCAGCTGCTGTGACGTGACCCGCTCGCCGTGGAGGAGGTAGGTGTTCGATTCGCGGTCATACATCTCGCTTGACGCGCAGTCGAGAGCGAAGCAGACTTTGTCCGCATACCCGAGATCATGAGCTGCGCGCCGCATCAGCTCGAGTACCATCGCCGGATCATCGCTCGGCGCGACGTACCCGTACGATTTCGCCACGCCGGGTCGGGATCCTGAGTGCTTCTCGAGAACGTCGCCCAGGTGCTCGAACAGCGTTACGCCAATCTCGACCGCCTCGGCGATGCCTTCAGCTCCATAGGGAAGGGCGATGAACTCGTTGAAGGGCTGAACAGAGTGGGCGAGCTGACCGCCGTTGACCATGTTGAACCCCGGCACCGGAACACTGGTCAGGGGCCGGCTAGCAATACGCCGATACACCGGTTCGTTTGCGGATGCCGCCGCCGCACGAAGAACAGCGATGGACGTCGAGTAGATAGCATTCCCACCAAGTCGGCTCTTATCGTCCGTTCCATCGAGGTCGATCATCCGCCTGTCGACGCGTTCCAGATCGTCAACGTCCATGCCGATCAGTGCGGGCGCAATGATGTCGCGAACATGCGCCGCCGCCCTATGAACGCTCATGCCGCCATAGGATTGCGGATCGCCGTCGCGTAGAACCTGAACCTCGTGGATACCCACCGTCTGGCCAGTGGGAGCAGCCCCGCGGCCGCATCGCCCTTCAGAGGTCCAGACCTCAACCTCAACCATCGGACGAGCCTTGCAGTCAAGAACCTGCCGAGCGTTGATGCTGCTAATAGTTGACACGTTGAGCCTATTCGTCAGTCGTGTCGGACACCGCCGGCACATACAGAATGTTGAGGTCGCAAAGGTTTGTTCCGGTGTTGCCGGTAATAACGGCGTCGCCAATGCTTGTGAGTGCTTCGTGGGACGCGTGCGCTCGAAGCAGCTGGCGAAGATCGACGCCAGCGTCCCGAGCGCGGGCCAGGGAAGTGGAATCTGTGAGGCCGCCGGCGGCGGGGGACGTCCCGTCGGTCCCCTCGGAGTCCATGGCGTAGACGCACGCCCCCGGGATCGATGACGCTGAAAGTGCGAACGCGAGGGCCAACTCCGTGGACGGACCCCCGTGGCCGGAGATGCTGCCGTCGTCCGTGATGGTGGTAACCGTCTCGCCAGCACTCACCAGGACACAAGGCGCAGCGAAGGGGCGCCCGTTGGCCTGCACCTCGCGTGCGACAGCCGCCAAGAACGTCCCGGCGTCGCGACTCTCACCTTCGAGGAAGGTGCTGAGGACCACTGCGTTCACACCCTCGTCGCTGGCCGCATCCACAGCCGCCCTTGCGATGTCGGGCAGGGTATTGATGACGAAGTAAGTGGCGCCCGGCAGTGCTTTCGGCGTCTCGAGCTGGGGACCAGCGTTCTGCAGATAGGCGACGACACTCGGTGGAAGGCGGGTCGCGAGATCAAAATCGATGATCGTCTGGCGAGCGTCCTCAAACGTGGTCGGGTCCGGCCCGATCGGAGTTGCGGTGTAATCGCGCACCGGGATTGCGATATCCGCTGTCGAGGCCTTCCCGACGGCGTCGGAGATGCCGATGCCAATCAATTCCGCACCAACTCCCAGAATGCGCTGAGCGAGCCGACCACCGTTCGTCCGGGAGATGTGTCTGCGAACGGCGTTGATCGCGCGGATATCAGCTCCCGACTTGAGCAGCACATCCGTCGCGGCTGCTTCGTCGGCAACGCTGACCTCCGGTACCGGGCAGTTCATCAGTGCAGAACTTCCGCCGCTCATTACCGCAATGAAGAGGTCATCTGGTCCCGCCCCGTCGACGAGCTCGAGGATTTCCTGCGTTGCAGCCGCACCCGCGGCGTTCGGAAGTGGATGCCCGCCGACATGCACCTCGGTTCGTTCGAACCCGTCCTCCGGCTCAGCGATCTTCACGATGGCAATCCCTCGAGTGAGCCATTCGCCAAGTACATGTTCGATTGCGAGAGCCATCGCGTTACAGGCTTTACCGGCCCCGAGCAGGTACACGTGGCGCTTGCTGCTAAGGTCCCAGGACGCCGTACCGATCCAAAGGATCGGCCCTTCCATGCGGGCGATGGCGCTGATCCGCTTGTATCCGTCGACTCGGTCTAGGGCGCCCTCAACGATGTTCAACACAAATCGGCGCGACTCGTGAACCCCATGCGCAAGGAGTTGTTCGGTATTCTTGATCTTCATGCTTCGCGTCCTTCGATAGGGTCGACATCGCCCCAAAAGTCGAGGTCAGATCCACGGTTCTCGATCTTTGCTCGTTTGAGGAGTTCGAAAGCCCAAGCGACGTCGAGAACTGCCATCCCGCAGGCGATGAATATCGTCCGACCCGCCGCTGTTCGCTTTGATCGATCCTCCATGACTGAGGGCAGGTCCGTGGAGTGAGCAAGTGCCGGAAGCCTCCCGGCATCGATGAGTCGATAGAGCGGACCGCCCATCATCGACGAGTACGCGGCATCAGGGTTGGGTGTCCTGCTAGCGTCTTCCATGTATGCCTGATGCAACGGAATGCTGTCGAAGATCACCCGACTGTCCGTCCAGAGGTCATCATCTGCTTCCATTGGGCCGCTGAGGAGGATCACGGCAGTGTCGGCGAACCACGACGACTCCACCTTCAGAGGAGCCGTTCGGGAGGCCGCGACCGTGACCACGTCGGCACCAGCGACGCACTTTTCGACGTCGTCGGCTACCGTCACCGTCACGTCGTAACTGTTCCGAAGCCACCGGGCGAAAGTTTCTGCCTTGTCACGGCTGCGATTGACGCATGTGACGTGCGTCAGTGTCGGCAGCTGACTCAGCAGCGCCCGCACCGCGGACCGATTGATCGTGCCGCAACCGATGACGGCGAGCGTTTGCGGGGGCTCGGGAATGAGATAGCGTGCCGCAACCCCCGGCACGGCCCCAGTGCGTGTCGCGCTGAGGGTGTTTGCGGCCATCAATGCGAGCGGTGCGCCGGTGTCTTTGTCATTGAGCATCACCGTCAGAATCGATCGGGGCAATCCAGATTCAGGATTTGCAGCGTTCGACCCGTACCACTTCAAACCTGTGACGTTGAACCGGCCGCCGAGGTATGCGGGCATAGCCACGACGCGGCGGTCTGGTCCCGCTAAGGGCATGTTGCGATGTGGGGAAGTTGCGGGAAACGACAGGCCCATGCCGTGGTTCGCGCCATTCGCTCCGCCCATCAGATAGTCCCCTTTGCCCAGGAGGCGAAAAACTTCGTCGGAGACGTCGACGCAACCGGCGACGTCGTCGGCGCCGAGGGCGCGCATATCGGCTTCATTGAGGAAGCGCATCGTGGGCTTGCTGCTCACAGTCGTCCGATCGGTTCGGGGTTCACTCCTGTCATCATCTGGCGGCCCAACGTTCGGAACAAGCAACTAGAATCGACCGAATCAGTTCGATGGAAGCGAAGGTTTGGGATGTTGAACCTCAACCGCCTTGCGTTGCTGCTCGAGTTGAGCCGGCGCTCCACGCTGCACGGCGTGGCAGCGGCGCTGTCCTACAGCCCGTCGACGGTCTCGCAGCAACTTCGGCTCCTAGAACGGGAAGTCGGTGCCCAGCTGATCGAGCGTGTCGGCCGAGGGCTCCGGCTAACGCGCCAAGGGGAGATCCTCGCGGAGCATGCGCAACGTATCCTGCTCGCGGTAGATACGGCGCACGCCGAGGTGCTGCATATCGGTCAGTTCGCTGGCGGCACCGTCCGGCTGGCCACCTTTCAGACGGCGGCCCTGGAGCTGTTGCCTGAGCTTCTGGAACAGCTGAAGCTGACGGAGCCTGATCTCGACGTCGTTGTCGCCCACCTCGACCCGCACGGCATGATCGACGCTTTGCTTGCAAGAGACTTCGACGTCGTACTCGGCGAAGAGTATCCTGGCCAGGCGGCGGAGCGAGACGACGCGGTCGCGTCCGTAGATCTGCTGCACGACCCCCTGCTAGTCGTGACGCCTGAGAATAACGACGTCGCTTGGAGTCCACAGAGGTCGTCATCCTTTTCGGAAATGCCGTGGGTGATGGAACCGAAAGGTGCGGCAGGTCGCACGTGGGCCGAGAACGCCTGTCGAGAGCTCGGCTTCGAGCCGCGAGTTACGTTTGAGTCCCCAGACCTGCTCGTGCAGCTACGACTAGTCGAGCGCAACATCGCGTCGGCAATTCTGCCGTCGTTGCTCGTCCGTTCAGCGGCAGACTCCGTCCGGAATCGGGCTGCGAAGACAACTCACTCGAGACGGATCTTCGCGGCTGTCCGAAAGGGGTCAGAGCACGACCCACGGGTAGCGGCGCTGATTGGGGCGCTTCAGGAGGTGACTCGCGGATTTAACGCTTGATGTGCGAAAGCAGCTTCGTCCAACGCTGGGCGAGCGAAGACCAAGTGCGGGCTTGGCGCGCACCTGTCCGATTAACTATCCGCTGTGCCTGATGCCCGTTGGGTCGAGGCAACGGGTGGCCAACGGCGAGATGGAGTGGCTGCCGAGGCCGGTGCGTAGTCGGTGGTGATTGTAGTGATGCAGCCATGTCGCGTAGGTCGCGGTCATGGCTGCATCACTGTCGCAGGTACGCGCCTAAGCGCATTCCGCTGCGAGGGTCCGGGTGAACCGCTCGACCTTCCCGTTCGTTCGCGGCCGGTAGGAACGTGTGGAGCGGTGCTTGGCATCGTCGTCGAGCGCGGCAGCGGACGCGCGAGACCGGTAGCAGGCGCCGTTATGCGTCATCTCGGCGCGAACCGTGACGCTTGCATCGGAGAAGAACGCATCAAGCGGTCGTGAGGAACGACTTCGTATCGATCGGGCTGCCCGGTGTCGGGCGGCCCCCTTCGCCGCGGTCGCGGGTGAGCGCTGGAACCGCTCAGCGGTGTGCCGGCACCACCAGCCGTCATCGACGATCAGCCGGGCAGGGCGTTCTCTACCAGTCGGAGTAATTGGAGCATTAGCGTGAGTGACGAAAACCTCCGGTGAGGACGTGGTGTGTGGTAACCCGCGTCGTCCCGGAGGTCTTCGTTCACGTCACCCGTTCACAACGTCCCACGGAACTCCAGCTAGAGCATGGCGATGGCGGCGATTGTGACAGCCGCGCCCATGGTGAGCGCCTCGACGGCGGGAAGCAGTGGTGCCCGACGCCGAAGGGCAACGTGGACGATTCGGGCGGTGAGCGTTAGATACCCGAGCGTGAGAGCGGCGGTCATGAGTTGCAAGCTCGAAACCGAACTGGCGTGGTGACCCGCCATTCCCATCGCCGTGGAAGACGGCGCGTGGAGCGCCATCGCCGCCATTAGCAAGAGCCCGAGCGCTGCATGCAGCCCGCCCAATCGTGTATGAAAAGACCGATTTTTCCGATCCTCCAGCGGACGCAAGTCCGTGCCGGCGGCAGACGAGCTGGGTTCACTGCCGACGTGTGTCTTCACCCCGGATTGCAATCGGTGCGCGGCCGCTACCGCGACCGCGAGCAGGGCGAGCACCACGAACCAAAGCACACCGGGCAGCAGCGGGGGCGCAAACACCCCGTCAGCCATCGCGGCGACCATGACGACTGCGGCGACCATGTCGACTGCACGGCCGGGATGCAAAGCCCCGACCGTGCAGCATGCCCCCGCGGAAGCCGGAATGAGGGCGGCGAACCCGAGGGTGTCGATCACGTCAGTGTCCGTGGTCATGTACGACGGCGTCGTGCGCTGCGTCAACGCCACCGGACGTGTGGTGCGAGCAGTGCGAGCTCGTGGTTGCTCCGGAGGCCGCGGGCACGTTGAGCGCCGGATTCCGCGGGAAAAATCCGTAGGGCTTGAGCGTGAACTTGGCGTAATCGACTGGCATAACCGGCCAGTCCTCGGGACGCGGGAAGTGCGTCGGACCGAAAGTGTGCCAGAGGACGATGTCCTCGCCGTCGAGAGTTCGGTCCCCCCGCACGTACCGGGCAACACCGTCCCCGCCCGGATTTTGGTGGACGAAGTCCCCGGCGGCGAAGCGCTCCGCCGGGTCGTACTGCGTGACGTACAGGTGCTTGCGGGCGAACTCGGCACGGGCAGCGACGGACGACGAGTCGTCGGCGAGCAGCACAGGGGCGTCTTGTGGGTACAGCACATAGCCGGTGGGATGACCCAGGTGGTTGCGTTCTTCGGTGTTTGAGATGAACCAGCTGCGGGCGCGCGAGGCGTCGGCGAGCCGGCCGGACGACGACTCCGAGGCGATCCGGGTCACCGACTTGGTGAACGCGTTGCCGTGCTCGTTGTCGGGTCCGACCGGCACCCGGACGGCGTCGACCTCGTCCACGGCGTTCGAGAGCCCGTCGATCATCATGTCGAGCCGCGCCGAGAAAAGATGCTGGTGGTACGGGGCGCCGAGACCCGGGGCGACCTCGGAGGCGTAGGGGTAGTCATCGCCGGACTCCGAGCGCCCGGGATACGACGAGGTGAAGAGGACGCCGGTGAGCTTCGCCTCGCACTCGATCGTGCCGTCGAGGTACAGGTACCAGTAGAAGCCGTAGTCGTAGTTCCCGACGGTGGTGAAGAACGAGATGACGAGGCGGCGGGACCGCCGGACCTCCTGCGAGCCGGTGTAGATGTCGCCGTGCTTCCAGAGCGTGCCGAAGTCCTCCTCGTGCATGCAGATGCCGTTGCGGATGGTCTGCGGGTTGCCGGTCTCGTCTGCGAGGACAGCGTCGAAGTAGTGGATCTCGCCGACGCAGTCGCAACCAAGTTCGAGGGAGTTCGTGAAGCGGCCGAACAGGTACTCGCCGGTGTCGAAGTAGTTCTGCCAGAACCGGACGGGGGACGGGTCGCCGTACGGGACGAGCATCTCGTCGATCGACGCTCGGTACACGACCGGGCGCAGCCGCTCCCCGTCCTGCCAGGACAGCTGGCGGAGCACGAGCCCCTCGCGAGCGTCGAACCCGACCTGGAAACGCCAGTTCGCCCACTCGACGAACTCGCCGTCCACGCGGAACGATGGACCCTCGGGCTGGGTGATGATGATCGGCTTGAGGTCGAGCGGCTCGCCCTGCATCGCCGGGTCGTCGAAGTTGCCGGAGGTGGTCGGCACCGGCGTGTCCGCCACGTCGACAATGCGCGTGACCGTTCGGTTGTTTGCGTCGATGTACACGGAGAGTCCGTCCACGGGGTGCGCCCAGACGTGGTCGGCGGGGTGGTCCTGCTTGAAGGCGAGGACGCGCAGAATCCGGTGTCCCTTCTCCTCCGGGTAGTCGTAGTAGCCGCCTGATAGCGGGACGCACTTGACCTCGTCGACGGAGAGTCCGCGCTTCGCGAGGGCCGCGATCCAGCGATCGTCCGCGCCGGCGATCTCGCCGACGGCGTCGAACTCCTCGATGAGAATGGGCAGCTGCCCACGGGACCCGTCGAGCTCGTGGACGGACAGGACGGTGCGGTCGGTGATCGAGAGGACGATGTCGGTAGAGCGTCCGGTCGCCATGTCGAGGAGCATCACGCGGGCACGGCGGTCCGGCAGTAGCCCGTCGCCGGCCTGCCAGGCGAGGACGTCCCGCTTGTGCGGCTCCTCGAGCCCGACGTACACGAACCGTGTGGTCTCAGTCCAGTCCGGTTGCGCTGTGACAACGTCACGGATCGCGGTGATCTCGTCGGGCGTCAGGCTGACAAGCGGGTTGGTGGTGGTAGTGGTGAATCTCGTAATCGTCATGTCGACGTGCCTTTCTCGCAATGTGGGGTCATAGAGCGCATAGATAAGCGTGGGGAGCGGCAGCGGTTCTGGTCGCCGCGAGAGCGTCGAGCGCTCCATACCGTCGGCGTCATTACAGAAACTCGCCGTGAGATGGTGCTCGAACCTGTCTGGTGAACAGTGAGGTCCGGACGCCGAAGCAGGAACTACCCCGTCTAGAACCGGGTGAGCCAAAGTGGATCGTTGAGGAACTGCTCGGCGACATGCACTGTCCCCGGGAGGTTCTCGTCCCACAGATCCGCGGGCAGCGCATCGGATCGGTGCGTTGTCGCCCAGCCCAGCATCGTCAAGCGGCGCAGCATCGACAACGCATTCGCTGCGCGCAGCGATGCCGTCGGCAGCGACTCAGAACCGGAATACCCTTGGAACCAAGCTCGCGCCATCTGCAGCACCGACGGCCGATGTTCATAGAACGTGATTGCTGCCGCAAAGTCGTACAAATAGTACCCGTAGCCGCAGTCATCAAAATCGATGACCGTCGCCGATCCGTCTTCGGCAACCATGACGTTCGACGGGCGAAGATCCCCATGGATGAGCCCGAAGTGGTGTGAATTTCCCGCCGCCGTAGCCTCGATAAGAGCGTTCTTCGCAACTGACTCAGCACGTTCAAGAGTGGACCCTTCCCGTGCCGATAGCTCAGCGGCCCGCCAGTCGCCGAAACGCGCGGCCGCTCCGACGAGCTCGTCGGTACCCCACCGGCCGCGTCGGAACCCGATGGGTGCCTCCCAAGCGCGGCTGTGCTCGTGCATGCGGCGCGTCAGCGCCCCAATCTCTGTGAAGTGCGCGGTGAAGTCAGGGAGGTCTTCGAGTACAACCCCGGTGACATGGTCGAAGGCGACAGCTGTCCACTCTGAACCGTCAGGAGCACGAAGCGACTGCACGAGCTCGCCATCCGCGCCGCGCGCCGGCGAGGGCGTGGGCAAGTTGATGTCCCGTCGCAGCGCTTCGACCCACTGCAGCTCCGATCTCACCTCAGCCAGGTCGACGTATCCGGGACGCCCAAGTCGGACAACTAACCGTGGAAGGCCGGCGCACCGCACCCGAAAGGTGACGTTCTCTGAGACGACGATGAGCGCGACCTCCACATCGACCGTGCCAAGCCCCCACGCGCGGACAATTTCATCCTTCGCCCACGCAGGCGCAGCGTCTCCCCGCGCGAGCGCGTCGAAGGCGGCGAGTGGATCGACCAAGTGCAACTTGTCCATGCGATGGAACCTAGGTGCGCATCGCGTGCCGCGTCCCACCGATCCGGGGACGCGTTACCGGCCATTCACACAACCGGGCGGAGTCGTAACGCGGCTGAAACAGAGGCGCAGCGAAATCGGTCCCCGACCGATCACGATGGGAGGGTGATCGAAGAGACGAGCATCGCCACCGGCAACGCGAGCATCCTGCAGGGCAACAGCTTCAAAGCAGAAGACATCGACGCGTTGCCCCCGAGGGCCCGCGGACTCGTGGAGCGTCGCGAGCGGCGGCTAGGTGCCGCATACCGGCTGTTCTACCGGCAGCCGGTCGAGTTGGTTCGCGGCCAGGGAGCGCACGCTTGGGACGCGGACGGGGTGGAGTACCTCGACCTATACAACAACGTTCCGTCGCTCGGTCATGCGCACCCCGCAGTCGTCGAGGCAGTGCAACGCCAGATGGCACAGCTGAACACCCACACTCGGTACCTGCACCGTAACGTTCTCAACTACGCCGATGATCTCGCAACCACGCTGCCGGCGGACGACTACCAGATGATGTTCGTCTGCACCGGTTCAGAAGCGAACGACCTTGGCCTCCGAGTCGGACGAGCGGCCACCGGGGGTACCGCGTGGATTGCAACGAAAGAGGCCTACCACGGGAACACAGCGCTCGTCACTGCACACTCGCCATCCCTTGCCGGCGCAGAGGCGATGGATCCGACGCTTCGAGTAATCGCACCGCCGGACACCTATCGCCGCGGCGGGTCGGAACAAGCCGGAGCCTCATTCCTCGCTGACCTGCAAGCGGCGGTTGACGATATCGAAGCCTCTGGTGATGGGTTCGCTGGCTTCATCGCGGACTCATCGTTCTCGTCCGACGGCGTCTTCCTTGGTCATCCCGGCATGATCACCGCCGCCATCAATCTGGTGCACGCTCGCGGGGGCGTGTTCCTGGCTGACGAGGTCCAGCCAGGGTTCGGTCGCACCGGCGATACGTTCTGGGGGTTCGAGCGACACGGCGTCGTCCCGGACATCATCACGACGGGCAAGCCGATGGGCAACGGCTTCCCCGTCGCCGCCATGATTGCTCGGGCGGGGGTCCTTGATGCCTTCGCACAGCACCGTCCTTACTTCAACACCTTTGGTGGGAACCCGGTAGCCATGGCCGCCGCGCAAGCCGTGCTCGACACCATCCGCGCCGAGGGCCTTCAGGAACACGCTCGTACTGTTGGCAACCAGTTCCGATCGGCGCTTCGGGAACTCGCGTCGCAGCATGCGCTCATCGGCGACGTGCGAGGCGCAGGCTTGTACACGGGCGTCGAGTTGGTTACCGATCGCGCTTCGAAGCAGCCAGCGACCGGCGCCGCCCTCGCCGTCATCGAGGAGCTGCGCGATCGAGGGGTGCTCACCAGCGTGTGCGGGCCAGCGAACAACATCCTCAAGTTGCGGCCGCCCCTCGCATTTGCTGCCGACGACATCGCACGAGCCATCGAGGCACTGGACGGGGCGCTGCGGTCTGCGCGATCCTGACTGGATGACAATCGACTCGGCTCTATGGGAGCGGATCGCTCGGATGCTCGACGCAGCCGGGTACCTTCCTGGCGAACGCGTCGGGTCAGAGCGGGACCTCGCCGAAACCTTCGGGGTCAGCCGCTCAGCGTTGCGCACAGCGGTGGAACACCTCGAACGGCAAGGTGTGCTCCGGCGGACGATCGGCAGCGCCGGTGGGGTCTTCGCGTGGGATGGGAAGATCGAGCGGCACGTTAACACGCTCGAAGGTGTTCCCGCGCTCCTACGTCAGCAGGGATTCAGCTCACGAACGACGTGCCTCCGATCGGAGCTCGCTACCGCTGATGCTGCCGAACAGCGTGCGCTCCGACTTGACCCTGGTCAGCCGGTCTTGCGTTTGGTCCGACGTCGAGATGCCGAGGGGGCAGCGTTGTCGTTGGATGCGATGACCCTGCCAATACGACGCTTTCCCGGCTTACAGACGATGTCCCTTGATGGCAGCGTCTATCAACTCCTGCACGAGCACTTCGGGGTTGAAGCCTTCGAAGCAAACGAGACCATCGACGTTGTTGCCGCAGACGCTGCCCTCGCGCAGATTCTTGAGGTCTCCCCAGGAGATCCGCTGCTCTCGATCCGGCGCGTCACCTACGACCAGGACAGGGTCCCGTTCGAGTTCGCTCACGACCACTTCATCGCGGCAAGAACAAGGATCACCATGCGTCGGACCGGCGCTCGGTGGAAACGAGCCGCGTCCCCTCGACGCGGCGGGTAGTTGACTGCCCCGAGGCGGGCGCCCTCACAGCGGGCAGCCCGCTGCTCAGGCACTCCTCGAGGGTCTAGAGCTGAGCGAGTTCACTTGACCACTCGGCGCGCCGCATATGAGCGAGTGCATCCCGGAGATGCATGTAGCCGTACTTCCCATAGTCGTAGTCGTCAGCGTCGCCCGCGCGATTGACCGCCCAAAGGCCGAAGCGAACTAGCACCGCTACGTACATGGCAGACATGCGGGCGCCAAGCTGACTCGAGTACCGCCCGTAATACTCTTCGATGACTTCGTGGCGTGTGGTGTCCGGTACGGGGTAAAAACCGAGCAGCCCAAGCAGTTCGTAGCTCGGGTCGTTGTTCGCTGCGTAGTCGAAGTCGACCAGCTGGAGTGGTCGCCGGTCGTGCGGAGACACCATCATGTTCGCAGAGTTCGGGTCGTTGTGGCACGGAGCCAGATCGCTCCCGGAGGCTATAAGTGCTGCTGCGGCGGTCTTCCACCCGGACAGGGCCTCCTCCACCCACGCTGGAGCCGTCGCCGTCCGATGACGGTACTCGTCAAGGGCGCCATCGATCTCGTCGAACACCGTGCGCGTGCGGGGAAGCAACTGCAACCCATGAAGTCGCTTATAGGCGCGGGCGACGTCATGGATGGCGTCCGTGCCGGCCAGTTCGTACTCGGTGAGCGGCCGGTACCCGTCGAGGAACTCTGTGACTTCGATACCGGAGGTGGGGTCGAAGAAGATCGAACGAGGGGACAGGCCGGCGCTCGACGACAGAACCGATGCTGCCCTCGCAGCACCGCGGTCGCTGAACGAGGCAGTCTGCGCACCGGGAACCTTGAGGAACCAAGTCTGACCGGACGTGGACGTCATGCGCCAGTTGTGGTTGTTCAGACCGCCGCCGATCGGCGAGAGTTGGACGGAATCTCGTGACCAGAGCCAGCCCGGAAGCGATGGTAATTGTTTCGCGAGATCCGTGCCGCTGAGCGTGACCCAGTTCTGAGTATTCATGCCTGTCTCATCCAGGTGGTGAACTCCGAGTCGTCGACCAAGCCAAGTGCGTGTCTGAGCCGGAGGCTCCCGTAAGGGCTTGGTGTGAAGTCGCCGCTTTCGTTCGTGAAGGTCGCAAGCCTTGAGATGCACATCCATCGAACGTCGTCAATGAGGCTAAAGAGCCGTGCGCGGGCGTACTGCTGCGGGTCCCAACTGCCCCAAAACTGCTCGAAGACGGCTTCGGGTCGGCGGAAGAAGGGGGCAAATTCCGCGACGAGGCACCCAGCGATGTATGCCCGATCCATCTCCGCCTCCAAAGTGCCGCCAACCAGACGCACGGCCTGATCGTCCTGGATCATCACATTCGAGACGGTCGCGTCACCGAGTGTCGGCTCGAAGATCGAGCCGGCGCCAAGCGCCGTCGCAGCAGCAGGTAGGCATCGCAGGACTGCTTCGGCGCCGGCAGGAAGTGGCATGGAAAATCGTTGCAATGCGGCCAACAACCGTTGCACTTCTACGCACGGGTCGACTCGTCGTAGTGAAATATCAAGACGTCCGATGGCCGAGTGTGTCGCGAGGATTGCGCCGATTAGAGGCTCAGTGAGCCGGGTGAATGTCCCGACGCGGCACGTTGCGGTGAGATCGTGCGAGATCAAGCCGTCCTCGGCATCGTCGATGACGATGCGGGGGCCGAGGCCCTGTTCGCCCATCGCTGTCCGGAGGGCCGTGGACGCAACAGGAGCAACGAGCGGTGTGTGCGCACGAGCAGTCTTCCGGACGACGGCGACGCCATCGATAACCGTTTGCTGCACGACAGCATTGCCCGACCACCATCCGGGTCCCCCCGCTGCCACTGGGAGCGGGACCCACCTGTGCCGGCGATCGGCTGTCGACTGTGTCTCGGGCGCGGTGGTCACGCAGCCTCCGTGCGTGCAACGTCAACGAATGGGTAGGTGAGGCTGACTCCATTGCGTTCTGCAAGGAGCCGCATCAGTGCGATGACCTCGGCGTCCTGGAACCGCTTTCCCACGATCTGTACACCGAGGGGGAGGCCCGCGCTGTTCAAGCCTGCGGGGATGACACCCGCTGGCTGACCGGTCTGGTTGAACCAAGCAGTCAGCTGCATGTGATCAATCGTCGAGCGGCTACCGGCTGGTCCAACGGCCTCGGCGGGAAAAGCGGCCACGGACAGCACCGGGGTCATCAGGAAATCCCACGCGTAAACTGCTCGGCGAACCCGCTCTCGAGCGCCATCAAGCGCATTCATCGCTTCTGCGTACGCGAGCCCGGACATCCGGTAGGCGACGCTCGCGAATTCGGCCAGCTCGGGCAAGATCTGACTGCGGCGTGCCATCGGCACACTATGAAGCTCCGCCAGTACGCGGAACCGGTAGGTGGCGAGCAGTGCGTCCTGATCCTCCGGGACAAGTCCGATGTCCGGGATTTCGGTTACGTGCGCTCCTGCCTCAGTGAGAACCTCAGCTTGCCGGAGGACGGCCTCCCATTCCTCATCACCGGTCGGCATACCGGCGCCGGCATGCCGACAGATGGCAATGCGGATCCCGTTGAGGTGCTGTCGCTGAGGAGCCGACTCGTATCGACCGGGCAAGCCTGACAGGTCGGACTCATCCGCGACAGCGATTACTCGCAGCAGTGCTTCCAAGTCGTCAACAGTCCGTGCAAGGGGTCCGGGCGTGCGGACGCTGCTGGCTGGTGCATACGGCACCCGACCCTGCGTGGGCTTGAACCCGAACACTCCCGAGTGCGCCGCGGGGGAACGAACGGACCCGCCGAGGTCCGTTCCTACGGAGAGTGGGCCCACGCCGCTGGCGAGTAGGACACCTGCGCCGGAACTTGACCCTCCGGGGGACATCGCGGGATTCCACGGATTGCGCACAACACCGTAGAGGCTGCTGAGCCCGGAAGCGACCATGCCAAGCTCGGGCATCGCCGTCTTGGCGAAAATGTTCGCACCAGCTTCGCGCAAACGACGCACAGGGGCGCTGTCCTCGCTGGAGAGCACGGGCTCGTGCACAAGACTGCCGTGCCGCCACGGCGTCCCTCGCGCCGGGATGCTGTCCTTGATCGAGACCGGCACCCCATCCAGCACACTCAGAGGCGCTTTCGCCGCCCATCGTTCAGTGCTGGCCTCAGCAGAGGCCATCGCGGCGTCCTCGTCGAGAAAGGCGACACCCGCGAACTTCTCCTGCGCCACCGCAGCGCGCTCGATCACATCAGCTGCCACCTCGACGGGCGTGAGGGCACCGTCCGTGTACTGCTGTGCGAGTTCACTGGCGCTCATCGCGCCAAGCATGGAGGGGTTGTGCGCAGTCATCTGTGGCTCTCTCTGTCACCGTTACGCTCTGGACTCTTCGAGTTGACCGCACAACCATTTCTGGTCGCTGCGTACACCGTTTCGGTGCTGTTACCACTGCCCTACGTCGCTGTCCTTTGCGTCGAGGACCAAGCGGATTCGATCCGCGCGGTGTATCGAGACCGTCGCGGCGACCGGTGCGTCACTGCTGTCAACGGCCGTATGGCGAAAAACGAGAACGGGACTGCCAACCCGGACCCGTAGGAGCTTCGCCACATGTCGGGATGCGCCGATGGCATCCACCGACTCCTCCGTCACCTCTACGGCTGTCTGATACTTCTCCGCCAGCAACGAATACACAGAAGCGATGGGTGAGTGGTGCAACAAGCCGGGGAACCGGTCTGCACTGAGAAACAGCCGCTCGACGGAGAGCGGGAGGTCGTCGGCAAACCGGACACGGAGCAGGTTCACAACTGCAGAATGTGCTGGCAGCCGAAGCCGCTCGGTGATCTCGGACGGAGGGTCAGCCTGCAGCTGCTCCTCGAGAATCTCGGAGCGGTGGGAATGTCCCTGCGCTCGGAGCGTGTTCGGAAGGCCCTCCGACGTGCGCATGTCCCGTTCAATCTTCTGCGTGTTCGGGGCGAAGAGGATCGCCGGTATCGGGTCGTCGACGGCGCCCGGGGTCAGGTAAGCGCCGCCGGCCCGCCCGCGAACCCTCGTCACCGTCCCCTTGCGCTCGAGGTCGTCCAGCGCACGCCGCACAACGAAACGGGAAACGCCGAAACTCGACGCCATTTCTCGTTCCGACGGCAGCCTCTCGATGCCCTGCGCTCTGAACTCAGCAACGGTGACCTCGAGAAGTTCGGTGAGGACGGAGGAATTCACTGCGTGCTCGACCTCGATCAGTTAACGCTCCGCGGCACCGACGTCCGCAGCGGGCCGGCCTCGGTCGCGGCGCTCGAGCACCTCCCCGTAGTACTCGAGCACGAACTCCCGGGACAGCGTCGCTGCTTCCTGCCCGGCGCCGCGTTCGATCGCTCGGTAGATCTCCCGGTCATGCGCCAGGGAGAGCTGCATCTGTGCGTTAGCGTCCTCGGACTGCAGGATGCGCTCGCGCACCAAGTCGATCAGCGCCTCTCGAACTGCAAGGCCGCAGGTCTGAATCAGCCGGTTGCGGCTGGCTGCCCAGACGGTGACATGGAAGGCGACGTCTGCCTCGCCGAATGCGGTCGGGCTGGAGCCGATCGCTGCAGCCATGGCGTCGACGGCGTGCTTCATCTCCGCGAGCTGGTCGGCGCTTCGATGTCGAGCAGCTAACGCACACGCCGTTTCTTCCAGCATGATCCGGAACTCGACGAGCTCGCTGAGATCCATGCTGCCTACCCGAACAAGGCGCGACATGGTCTTGTGCAGGGTGGCGGGGGAGACCTGCAGCACCTCGGCGCCTCGCGGGTCGCCTGGACGAGAGCGGATCAACCCGGTCGTCTCCAGAACGCGCAGCGCCTCGCGGACCGTTGCTCGGCTCACCCCGAACGACACCATCAGATCTCGCTCGCCGGGGAGGTGGTCCCCTGGCACCATCTCGCCGGAAGCGATTGCCTCCTCGATCTGGTCAACGATCGTCTCGTAGGCACGAACGGGTACGACCGCCGTGAAGTTGGTCTTTCCGGGCATCTTGTGTCCTCTGAGTCCGGGTCGCGGGCCATCGTTCTGCGACGTCGCAGTTGACGCCGTCAATCCACTATGCAACTGTATCCGCACCGAGCAAGTGCACTGGTCTGACCAGTTGTTTCGGGCTTGTGAAATGCCTGTTTCCAACCTGTTTCAACCACCCGATTCGGTGCGCCGTGCCGAACATCAACTCAGGAGATAGTCGGCCCATGAACTTCTTCTCACGACGGCAAGTCGCAGTTATTGCTGCGCTCGCCGTGGCATCCGTTGTCACCCTCACCGGGTGCAGCGCCGGGTCCACCGGAACGACGTCCGCCAACGACACGCTCACAGTCGGTGATCTCACGACTCCCGCAAGCTTGGACTTCACGAAGTCAGCTGGCGCAGCGATCCCGCAGGCAGAGCTCTACAACGTCTACGAGGGCCTGGTGAAGGTCGATGAGGCGGGAGACATCAAGCCGTTGCTCGCCTCCTCGTACACCGTCTCCGACGGCGGCCGCGTGTACGACTTCAAGCTGCACGACAACGTCACGTTCTCCAATGGGGCAAAGTTCGACGCGGAAACCGTGAAGTTCAGCCTCGGCCGGGTGAAGGACAACTGGACCGCGAACAGCCCCGAGTTCCTGGACCCCATTGAGTCCGTGACGGCGACTTCTCAGTACGAAGTAAAGATCACCCTGAAGGCGCCGAGTAACGGGTGGCTGTTCAACATGGCCGGCCCGGTCGGCACCATGTTCGCTCCGAACGGCGTCTCGGACCTCGCAACCAAGCCCGTCGGGACCGGTCCGTACACCGTCACCTCGTTCAGTCAGGGTTCGCACCTCACGCTGCAGCGTCGGAACGACTACTGGGGCAAGGAGCCGTTCATGAAGCAGGTGAACTTCAAGTACTTCACCGACGCGACCACAGAGTCGAACGCCCTGCTCGGCGGTGACATTGACATGATCACGCAGTTCTCCGCATTCCAGATCGCGAATCAGTTCAAGTCAAACACGAGCTACCAGCTGATCAATGGATCCAGTACCGGCGAAACAACGCTCGTGATGAACAACCAGAGCGAGGCCTTCAAGGACAAGCGAGTTCGCCAGGCGGTTATGTACGCCGTCGACCGGAAGGCTGTCCTCGACACCGTCAACCGCGGATATGGGCTGGTCATCGGAGCGATGGTTCCGCCGACCGACCCGTGGTACGACAAATCGCTGACCGACCTGTATCCGTACAGCCCCTCGAAAGCGAAGCAGCTTCTGAAAGAAGCAGGCGTAACCAATCTCACCGTGTCGTTCACCGTCCCGAACTCTGCGACCTGGCCCGCGGCGGCACAGGTAATCAAGTCACAGCTCGCTGCAGTCGGAATCACGGCCAACATCACCCCGCAGGAGTTCCCCGCCGTATGGCTGGACAGCACGTTCACGCAGCACAAGTATGACCTGTCCATCATCACGCATGCGGAGCCCCGGGACGCGTCTAACTTCGCGGCGAAGACCTACTACCCCGGTTACGACAACCCAGAGGTGACCTCGCTCTTCTCACAAGCCGACGCGGCGACCAGTCAGAGCGAATACGTCAGCCTGATGAAGAAGGCGACGAAGCAGATGGCTGTCGACGCGGCATCTGACTGGCTCTACGAAGAGCCCAACCTGACGGTGGCGAAGGCCGACCTGAAGGGCATCCCCAAGAACGCTCCGACCTTGTCCCTCGACTTCACCACCATCAGCCGGTAGCCGACGATCGGGCGGGGCCCGCCGAACCTGCCGGGCCCCGCCGTGATCCGCCAAGAGAACGAGAATCCATGCTCCTCATACTTACCCGGCGAGTTGGCATCTTCATCGCCACCTTCGTCGCTGCTTCCATCGTCACGTTCCTGCTGCTCTCCAGCCTGCCCGGCAACGCAGCCCGAGTAGCCCTCGGTGTCAACGCGACCGCAGCGGACGTGCAGGCGCAGGAGAAGCTCATGGGACTCGACCGGCCGCTGCCGATTCGATACTTCGACTGGTTCGGCCACCTGATCATCGGCGACTTCGGCCGCTCCACGATCTCGGGGCAGCTCATCGGCCCTCAGGTCGGAAGCGCCGTACAAGTCACGGGAATCCTGCTTGTCTCCAGCGTCGTCATCGCCCTGCTGATTGCGGTTCCCGTTGGTATCTTCACCGCCGTCCGACAGAACCGACTCGACGGAACTTTGGTGTCCGGCCTCAGCCAGCTCGGCGTCTCTGTGCCCGGATTCCTTGCGGGCATGTTGCTCATCGCGTTGTTCTCTGTCGCGCTGAAGTGGCTGCCGGCGACCGGCTGGGTCGCGCCAGCGCAAGATCCGATCGGGTTTCTCGAGCACCTCATCCTTCCGGCAGTCTCGCTCGGCATAGTCCAAGGCGCAGTACTTGCCCGGTACGTGCGGTCCTCCGTCCTGGACATCGTCCGCGAAGACTTCCTTCGCACTGCACGCGCGAAGGGCTTCAGTCAGCGAGAGGCGCTGGTCCGGCACGGACTGCGGAACGCAGCGATTCCGGTGACCACTGTCCTCGGCCTTCAGGTCGCTGCGTTGCTGATCGGCACGGTCGTCATCGAACGTGTCTTCGCGATCCCCGGACTCGGCACCCTTCTGCTGCAGCAGGTGGCGTTGCGAGACCTGCCGACGGTTCAGAGCCTCGTGATGGTCCTCGTCGGCATCGTGCTCGTCCTCAATCTCCTTGTTGACATCACCCATACCCTCATCGATCCTCGCCTCCGGAGCTCGTAATGGCACTCGGTACCCTCAACCTGCCTCGTTCACGTCCCGTTCAGGCGGCGAGGCCCTCGCCGCGCAACGCAAACCTCACGGTCGGAACCGTCCTAGTCGCCATCGTCATCATCACCGCGATCGTCTCCGCCTTCTGGACACCATTCGACCCGACCCGCGTCTACTCCCAGGACACCCTGCTGCCCCCGTCCGCGACTCATCTTCTCGGCACCGACAACTTCGGACGTGACGTCCTCAGCTCACTGATGCGAGGGTCTCAGATCTCGCTCCTTGTCGGGCTGGTCTCCGTTGGAATCGGAGCGGTGATCGGCATCCCGTACGGCGTCCTGGCCGGCATGAGTCCAGGTCGGATCGAGACGCTGTTGCTGCGCGGAAATGACATCGCGCTTGCTTTCCCCGCCCTCCTGCTGGCGATCATCTTCGGAGCAGTCTTCGGAGCAACCACCACCACGTCCATGGTCGCTCTCGGTATTGGAACCGCACCCGCATTCGCTCTGGTCGCCCGAAGCGGCACACGGCAGGTTCTCTCCCGAGAGTACATTCAGGCCGCGACAGCGTCGGGGAAGGGCAAGCTCTTCATCGCTGCCCGTCACGTGCTGCCCAACATGTCGGGACAGCTGATCGTTCAAGCGTCGGTGTCCTTTGGAATCGCGGTGCTCGCTGAGGCCGCTTTGTCCTACCTGGGCCTCGGAACTCCGCCGCCAACTCCGTCGTGGGGTCGAATGCTGCAGGACGCTCAGGGCTACATCTACGTCGAACCGCTGCTGGTCGTCTGGCCAGGCATCGCCGTCGCCATTGCGGTACTCGGTTTCAATCTCCTCGGCGACGGTCTCCGTGACCACTTCGACCCCAGAATGCAGGTACGCTGATGACGCTTCAAGACGACGGACGGGAACCCACCCTCCGCATCCGAGACCTGACGATCGCGTCTCCTCTGACCGAGCTCGTACACGGCATCACCTTCGACATCGCCCCCGGTGAACGCGTCGGACTGATCGGAGAATCCGGGTCGGGCAAGTCGCTCACCGCCACCTCCATCATGGGGTTGCTGCCAGACTCGCTCGACACTGCCGGCGAGATGCGATTTGCCGGCGTCCCCGGCAATCTCCTCAACGCGTCCGAGAAGAGCTACGCAGCTCTTCGCGGCGCAGCGATGACGACCGTATTCCAGGAGCCGATGACCGCTCTGAACCCGCTGATGAAGGTAGGGCGGCAAGTCGAGGAGGTACTCGTGCGGCACGGCAGCGTGCCCCGCGGACGGCCAGCGGCCGCCCGAGCGGTGGAGCTTCTCGCCGAAGTACGTCTACCCAACCCGAATGAGGCAGCCGACGCCTACCCGCACCAGCTTTCGGGCGGGCAACGGCAGCGGGTCATGATCGCCATAGCGATGGCGAACAGCCCACGGCTCCTCATCTGTGACGAGCCCACGACAGCACTCGACGTGACCGTGCAGGCGGAGATGTTGCGGCTGATCCGCCGGTTGGTCAGCGAGACCGGAACATCGCTGCTGTTCATCACCCACGACATCGGCGTTGTTGCCGCAACATGCGAACGCCTCCTCGTCATGTACCAGGGCAACATCGTCGAAGACGGCCCTGTCGAGCAAATCCTCTCCGCCCCAACACACCCATACACGCAGGCGCTCATCGCAGCATCAGATCTCAGAAACGTCGACGCGTCCGGCCGCTTGCGGACGATCCACTCCGGAGAGCCGGCAACCGCCGTCGCACAACAGCCGGCAGCGACCCCATCGAGGATCGTTCGGGAGATGCCTCATGAGGTGTATTCCGGCAACTCGGACACCATCTTCAACGAGATCGACGGTGAGGCGCTGATCCGTGTCCGCAACCTCACGCGCACATACCGGGGCCGGGGACGCGGCAGCCTCTTCAAGAAGCCTCCCGTCGTCCACGGACTCCGTGGCTTGAACTTCGACATTGCGCAAGGCCAACGATTCGGCATTGTCGGTGAGTCCGGATCCGGCAAGTCCACCCTCCTGCGTCAACTGTGCGCACTCGACGAGCCGACCACCGGGAGTATCACGGTGGCGGGCGAAGAGATCGTCGGGGCACGCGAAAGTCAGTTGCAGCAATTCCGCAGTCAGGTACAAATCGTATTCCAGGACCCGATGGGATCCCTCGACCCGCGTATGCGCATCGGCGATATCGTCGCCGAGCCCCTCCACGGTGTCAGCCGCGACGAAGCTCGAAACCGAGTCCTCTCGCAGCTGCAGTCCGTGGGCCTCGACCCCGACGTCGCCAATCGCCACCCGCACCAATTCTCCGGCGGGCAACGACAGCGGATCTCGATCGCTCGCGCCCTGGTCACTCGACCCAAAATTCTCATCGCGGACGAAGCGGTCAGCGCCCTGGACGTGTCTGTGCGCGCCCAAGTACTCAACCTGCTGTCCGATCTCGTCGACGAATACGCCCTGACACTGCTTTTCGTGTCCCACGACCTCGGCGTCATCCGGCATTCGTGCGATGCGGTCGCGGTCCTCTCCGAAGGTCGCATCGTGGAATGCGGCCCGACCGAAAGCGTCTACAAAGCTCCGCAACACCCGTATACCCAAGAGCTCATCCGGGCGACCCCGACGCTGCAAGGTCTGCAGGAGATCAACGCATGACAAGTCCCAGCCGCGGATCCATCACCGATGTTCCGGGCATCCGGGTCGGCCAAGTAGAGAAGACCACTGACGGCTGGCTGACCGGAGTCACAGTCGTGCTGCCAGACAGCGGTTCAATCGGAGGAGTTGATGTTCGCGGGGGAGGCCCAGGAACACATGAAACGGACGCTCTCGAGCCGCGGACACAGGTCAACACCGTCGATGCTGTCGTCCTCACCGGAGGCAGCGCCTTCGGCCTTGTCACCGCGCACGGCGCGCAGCGCTGGTGTGCAGAGAACCGCCGAGGTCTTCGCGTCGACGACAACCCAGACAACGTGGTCCCGATCGTGCCGGCTGCGGCAATCTATGATCTCGGGCGCGGCGGCGAGTTCTGGAACCACCCGACAGCCGACATGGGCTACGAAGCAGCTACCCAAGCCGGAGCCGCGGGCCCCTTCGCGCCTATCGCGCGCGGCAATGTGGGCGCAGGGACGGGCGGCGCACTCGGGCTGACGTTCAAAGGCGGGACCGGTTCAGCGTCAATCCGTCTCGGCGGTGACAACAGCGACGTGGTCGTCGGAGCAATCGTCATCGTCAACGCTGTCGGCCGACCATGGCTGCCCGCCGCCCAACGCGCAACACTCGGCGACGACGCCATCAACAACCGCTGCGCACCAGGAGCGGACACCCGACGCCGCCCTATCCCGACTCTGAACACCACGATCGCCGTGGTCGCAACGAACGCAACGCTCGACGCTGCGGAAGCGTCCCGCACCGCGACAGCAGCCCACGACGGTTTTGCCCGGGCTCTGAACCCAGTTCACACGCTCCGCGACGGAGACACGATCTTCACCGTCGCCACCGGCAAAACCCCCCTGGCGGGCGACGATCGCGAAGAGCGCATCGACTCGCTGTTCGCACTGCAGGTTGCCGCCGCTGAAGCCATACGACTGGCGATCTTCGACGCAATCGAGTCGGCCAAGTCAGTATCCACCCCCGGCGGGAACTTCGACCAGTACCCCCTCCCGGCCGACCTCGACTGGAGTTACCTGAAATGACTGGCTCGAATCGTGAGCTTGCAACCCTCACCGCGGACGCACTGACGGCTGGCTACCGCAGCGGTGAGCTCTCCCCAGTGGACGTCGTCACACAGACCATCGAACGAGCGGTTCAAGCGGGGCAGGACTACAACTGCTTCTACGCGCTCGATACCGAAGGAGCCCTCTCGGCAGCACGAGCAAGTGCTGAGCGCTGGGAACGGAGAGCGCCACTCGGCCCTCTCGATGGCGTGCCGTCGACGGTGAAAGAGAATATCGCTCTCGCAGGCTTCCCGCAGCCTCAGGGGAGCGCGGTGAACGCGGAAGTACCGCCAGCAGCCCAGGACGGACCAGCCGCCGCACGCCTGCGCGCTGCGGGATCTCCCATCGTCGGCATCACTGTCATGCCGGACTTCGGCATGCTGTCCTCCGGCGTCTCATCACTGCACGGCATCACACGGAGCCCATGGAACCCCGCATGGACCGTCGGGGGTTCCAGCGGAGGCGCGGGTGCAGCGGCGGCTGCAGGAGTCGGACCACTGCACGTCGGTTCCGACATTGGCGGTTCG
This sequence comes from Microbacteriaceae bacterium PS02333, assembly GCA_029959665.1. Classification (GTDB taxonomy): domain Bacteria; phylum Actinomycetota; class Actinomycetes; order Actinomycetales; family Microbacteriaceae; genus Curtobacterium; species Curtobacterium guangdongense. The sequence goes on from JASCOI010000008.1 coordinate 34,008, forward strand.
CTGCGGCTGCCGGCATCGTGGCTCGGACTAGTCACCCTGAAGCCCAGCTTCGGCAGGGTCCCCGTCGATCCGCCCTACATGGGACGAGCCGTAGGGCCCCTGACGCGAACGGTTCGCGATGCAGCGCTCATGATGCAGGTCCTCAGCCAACCGGACTCCCGTGACTACACGGCGCTTCCGCCGACGCGGATCGACTGGGACGAAGTGACAGCGTCCGAGTCAGCACAGTCCCTGGCAGGCCTTCGGATCGGCTACCACGTGAGCGGCGGCGCCGGTCTCCCAACTGACCCAGAAGTCACGGACCGAGTGGAAGCCGCTGCGGAGCACTTCCGGTCAGCTGGTGCCGAGGTGTCGAAGATCGCTCCGCCGATGACCGCGCTGTTCCTCGACAGCCTCGACATGTTCCTGCGCACACGGCTCCTTGCCGACCTCGAGCGCCTCACTGAGGCGCAGCAGGAACAGGTCCTGCCTTTCGTCCTTCAATGGGCGCAGGGGGCGCGAGCGCTCTCCGGTACCGAGGTGTTGCGGCACTACGGGACAGTCCAGGAGCTCCGTCGTGCAACGCTTGCCGCAACCGCAGACTTTGATCTCGTCCTCTCCCCAGTCGCACCTGTTGCTGCGTTCCCCGCGGAGTGGCCGATGCCGAGTAACGACCCGGCGACGTCGCTGCATCACATCGCCTACACCGCGCCGTACAACTTCTCGGAACAGCCCGCATCCTCGATCAACTGTGGATTCACGCGAGATGGTCGTCCCGTCGGGCTGCAAATCGCTGGGCGACGTTTCGCTGACCTCGAAGTCCTTCGAGCCACGCAGTGGTACGAGCAGACCCGCCCGGGAGACGCCACCCCGAATTGGCCCAGGTGAGAGCCCGCGCGGGCGCGGCACTTGCGTTAGCCGGTATCGCGCTCGTCGCGCTGAATCTCCGGCCTGCTGTCGTTTCCCTCTCACCCCTGATCGATCAAGTCCAACAGAGCTTCCCCATCGGAAGCATCGGGCTTGGACTACTCGGAACCCTGGCTCCGGCGTGCTTCGCTCTTGCCGGACTCAGCGTGCAACTACTCGACCGCGTGATGAGCACCGAGCGACTGCTCCTCCTCGCTCTTCTCGCGATCGTCGTGGGGCAAGTCGCGCGCGCGCTCGGCGGAGACCTCGCCGTACTCACTGCCGGTAGTGCACTCGCGTTCGTGGGCATGGGTATTGCAAACGTCCTCCTGCCGGCATTGGTCAAGCGTTATTTTCCGCGGCGGATCGGTTCCGTCACCGGGCTCTACGTAACCCTGACCGCGGTCGGTGCGTTCATCCCGCCGCTACTTGCGATACCTTTCGCCGACTCCTTCGGTTGGCGCGGCTCCGTCGCATCCTGGTCCGGACTTGCCGCCATCGCGGCGATCCCGTGGGTGGTCACTCTCGCCCGCAAGCCAGCGGCACGCGTTCACCAGCCGGCAACGGACGAGAGGCAGCCAGCGCCGAAACAGAGAGCTTGGCGGTCACGAGTTGCATGGTCTCTGGCGCTCATGTTCGGTACCTCCAGCTTCAATGGGTACGCCATGTTCGCCTGGCTGCCCGTCCTGCTAATCGCGACGAGTGACGTCGAAGCGGGAGACGCAGCACTGCTCCTCTCCTTGTTCGCAATCATGGGATTCCCTGCAGCAATCCTGGTTCCCTTGATCGCTGCCCGCATGAGAGACCCATTCGCGCTCTCGTACATTGGTGCTGCGCTGTTCATCATCGGCTACCTGGGACTCATCGTCGTTCCTGCAGTCTGGCCAATCGCGTGGGTCGCTGCAATTGGTTTGGGAACGCTGCTGTTCCCGCTTAGCTTGCTCCTCGTGAACGTCCGAACGATCACCCATCGAGGCGCCGTTGCGCTCTCCGGTTTTGTACAAGGAGTGGGCTATCTCCTGGGGGCGTGCGGTCCGTTCGTGTTCGGACTCATCCACGAGACAACGCGCTCCTGGTCAGCGCCGCTGCTCGTCCTCCTTTTGGCAACGGTCGCCACAACGGTCGCTTCCCGAACTCTTATGACTACAGATCACTTTGACAACCCGAAAGATTCGCCCGCTTCGAAGGGGGCTGCACGGGCGACGAGTGCACCGCTGACGCGCGCCCTACCGAACAACCGATCCCTCTGAGCACAACCCGGAGCAGGGATGGAGGCTGACGGATGAACGGTCATCCCGACTGGCATTTTGCAGACAGTTCGATTGTTGGAATGCTTCGGCAGAAAGGCTCGTTGCGCCGATCGTGAATGTGGGTGGGTCCTGAAGTGCGGTCAGGGACGATGACCGGCGGGGGTACCCGGATCTCACCAGTCAACTGGGCAAGATTGATATCGATTACCGAACCCGCGCGTCATCACCGCTATCCAACAGCAGGCGGCGTTCCTGGCTGCTGTGGCAGTGCAGCAAGCGAATGCGGCGGCACGAGTTGCGGGTATCGCCTCCGACGGTTGCGCCCGGTCCGCGCTGACGCCGACGCGCGCCTGACCTTGCGGTGCAACCTCAGCGGTGCCGCGCGCCGCATTCAAGCCGAGTAGCACGCAGACGGATGGTGTCCGCGAGTAATACAGCCCAGGTCGCCCTGGGGGACGGCGGCCCGGGCTGTGGAACCATGCGTGGCGAGCCCACGCTCATTGTGTTGGCGGTCAGTTCGCCGCGTCGTAGGCGTCGCGGACTTCCTGGCTGATTCGGCCACGAGCGGCGACAGTGTGCCCGTTCGCCATTGCCCACACTCGGATCTTTGCCAAGTCGTCGGAGTTGTTACGGCTCTTGGGGCTTGAGCCCGAGGACGTCCGACTGCTCCGTCCGGACACCTTCCGAGCAGCCGCCACGTAGTCGGACACCGCTTCACGGAACCGGTCGGCGTTCTCATCCGACAGGTCGATCTCGTAGCTGTTGCCGTCGAAGGCGAACTGCACGGTGCGCCCACCGCCTGCCTCGATCACATCACCGGAGAGATCGTCGACGAGGTGCGTAGTAACTTTTTGAGCCATGGTGCTAAGACTGGCACAGGATCAGCACGCTACCGAACGGTCCCGGCGCGTGAGTCGTCTCGCATCTTGAACGCGCGGGCCGGCGCGCTCTACTGCCGACACTCGTCAGTCAGCCAGTGCGCGCCGGACGTCCAACACGTCTTTCGGCGGCTGCCTCAGCGGCGGCAGGCCGTCGCCTGGGTGCTGACAGCGGCGGCAGGCTGTCCAGATTGTTTCGCGTTGTTGTGTCGGCCGTGGTCTTCAGAAACTTGCGGCCCACTGCGGTGCGGGCGACGTGGACGTCTGCGCGGCTCGGGCACCTCACGAAGAACGTGTTGCTGCCATCCTCGATCGACGACACGGTCTTCGCGACAGACCAATCCGACCTGTTTCGGACTCCGACCGCTGTGATTTCACCAGCTGAATCTTTCCGGACGTTCTGGATCACCGCATCCGCCATGACTGCTCCCATCAACTGCGCCCACTTCGCCGTGGCACTCGCCACAGCAGTAAGGCAGACGCCTGACGAACCAAGGGTCCGCGCCGACATCGAAGTTGTGCGTGCTCGACTGCGATGCTGGGGATGACAACTTCGGTGACCAATGATGGTGAAGGGGGACGTATGGGTTGGGTTACGCGGGAGCAGCCGGTGCAAGACCCGGCGACGACGCGGAGGGCCGTGGCGTCAACCGTGATGCGAGAGTCCCGCAGATACGCGAAGGCGCTTCAGCAGCGGCTTCTCCTCGGCGTCGCTGTGACGGGAGGGGTCCTGGCTTACTGCATGGTCGCTTCGGCGTTGATTCGCACCCAAGGGGCGTCGACGACGATGGAGGTACGGCCACTGTCCTCCGCAACACTGGTTGGCGTGTACGCCGGGCTGGGAGCGGTAGTGCTCGGCCTCCAATTCGCAAGCCGCACCGGTTTGGATCTGGACGGCACCGACCGAAGGGCAACCGCGCGGCTCGTCGTACAGCGGTCATTCCTCGGTGCGCTGGCATGGACCGCCCTCCTTGCATCGATAGGCGTCGGTGTCGTCGCCATCGTCTGGTACTCCGGCTTCCCGCGTATCGACCTGGCACGGACAGCAGGACCCGCGCTCGCCAGCGTCTTCCTTGCCTACTCGGCAGCGGACACCCTCCTGGCGATGGACAACCCCTTGAACAGCGACATCCGCAACCTCAGCCTCGAACGGCAGATCAAAATCCTCCGCCGCACCATCGATCGGAGCTTCCCGCCGACCCCGCCCGCGACGCAGCTCCTTCTCCAGCGGCTCACCACGGTCCTCGTCGTGCCAATGGTCTGCCTTGCGCTGAGCCTGCTGGTCCTGCCCACGGAGGAAGCCTCGGTCATCCTCGGAAGAGCGGGCTTGATGATCCTCTCCGCCGTGACCGCGTACGGAGCCTTGTTTGGATTGACGCACGCGATGATCACCCGGAACACGTTCAGCTTGTTCAGCAGTATCATCGTCGCTGCCCTGGTCGGGCTCGCGTTTCTCGTCGCCATCGCGGAGACCGAACTGCAGAAGTTCGGCGCAGAGTTGACACTGCAGGAACTCAGCAGGGGCCTCATCGGCATGTGGTTACTCCTCATCGTCGTTCCGTTCGCCGCAGTTTCAGTCACCGCGATGCGCCACAGAAACGCCGCCGGCGTCATCTTGATCGACGTTCAAAGGGCGCTGCAACGGCGGTTGCGTCGGCTTGAGACGGCGGCGACTCGAACGTCAAAGCCTCCGATCGGGCGGCTCGTTGGCTGGGCGTGGGTAGCGGTCCTCGTCTTCCCCTTCGGCATCGTCATCGGACGGGCAGCTGCTGCAGACGCGGAACTCCATGGCCACCGCGGCGTGAAGTGGGCGCACGCCGCGTCCTGGACCTGCGCGCTGCTCGTGGTCGCCGCGGCGGCAGCCGTTGTGATCACTGCGCTCTAGCGGGTGCTCACTCGCTACCTCGCCAACCTGAGCTTGTCGGTCGCGTACTCGACCACGATGACCGGACAAATCCAGGTCGGCCGACCAGGGAGAAGCCGTGCCCTAAAGGTGCCCTTTCACGAGCTCATGGCAGCTCGCATCCGGTCGCAGGGGCCGTTATTGCGTGCCACCTGCGGCGTGCTGGTTAGACGCGGGTACCGGCGCTATCCCGGGTGCTTACCGGGTTCCGGGCGAGGACGAACCGATGCGCAGTCCTTATCCTCGTCGTCGCGAGAATCCAGGTCACCGCCTCCGCTCGGGTCAACGAGGGGACAGCGGATCGTGCTTTGCTTCGCACTGCGATGTCAAAGTTGATCAGCGCCCTCGGACCTGGACCCTGTGCAATTCCAGGAGTAGCGATGCTCGCGGCACGGCGTCGGCGGACCGCGACGAGTGCAAGCCAGGTCGCGGGGCCGCCTGACGGAATCGTTGACTGGTGGGGCGCTGCCGCCGAAGTTGTTGACCCGGACTTGTAGGCTTCGATCGCAGCGATTGCTGCGGTGCGAGAACGGCGTGACTGGACAATGAGCAGCCGCGAGACTCGCCACACGACGATGACGAGGGGAAATCGAGTGACCGATTGGGCACCTGTGTGGGACTACCAGTGGTGGAAAGATATTGCTTTCCCGGCCGTTTCTTCGTTTGGGGCGCTCGGGATCGGGGTCGGCTCAGTGTGGCTCGCCGTGCGTTCGCAGCGCTTCACGAAGGCGATCAGTCAGCGTGACCAGGACACGCGTCAACGGGAGGCTGCAGCAGGTGCCCGCGAGGTGCGCGCACGAGTCGCCGCACCCCTGAATGGTTGGACCGACAGTTACTTAGCCGCTGACCCCGTCCAGACGATTGGCGCTTGGCGAATCAAGGTGGAGGAAGCTGTGGCTCTGACGCCGGGAGCGGGACGCCTTGCTGACGCGATGGAAGACCTCGCCGCAAGCCGACAATTCCTGTCGCACGACGGCGAGACGCGAAGATTGCGGACTATGCGGCGTCATTTCATCGGTGCTTGGGTGCAGGAGCCGTCGACGTGGTTGCAGGTGGAGGACGACTCATTTGACAACGCAGAGGATATGTCGACGGCTCAGGAACTCGCGAAACGGTGGCGCGACGGTCGGTTCGAGCGGATGTGACGAACGTTTGCCGAGCATGCGGCGTCATCGAGGCAACGAGCTACGGGTACGTGGACTTCGCGATGCCCTACATGCGCGACTACCTCCGCGATCACGTCGCTCACGAGCAGCTCAACGTGGCCCAGCGGGAACTCGCGGAAACGAAGCACGACGGACCGTCACAGTCCTGAGAGCTGGTCCGTCGCTCCGATATTGAGCGGTACGAGCACCGGTACGACGTGATGTTCGCGCGTCGGTTCCTGCTCGTTCTCACCGAGGTCACCCGACGCCTCGCAACGGATTGAGTGTCACCAGCGTCCGTTGCCGAGGAACTTGCCTTCAGCATTCTGCTCTCGTGCACCGGAGTGAAGATCGACACAGACGAGCTGAACTTTGCGTCCGGATGGCGGGCCGATCTGGAACAGTCCATGTTTGAAGACCTCGACTTCGCCCTCCTGTGAGGCGACGACGACATCCTCGAAGTAGCCATCGAACGACTCGGTGCAGCAAACCTCGCGTTCGATGCGTGATCCGCGCCGTTCGCGGTTCCAAACGTCGACGACGACCGGTGAAGGGACACGGTTGAGGTCCTGAGGCTGGGTGAATCTCAGATCGAGCAGTTCACTGCTTCGGCGCAGGGGCGCGTCCCTCGTTCATCGCCGGTCTCAGCGATCACCAGACGGACTCCGACTGCGTTGGCCATCGCTGCGGCCGTCTTCGTCGTGTATCCGATGAAGCCGTACTTTGGTCGGGCAGTCTCGGGGATCGGCCGGTAGGACCAGGCGGGCTGGTCGTGGAGCTGCGGCTGCTCGATCATGATGTCTCCTTCTTGTCGTGCGGTGCTCCTTCCCTATGCGCGGGATAGCGTCGGAGCTGTGGGATGCTCACTGGGTGGCCTCCCTCATCCGTCAAGCGACGCTCCGCGACGTCCCCGCGATCGAAGCATTGGCGCATCGGTGCCTGCCCGACGCGGACGATGCTCTGCAACTGTCTGAACTCTTCGACGCACCAACCGAGGTTCGTCGCCTCCACGTGCTCCTCGTCGCACTCGACGACGCGCAACAGGTCATCGGCTATGCGTTCTTCTCACCCTTCATCGACCACAAGCGCGCAGTGGTGGACCTGACAACGGCGGAACTGCACCACATCGGCGTCGACCCAAACCATCGCGGCACAGGCACTGCCCGCTCGCTAGAAGAAGAAGGCATCGCCGAACTCCGCCGCATCGGCTACCGCCGCAGCGTCGCGAAAGTGACCGCCGACGGTCGGCGGCTCCTCACATCTGTTGGTTGGAAGGTGCTCAAACGAGGTGTGGCGCACTCCTGGCTGTCAATTCCGAACAGCAGCGACATGCGACCCGCAGGGCCCGCCGCCCGATTCACCTACGGCGACTCCTATCGCCCGGTAGCGGTGAAGACAGTGCCGGCCGCTCCCGCCGCCCGCTCCGACCACCTGAGCAACGGCAGCGTCACGATCTGACGAGTCCGCGACGAAATCGCTGCACGGAGAGAAGGTCATGGAGAATCTCGACGAGATCATCGGAGGCGGCATGGCGCTCACGATGAGCTTCGACAGCCGCCACCGAGAGTTCTCTGCTGAGGACTGGTCCGCAGAGCTGCGCCGATTGCGGTACGACGACAACGATGAAGAAGTTGGCGACGAGGTTGTTGCGTCCGCACGACTCGTGAGAGTGGGCATTGACGAGGCCGGCTGGTACGACTCGCTCGACGCTGAGAGCGGCGACCTCGCTGAAGTCGGAGCAGCCTTCCTTGACCGAGACCACATCGCGGAGATAGACGAAGGCAGCCTCTTCGCGAGCAGTCTCACCATCCTTGACCACGTCGAGGTCGCGGCCCCAAACCGTGGTGCCCAGTTCAGTCTGCGACTCTCGCGGGGCATCGCCCGGATCTTCCGCGACGACATCATCGCGCTCGTCCCCGCATCGATATCGGCGGCCGGAAACGGCGACCTCATCTTCGACACCCAGAAGCAGGCAGGACTACGACGTCACTGGGGGAGAGCGGGATTCGTTCTGGTGCCGGGGACAGACGTCATGTTCCTGCCGACCGACGCACGTCCCTGACCGCTCCAGGAGTCTCACGGCACCGCGAACGTCTGTCCCGAATGCCGGATGCTTCTCGGTCGAGTCCCGGGCAGCTGACTTCCGCCCCAGACGGGCTCTAGAACACCGCCCGGGTGACCGCTAGAGAGGGCGGCCCGGGCGGGCGATCTCGTGTGTGGCGAACCGGAATCGAGCGTGCTGTTGGTTGCTAGTTCGCCGCGTTGTACGCGTCGCGGACTTCCTGGGTGACCATGCCAAGGATGAGGAGCGGTAGGGTCGCCGGCTAGCGCGAGTCGTGCGAGCCCAGCAGCGACGTCTCGCCGGAGATCAAGATGCGGGGAACATCTCACGGAACCGTGCGTACGCATCCGGGTCCGACGCCAGTTCCATCGCTGCACGTTGAGAACGGAGTTGCTCGACCGCCAGTTCGGTGTTCGTATCCGTAGCGCCTTCGATCAAATCCTTCACGCGCTGAGTCAGCGGCGCACCGACACCTTGCCGGAAGTTGAAGCCGAGCAGCTGTAGGACGTTCACCGTCTCGACCGAGAGCAACGGGGCGAAGGTCTCGATCTGCTTCTTCTGCTTAGCAGCCTCTGACGGATCATCAGTCGCCTCAGCCAAAGTCGTGAGAAGGGGCACGACAGTATCGGTGATGTAACGCACATCCCCGGGGGTCAACTGCTGGGCGACCAACTCATGCTGATACGCCTGCGCGATCCGCGTGAGCTCGTTCTTATCCTCGATGAGGTCTGAGACGATCTGCTCCAACGCAGCGACCCGGTCCGCGTCGCTCCTCGACGCTTTGAGCGCCCCAACTCTGTCCGCGATCATGGTCGCAGTGTTCCGCGCCGCACTCGCGGCAAGTTGCGTCGCGAGATCCGCGGCGTTCGAAGCCAAGAAATCATCCATGAGCCCGAGTCTTCCACGAGCCTCGGACAGCTCCGATTAGGACGGGTGTCGCGAAGCGCGAAGGCAGGGCGTATCGAAACGAGCGGCACCAGCTCGCCAACTGGGGGACCTGATAGGGCCCCGACTCACGATCTGACCGCTTGGTTTCCCCCGGTGAGGGGGTCAACGCCCACCATCTGCGGGACCACCGAACCGCCAGCCGCTCTCGCTGGCAGCACCGTCCGGGACGAACGGTCACAGTTGACCGACCTGACGACCCGACTGACCAGGGGTTTCTGGACCAGGGGGAATGCCGACAGCCAGCGGGGGGAATCCAGGTTGAGGCCGTCGAGGCGTACCAGCGGCTATATGGCGAGTAGCGGATACGCAAAGAGCCCGCCACGGGGCCGTTTGTGTTTCTGACCTCAACGGTTTGCGAAACTCAGCCCCAAAGAAAAACCCCCGGCTTCGGCCGGGGGTTTTTCGTGTCTCGGGTGCGCTCCTTGGCCGGATCTGTTGCCTCGTCGCGCGTCCTGACGCTCACAAGGTGTCGCGTCTGCTGTTTTCGGGCGCACCGAAGCACCTCGAAGGATCGTGGAGCGTTTTCGGGCGCGTTGCAGCGTCCGGGGTGCTGGAGGTGTTTGTTGAATTCGCGTTTGCCGTGTCGGCTTACGTCCGCGGCATCGGGACGAGTTTGACCGGGTCGGGGTTGCGCTGGTAGTTGGAGCGGCCGAGGCGGTCGCGCCTGCGTTCGAGGAGCTCGTGTTTCTGCTTCCGCTTTCTCGGCGGACGGCCTTCGCGGGTGCGCTTGTCGAGGATGTGCAGCTGGTGCTCGAACTCGTTGATGCGTTTCATGTTCGTGGCGACCATGAGGAGCGCGAACGCGAACTGCTGCGCAGCCATGCCGCGCATCGGACGGTTCGAGGACTTGTCGAGCTGGATGTCGTCCTTGACGATGTCGTTCAGGCTCTCCATGCTGTTCCGGTCGACGCGGTACGTCCTGAACCACTTCTTGCTCTGCCAGCGGAGCTTTTGCCGGTTCTTGACGTTGTCGCTGGACTTCACCGTGATGGTGTTCTGACAGCAGACCTTGTACTCAGCGACACGCTCCGGCATGTCCCGCTTGTGAATCTGCGGCCGGTCAGCCTCTTCTGACGGCTTCGCGGCAGCGTGCAGCTTCCGCAACGGGCAGTCCACCGTCGGCGACGGGCCGAGTGCCGGGCAGGAGAAGCGCATCTTCGAGCCGTCTTTGGCGCCGTCGTGCCGATGCAGTTCATAGTCCTCGCGCTTGTGGAGCCGGTCCCACAGCTGCTCTTCGGTGATGGTGCCTTCGTCGTAGTCCTTGCCGGCCTCCATGAGCTCGGTCGGCGTGGACGGGCACATGTAGCGGTCGTCGGCGAGAGGAGCGCCGCCGACGCCGTTGCTGATGCCCCCTTCGGTCCCGTTCGGGAAGAGCACGTACTCCCCAGCCACGTAGGTGTCGGCGTACTCGTCGAGGTAGTACGACCAGTCGTCGCGCACCGGCACGGCTCGCTGATTCTCACCCTTGGTCACGTGCACCGTCCACCCAGAGTCGGTGCGAGCGAGGTCCTCACCACGGATGCTGAGCGCCTCGCCGGTCCACAGGCCCGCACCACCCATGAGGCCGAGAACTATGTGTGCATGGCGACGCTTCGCCGGTCGGTCCTGCGTCCGTGCCCAGTTCTCCAGCTCCGCGAGCTCCCGGGGTGTGTACGGATCGACGAGCTTGGTGTACCGGCCGCCGTTGATGTACCTGCTGGGGCGGTGCTCCGTTCCGGAGACGGCCTCCGCGAGGCGGAAGAGCCGGGAATGCAGCGTCTGATGGGAGCCAGCCGAGTTCGTGCGGCTGCGGATGAACTGGTTCATCAGCCCGGGGTAGAACAAGTCGTCCTTGTCCAGCGGCGCGAACTTCTCCTTCGTCGCCCACAGCACGTAGAGCGCGACCGTCGACGCCAGCTCGAGCGCGAGCCGCTCGGTCGCGGGCCGATAGGCCATGACCGCGTGCAGAACGAATTCGCGGACCTGCTCCCAGTCCGCGGGCAGCACGCGGACGGGGCGATGTCGCATCAGACCCTCCCACATCACGGGCGCGTCATGCTCGTTACTTTGAGCAGATTGTGCTACGCGCGTCGAGGGAATGGAAGGGGCTGACTCAGGGGTCCGGGTGTCGTCTTGCACGACCGTTGTATGCGCGGAGGGTCCGACCAGCCGGATCTTGAGCGAGAAATGCCAGATCAGGGATCGTTTCTGCACCGTATCCCGTGTGTCGACCGCGTGGCCGGCTTGCCAGGAACCGATTCAATCTGATCGTGATCAGCGAGCGGTTCGCTCTGCCTCACCGCACTGTCACCCGAAGCCGACGCCGAGGAATCCGATCATCGGTCCCAGGATGACCGCGAATGCGACCACGGCAGCAACAGCTGCGCCGACGACGGAGATGAGCCCGACGAACAGCGCGAGCAGACTGGCAAGTGCTGCTACACGGGATCGGTCGTCGCCGGCGCGGACTTCCCTCATCGCGGACGCGATGAGGGCGCGCATTCCATGTGATGCGCAGAACGTAACGCCGAGGCCAGTGCGGTCATTGTGGCGGGTTCCGTGCCGCGTCGAGTCACGCACCATCGGCCGGAAGGACGAGACTGCTCCGGGCGCTGCGACGGCTTAGAGCGGGTGCCGCGCGAGGTGAACGTTTGGTCCCAAGGGCCTTGACTCGGTCAAGGAGCCGTGCGTCGGTAAGCGCGCACGGTGAGGCCCAAGGCTGCGACGGCCACGGCCAGTTCGACGGCTGCGTATGCGACCACCGTCGTCGGGGTCGTGTCCCTGGGAGACGAGAGCGCTGCCAATGTGCGGTTGAACGGCGATACGGGAACGGCGAGAAGCCCTACGCACGCGAGCACGCCGAACAGCCAAGAGAACCCGATTCGCCGAATGATTGGCCGTGCACAGATCTGCCCCAGCGCCACGCCCGAGGCGACTGCTGCGACGACAGTGACTTCCAGGGCGAGAAGGATCATCCCTGCACCCATGGCGCCTCCGTGTTCTGGATCGACGATGACGGAGGCCGCCGTGGTGAGGGTGCCGAGAACGAATCCCGGTATCGCAGCCGCGACGAGTGTTGCGATTCGCGCCCTCACGACGCTGCCGACGCTCACAGCCAGCACCGTCTGCTGGCTTACGTCGTCGTTGTGTATCGCGACGACAGTCATCCACGCGACGACGGGGACTAGGAATAGCGCAGGGATCGCGCCGGTGCCGGCGGCATCGCCGCCGGCGGTGAAGGTAGCTGCTGAGACAAGAGCGAAACTCACGAGGGGAGGTACCCAGCGCTGTGATGTCAGGCTGCGGGCGAATACGTATCGAATCAGCGCCGTCACGTGGACACCTCGCGTGGTTGAGGGTCATCTGCCCGAACCTCAAGGACTGACCATCCAGACGTCAGCACCGCTTGCAGGGCTTTGTCAACGTCGGCACGGCTCACTCGCATCACAATGGGCTCGTCGGCGACGGATTCGATCACTCCAAACCCGTTTACGTCCACCCGACGGTGTGCTGACGACCTCTGTCGGCTGACGGATATCGTCGCGAAGCCGTCCTGCGAGCTGCGATCCTCGACCAGGCGCAGCGTCGCCTGCTCCAGCCGGTATGTCTCCTTCGGCTGCAGCGTCCGAGACAGTTCGTGTTCGCACAACACCACCGCGCAGCCTCGGTCCAGAGCCTCCTGCACGAGCCGATTCAGGGTTGTTGCGGCTCGATCGTCCAGCCCGGTGTTTGGTTCGTCGAGGAAGAGTAACCCCGCCGGTGGGGTCAGAAACGCCTGCGCCACGGCGACCTTCTGGGCGTTCCCTTTCGATAGATCCCCGAGACGGGTCCGCTCATATGCTCGAAGACCGAGAACTTCGACGAGCTCGTCGATCTGTCGAATCGTGGATGCCAGATCGAGGCCGCGGACACGGCCCATGTGCTTCAGGTAGTCCGGAGGTGTGAATCCTTCGGGCCCGACGAATCGTTCGGGTACCAAAGCTTTGGACGTGGTTGTAGATCGGACGTGCCCGATGGTTGGGGCAGCCGCACCCGCAAGGACTCTGAGGAGTGTCGACTTCCCGGAGCCATTCCCCCCGGAGATGCGGATCAGTGTGCCGGAGTCAATCTCGATGTCAACGTCATGGAACACCGTCTTCCGACCGATTCGTTTACCGAGGTGGACCGCCTGGAGCACGCTGCTCACCGGCGGGCTGATTCCTGTAGGCGCTGTGCTGCGGCGGTCGACGAAGCTGAGAACTCCCCGGCGAGGACGTTCGGCACGGCTCCTGGTCGCGACAGTGCGAGCAAACCCAGACCGACACCGGCGACACCGGTGAAGAGATCAACGGTTCGCAGACCGGAGGGAGCTCCGCACGCCCATCCGTGTTGCTGCACGGCGAGGCGAACCGAGCGATCCAGGTAGTCCCGGACGCGCTCGGGAATCGCTCCCGCGTTCGTAGCCTTGATGGTGTCGATGATCATGAGGTTACCGAGCAGACCGTGGCAAAGGGAAAGATCGTCGATGGACGTGGACAGGTGATCGACGTTGTACGTTCGTTCCAGCAGTGCCGAGGCTTTCCGGAGGTCTTCCTCAGCAGCGGTACGGAACCGGCTCGGCATCGACGCTCGCGCAAGTGCGACGCCTGGGGTGCCGTGGCACCAAGCGAACATTGGCCGGTCGTCTCCGGGGCGCGCGTCTGGCCAGCCGAGCTTGTGGGAATCGAATCTTGCTGATTCCGAACGAAGTGCAGACTCCACCACCCCATCGAACCGGGTGGCGCCGACGAGTTCTGCGGTTTTCGCGAGCGCAAGCGCGATGCCAGCGGTTCCGTGCGAGAAGCCGGACACTGGTGCGCCCGAGGGAATGGCGGACGGCCAGGACATGACGTTTTCAGACCGGTGCACGGAGGAACTGAGGAGTTCGCACCCATGCTCGAGTACGGCTAGCAACTGCCGACTCGGCGGGACAACCAACGTCGTGGACAGCAACGTCAACAACGTGCCGGCGGTGCCTCCGATTACGTCGTAAACATCATCCACCTCGATGGCTCGGTGATACGTATCGAAATGTCGTTCCAGAAGGGTTTCGAGCGGTTCGCTGTCGCCGGTCAGATCTGCCATGGTCGTCGCCAATGCGATTGCACCGTCGGGAGCGCTTGCGAAGCCGAGTGCGGTGGAGGCATGGCCGGTGCCGTCGCGCGATCGGGTGAGGTAGCCATCGAGGATCCGGGCGGCAGGAGCGATGAACTGGTCTTCGTCGACAGCCTGGCCGAGTCGGGCGAGAAAGATACCGATTCCAGCTCTGCCCGCATAGAGATCGTCTCCGGCCGGGCGGGGTGTCCAGTAGGCGCCGCCTTGAAGCTCGTAGTTCAGCCAGTGCGGTTGGCCATCGACCCAGGCGGCAGTTCCGAGGAGGTATCGGCCGATTTTCCCCGATTCCGACGCAGCCCAGTGTCCCGGATGGTCTTCTGGTTCCTCCGCAGTCGCGTGGGGGGTGTCTGCTGGCCATGGCCCGTGTCGATGATGCACCACCGAACGAAGCGATCCCTTGATGACGGAACGTTGATAGTCGTAGTCCTGGTCCGAGAGCGTGCCGAGACGGTGTTTGAGAGCGTCTACCGGGCTCGATCGCAGCACGTCCGGAACGACGGTTCCGTCCCCGCCGATGAGTGCGAGTCCGTTACCGGCGGCGTGGAAGATGGGGATATCGCCGGCGACAAGTTGTCGGTGTTCGCTGACTGCGAGCGCGTGGCCGTTCGTCAGGTTTTCGTGGCGGGTGAGGACGCGTCGCAGATATGTCGCCCGCGCGCCGGGGACTCGGAGGAAATCCGGATGGTAGCTGTTCCACAACATGCGAGCGAACATCTCGCTCGCGCCGGTGATGTGACGCACGGGTGTGGTTCGGGCAGCTGAGAGCGGACCGTCGGCAGCGATCAGCTCGTCGCGTCGCTGTTGGACGGTCGTGTACATGCGTTCAAAGCCGTCGAGAATGTCTTGCTCGAACGTGACCGCGCTCTGCGCAACTCCAGCACGATGGGGGACGTTTTGTGCAGCGCCGAGGTCTGACTTCCGCACGGACACACGCATCGCATCAGTGCCGATACCGTCGAACCAGGGCTCTCCGAGTGCCGTTGTCTGCAGCGCGTCGCCAGAGAGTCCGCTGACATCACTCACGTGGAGTTCGCCGTCGACCTGGTGCAGGCGAGGGCTTGGCAGTAGCCCGGTGATGAGTACGCTCGCCGTTGTGAGCGCACGTACGATCTGTTCCGGGTCGGCGTTGCCTTCCTCCGCTCGCAACGAAGTATGCATCATTGTCTCCAAGTCAATGATCGTTGGCTCGGATTCCGCAGCGATGAGGTTCTCCCTGTGGACGTCCGTCAACGAGAGGACGTAAGAGAGTGCGATCAGGCCACCGGCGCGCTGGTAAAACGCGCGCAGGTGTCGCTCCGAAACAGCTTCCGCCTGATCCGTGGCTCTCACCCAGCTGTGTTCGCCACGGTCGAGCGCCAATGTCGCGGGCATCGGCGGCGTGAATCCGGATCGATTCGCCCACCCGACCGTCTCGGAGAAGAGTACTTCGGGTGACCCGGGACGAGGCTTGTAGATGAGGCGTTCGCCGTCCTTCAGGCCGATGACCGCCACGGTCTTACCGCCCCGGTGGCTGTCACCAGCTGCGAGGGTAAGCACCTCCGGCAATAGGTCGGTGGCCAGCACCAGGTCGCGCAGGACCGGCTGATCTTCATCGAACGCCGAGATCAGTTCAGCGACGTTATCATTCCACCGGGTGAGGCATCGGACCAGCTCCGTCCGCGCGACTGGGTACTTCGACCAAAGCGCTTCGCGGAACGGCTCGAAGCGGAGTTGATCGGTGAAGAAGTCGAATCGATCAGTTGGCGTTTTTCCTCGCAGCAGGCCTCGTTCGCGCATGACGTTCAGTTCGAGGATTAGGGGCCTGTAGAGGAGTCTGATGAGTACGCGACCGGGTATCTGCGCTACTGCGAGCTCTGCGAGGCGTCGAGCAGCCGGCCCGAGTGGCATCTGGTCAAGTCGTCGCTGAAGCTCCCGGCTTGCTTCCGCCAACTCTGGCATCGCCCAGCGAAGCAGCAAGGGCGACGGCAGCGAGAGCCGGGTGAGTGTTTCGTCGTCGATGGTGCTCATCTTGATGACCCCCTGGAGCGCAGGGCGGACCC
Organism: Microbacteriaceae bacterium PS02333; assembly: GCA_029959665.1. Lineage (GTDB taxonomy): Bacteria > Actinomycetota > Actinomycetes > Actinomycetales > Microbacteriaceae > Curtobacterium > Curtobacterium guangdongense. Next base: position 50,230 of record JASCOI010000008.1, read on the forward strand.
TGACGCGTCCGCCCTGCGCTCGTTTGGTGTGGTGCTGCGACTCAGTACGCGCAGCAGGAGTCGGTCTTCTCCAGGCTGAAGAAGCAAGGCACCCACGAGTTGTAGACGCCCGGCAACTCCGGGTCTGCGACCTCGAGGTCGTTCAACAGCTCCCCGGCGGGATTCGCGGGCATCGACGCCAGCTGGTCCTCCGTCAGACCGGATCGGTAGTCGGAGTCAACCCAGGCGCGGGTCAGTTCGGCAGTAGGCATGTTGGTGATCTCCCTGTTCTGTGGTTATCGGTCGAGCCGGAACCCGGAGAATCTTGAACAACGACATCACGATGCCGACGCCCCCGCGCCCCCAACCCACCCCGATGCTATGTCGGGGAGCCACCTCGGTCCAGGCCCGCATTGAGGATGGATCGCTGTGCTCCCTGAACAGCCATGGCGTGTAAGGGTCGAAACAAGCGGTCGAACCTCCCATGACGCCACAGGAGTCCAGCGCGGAGCGCGCGGACGAGTCGGCCGCGCCGACTTGAGCCAGAGGAGGAGACTAGTGCTCCGCGAGCCGCAGGTTGACGCACCCGTCGAACGCCGCCTCCTCAAACCCGGGGCCGGCGGGGTATCCGTCCATGTGCGGTGCCTCCGCCTTCGTGCTGGAGCGACTCGCAAACTCAGCGAGCAGAGTGCCGTAGCCCTTGCCGTCCGCGGGTACCTGCACTGAACTCGGACGAGGACCGACAGCCGCCCTATTCGTTGAGGGCGAAGGCAGTGTGTTCAGTGACCGCCGTCGGTGCCGCGCGGCGTCGGGCCGATCCAGAGACTCTCATTGCTGCGGCGAGCCGACGCGAGGGGGACTGTTTGGAGTATCGTCCTCCGGAGCGCCCATTGTCGGGGAGTTGCGGACCGGCCGTGGCTTCCGGCCTGGCCCGATTGTTTTGAGGTCGAGCGTTTCTGTAGGCCCTTTCAGGTCGACCTGCGTTGGGCCGCTGAGCTGCCGAGTAGTACTCGCGAGGCCGCTAGCATGTGGATCGACGCTCCCAAAGCCAGGAAGGCTGACCTTGACCAGTGAGACCGATTCAGCCCCAAAACGTGCAAGTGCAAATCGCTCGGTCTGGCGATTTCTTCGCGACCTTGCAATCATTTTCGTGGCCGCTCTACTGATTTCGTTCCTGGTCAAGAATTTCGTCATCCGGTCGTTCTACATCCCTTCCGGCTCGATGGAAAATACTCTGCAGATCAATGATAGAATAGTTGTCAACGAACTGACTCCCGCAGTCGTGCCGCTGAAGCACGGTGACGTGATCGTGTTCAAAGATCCGGGCGGGTGGCTGACGGCCGGGGATGCGCATGTCCCTCAGCCGGATTCCCCCCTAGCTGTCGCCGTGAACTGGGTCAAAAATATGGTGGGCCTCGGAGGGACAGACGAGAATGACCACTTGGTGAAGCGAGTTATCGGATTGCCTGGTGATCGAGTAAAATGCTGTAACGCGCTCGGGCAACTCAGCGTGAACGGGGTACCGCTCTCTGAGCCGTACGTGTATGTCGGCGGCGGCGAGAAAGTCGCTTCGGAAGAACAATTCGACGTGACCGTCCCAAAGGGCAACCTGTGGGTCATGGGTGATCATCGGAACGAATCGGCCGATTCGCGCTTCCATCTTGATTCACCGACGCGGGGGTTCGTGCCGATGTCTGATGTGGTCGGACGCGCCGTCGTGATCACCTGGCCATACTCACGTTGGTCATTCCTTTCCGATTACCCGGAAGTCTTCAAAGGGACGGACGATCGCGGGAAATCGGAGTGAACAGGCTCGCGCTCGGCGCTGGCGCCTTGGTCGCACTCTCTGGCCTGCTCGTCGGATGCGCTGGCCCCGCCGCCGGCGAGGCGAACCGAGAACGCTCCGAGATATCCGATGGCCCGACATCCTCGTACACGCCATTTGACCGCACCCAAGGGGAGCGGGCGGTGACACGGTGTTTGCACGAGGAGGGGATCGATGCCACCTTCGATGCCAGCGGCGGAGTGGAGATGTCGGGTGCGCGGTCGCAAGCTGCTGCGCAGGATGCTTTGGCTCGTTGCGAGCGGTCAGCAGGCTTCCCATCGCTTGAAGGAGTCACGACAGATCAGCTGGCGTACCTGTACCGTGAGACGGCGAAGGAGCGAAACTGTCTGATCCGTCACGGGGAGTCGCTTCGCGACATGCCCTCCTGGAAAGACTTTGAATCGACCTACCTTGAGGACCCCTACCTTCCGTACAAGGAACTCAGTGATCTGCCCGCAAGCAGGCTCAGCGCGCTCGAGAAGGTATGCCCACAGCCCGACCTCTGAGCGTAAAAACATCGAACGCCCCCGTCAGGCGCTGACGGGGGCGTTCGATGTTTTACGCTTACGAGCAGAATGCGAGTCCGCTACCGATCTTGTCGGCCATGTAACCCGAAGAACTGACGTTTGTGGTGTTGAACACGTGCGTCTGGTACGAGAAGCTGCCGTTCGAGAATCCGTAGTAAACCCGGCTCTTGCCGACCGGGGTCACGAAGAACTGAGCTTCATCTCCTGGAAGAGACGACACCTGGGCCTGGATGCCCACCTTTTGAGAGCCACAATTGTGTGCTCCGAGCTGCTTGGTGGGCTCTGCACTGGCTGACGATGCCACAGCGATGCTCCCGGCGATCATCGCAGCGGTGACAGTTGCGATAGCAATCCGATTGATCTTCATTGAGTTCCCCTTAGTTCGATGGAAGATACGACACTGACGCTATCGAGTTTCAGCCATCTGTACCTGAGGTTGCATTCAGGCGGGCGGGCATGGTTGCCTGTGCCGGAGGCGCGCAATGTTGCGCGACCTTGCCGTTCGGGAGGCCACATGTCTGTTCGAAGGAGATCATTCGCTCGGATGACGATTCGGGCGCGGCGCCGGCTGCGAGGGACCTATGGCCGCCAAGACCACAATGGGACTGGGCCGCAGAGCAAGAGGTGAATTGGCTTGATGGGTTTGTCGAGGAGTCCGAGAGTCGACCGAGCAACTTTGTCGCAGTCGTACTGGTCAGCAGGGGTGATGCGTGAGCGGACTGCGCTGGGCCGACGGATGCCATCGGTCGTCATCACCCAGGCCGTTGCCGGCGTTGCGAGCGGCGTCCACGTCGCTGCTCGCGATCCGTCCGCGGCCCGACGCAATGGCGGGCGGGCAGAGCGTCGCGGCGATCCGGGACGGAGTCGTCACGATCGTGCCCGCGATCGTCGTCAGGACTGTCGACGACTGCCTCACCCGGGTCGGGAAAACGTGCGACCGGGTTCAAGGTCCAGGACCTGACGGGCCGACGGGTCGGGGCTGCCAGCACGGTGCTCCGCAACGTGCTGAGGAACGTGCCCTGGCAGGCTGCGCACATCGGCATCCGACAGTAGGTGAGTGGCATCTGCCGTCGCTTCGGAGCGGTGGTCGGGATCGGCGCAATGGTCGCCGCGGTGTTTGGCGCCGGCGCTGACGTGATCGTCCTCATTCGGACGGGTCGAACATTGCACGACCGTCTCGCGGGAAATGTTGTCGTCGATGTGCGTTCGCGCCTAGCGGTCAGCTCATCCGACGAGTTGAAGGGTCCCGCAACTGGAGCGGTTGCATGGCGTGATGGCGCGGCGCGGCTGGCCACCGTGAGCCCGCGGCGGAGGCTTATTGTCGAACGCTGATTCGCGCGCGTCGGACTCGTCTGACCCGTTGCCATTGGCCACGTTAGTGCCGCATAAGGCACAGGAACGAGAGTCTCCGACTCCGCGGACGACTCACGTCGCAACCTTGCGCCTCATCCATCGACGAACGGCAGCACACGGTCGAGCGCCTCCGCCGATTGCAGGCCGGCTATGCGCAGCAGTCGTTTCAGCGGCGTCCCGGCCTCGAGATGCTGCGCGAGCCAGGTCGCCCGCATGCGACGCGCTTGCAGCTGCACGCTGGGGCGGCCGCGGGAGACGAAGTCGGTGATGAGGTTGATGTTCCCGCCGCGTTGGTCGGCTCGGAACATCCACCCATCGCCATGCAGCACCTCGCGCCGCGCTTGCACGCGGCCGACCCACTCCGCCAGCACCGGGACCACGCGAGCTGCGCTGCCCCCGACTGTGATCTGCCCGCCTCCTTTGCTGACATCGGCACCACGCGCGGCGATGATTTCCGCTCCGGTGAGTCCCGCTCCAAGCCCAAGCGCGAGTAGTGCGCCCGCGGACGTTCGCCGCTCCATCGTCTTCTGCTGCCACGCCCACGCTGCGAGGACCGCGAGTTCAGCGGACGTGTACGGCCGGGACGCTTCCGCCTTCCCGAGGGCTTTGAACTTCCCGACGGCTTCGTCGCCGAGGAGCGCTTCGGAGACGCGGCGGAGGCGGGCACGGATGGTGTTCCGGCTTGCCCGGTTGTACGAGGCGAGGTGGTGGTTGACGAATCGGCCGATGTGGAGCGGGTCGAACACGACGTCGTCCTCCAGCGGCGCGAACGAGGAGTACGCGAAGTGCACCAGCTGCGTCACCGCCGGGTAGAGCTCCTTCGCCGAATAGGCAACGAGCGGTTCGGCGCGGGTGACGACGTCATGAACGTAGGGCGCGATGTTCGCCCAGTCGTCGGCGGGGAGCTGGGGTCGATATGGACGGGATGTGCTGGTCATCGCGCCCTCCCGGTCGGTTCCGGATAGTCCCCACGCCGGTGGTGGCGTGCGCGGGCGCTGAAGCCGAATACGCTTGCCTCATGGGACGTCCGACGAGGCAGCTGCCAGTGGAGTTGGCCGGCGCCCCATGGCCGGATGTGCCTGCGGCTGACCCGCTCGCTGAGGTTGCTCGGCAGTTCGTCCTGAACCTCCGCGACGCGATGAACGGTCGAAGTATTCGCGCTGTCGCCGCGGAAGTCGGTATGGGCAACGTCACTCTGTTGACGGTGCTGGCGGGAAAAGCGTGGCCGGATTTGGCGACAATCGCGCGCCTCGAAGCCGGACTTGACGCGGAATTGTGGCCGAAGCGGACGTCGCACTAGAGTCCCCACACTGTCGTCAGGAATGCGCCGTTCACCTCTCGGTCCAGAGCAGGACTGCCGCCGAAGAGGGGTGACAGGCTCCAACGGCCGCCGGTGATGGCCGCCATCAGCTGCATCGACGTCCACGTCGAGACATCGGCTGGATCAGTTGGTGGTATCCCTTGCGCCAGGAAGAGCGGATCCTGTCGATCGCGCTCCTGTCGTCGCTGAACGAGTTGACCCACGAACCGGGCGACAGTGTCCCGCTCAGCGAGCTCGCCGTTCACCGAAACCACGGTCTCGCGGGTCAGGAGGTCGAGGATGATGGTGCAACGTGCAAGCTCTGAGGCCGCTGAGATCGTCAGTCGATCGTCAGCTTCTCGAAGGTCGAGTGTCCACCCTCGTGGAACGCGAAGCAGGGGAACCCAGGACGGTGCCGCGGCGGGGTTCCCCGTGTCCCTGCCATCGAGAGAAGCGCTCATAGTTACGAGCGTATCTGAGACTCGGACGCTCGGGCGGAATCCGTATCGGACAGGTTCTTCGGCTCGTCACCAGCACTCTTCGTCGCCATGCGCTCGGCGGGTGCCGGTCGGCGCGCCGGGGCTGCTCGTTGCGGTCGTGGTGGATCTCGTCGCGCCGGAGCTGTTGGTTCTCGCTGCGGTGGCTGTCATGCGCGGAGCTTCGCCCGCCCGTTGCCGCGCCGCGTCTTCAGTCATGGAAGGTCTTGCGATGCTCGCGTATGCAGCTGGACTTCTTGGTGCTGGGTCTGACTCAATGTTGGCAGGCCCAGGGACAACACCGATACTCGCGGCTTGACTCGTCCTGCGAATGCAACGGCCACGGATTTGGATGGTCCTCGTCGGACCGCCCTCGTGGAGCCTGCGGCTTCGACCACCGCGTCGATGTTCTGGGCAGACGGATCGATGACGGCAAGGAGCGTGCCGCGTGGCGCTCGCAGGCAACCCGCTCGTTGATACCGTTGCATCGGATTGCTCGCCGGGCGGGACGTCCGGCACAGCAAAAGCTCCCCGCGAGGCGTGAGGTCACCGAAACGCTCCGCTGAGTTGCGCTCACTTGGCCGTCGGAGACCAGGGTCATCGATCCTTGGCGAGATTTGTTGGCTGGCGTGCGACGACGAAGAGGGAAGCTGCGGCACCGAGGAAGGTCCAGGCGCATCCGCCAGCGAGGATCTCGAGGGCGACGGCGCCGGGGGAGTGGATCGCCATCATTCCGATCGCTGTGAACGCGACTCCGGCGAGTGAGTAGAGACCCCCAGGAATCGCGCAGAGAAGCGTGAAGATGGCGCTGAGTGACCGTCGGGAGGTGCCGCTGAGTCGGTAGGCTGCCCAAGTCGAACCCTGGGTTGCGATCAATGCTGCGGAGATGAGTCCGCCTATGGCGCCGAGCACCAGTGGCAGGAACTGGTCGAGCCGCGCGGTGAAGACCCTCACTGGGTCGAACGTCGGAACGCTGGCTGGCTGAGCGATTATCGGGCCGCCGACGACGTCGAGCTCCGCGACCACGACTGTCGCCGCGCGAGCCGCGTTTCCTAAGGGATTCACGACGATGAAACAAGTCGACGCGGACCGGGTGCGAACGCCCAGGGGGACGGCGATTGCGGAGTTCGTTCCGATTGCGTCCGGCTGCGGGGTGCCTCGAACGCTCTCCATGCCGTCTCCGGTTCCGGGGACCGTGAGGCGACCGGGTGCTCTCGACTTCGTGAGCGCGGATCCGACGACTGCGTCCGCGGACTGCAGCTGCGGGAGCAGGGAAGCACTCGCACCGATAACGGGCACCGTCTTACCAAGCTGCGGGACGTACGCATCGCGCAAGGGCAGAGCGAGTCCTGCTGCGTCAATGTCGGGGGAAGCCGCGAGAGCCTCGCAGGAACGCCTGCTGATCTGTACTTTGTCGCGTTGGTTCGCTGCCCGGACGGTGAGGATATTGGCGCCGGCGCGGTCGGCGACGACGAGTTGGTGATCGAGGTCGGCTGAGTCGTGCAGTGCGAAGGTGCCGCCGGTGATGCCGGTCAGCACTGCGAAGAGGGGCAAGACGTAGAAGATCGAGCGGGCGTCGATCAACGTCTTCCATGCTTCGCGGGTGAGCGCGCTGAAGGTCCAGGAATCGCGGCGCAAGCTCATGGGTGTCTCAGGTCGAGTACGCGGCTGGCGCTGTCGATCAGAATCGGGTCGTGGGTGGCAACGATGACGATTCCTGCAGGACGGAGTTCCGCGAGGAGGTCGGCGAGCGCGTGGGTGTTCTTCGCGTCGAGGCTCGCGGAGGGCTCATCGGCGAGGATAATCGGGCGGCTCGTCGAGAGTGCCCGTGCGAATGCCAACCGTTGCAGTTCACCGCCGGATAAGGTCCGTGCTCGCTGATGGGCGACGGACGACAGGCCGACACGATGCAGCGCGTCGTTCGCGAGGTCCGCTGCGAGGTCAGGCGAGGCGCCCTCGGCGAGCGGGCCGATCATGACGTTGTCCATCGCTGACCGCGGCCCCAATGCGTTCGAACCCTGAGGGACCCACACCACATCGGATGGGTCCGGGGGTTCCGTACCGTTGACACCGGAGACCTCGATCATGCCGGTCGACAAGGCCATCTCCCCGGCAATGCACGCGAGAAGGCTTGACTTGCCGGACCCCGAAGGGCCTACCACTGCAGATATCATGCCGGAATCGAATCGTGCCTGGACGCCCTGGAAGACGCTCCGCTCACCGAAACGCAGTGACCCGTCGGCGACCGTCACGTGCATTTCGATCGCTCCGCGGACGTGAGTGCATCGGGGTGCCTCGCGACATCCTTGCCGGCGAGGGCGGCTGAGACTGCTGTGCTACCGAGTTCACCGTCGACAGTCCCGGGATCGTCGACCTTGGTCGCGCGAACCGTTCTCCCCTTCTGCTCGAACACGCAGAACGCGCCGTTAGGAGTGGCGTACAACGCGGTCGACGGCACAACGCCGACGCGGCGGGGCTCTGCGAGGGATGCGATCACGCCGTTGAAGACAGTGCCGTCGTCCTGAGTTTGCGACGAGATCTCGTTGGCATCGGCGGCCGCCCGCAGCTCGGCGGTGAGAGCAGTTACTTCATCACCTGTCATGTCGAGGCTCTTCACGGTGCTGTGGTGGGTCCCGGCGTTGAACTCGAGCGGACCGGCGCTGAACGTCGGGGTCACCGCCTGGTCGTCGGCGGTCGTCACCGCCACGGCGTCTCCTTCTGCCGATGTGGTGACCAGCGTGGCTCCGTCAGCGACCGATGAACCCACGACGGCGCGGATCTCGCTCACCGTGGTGCTTGCGGACGGGACCCACGCGACGAGCGCTAACGTGAAAGTACCGTCGATAGTAGCGCCGGCGGCCTTCTGGAGGAGCTTCACAGCAGCTGCCTGCGGCGCTCCGTACGTCGAAGATGCCGCTGCGGAGGCGGACAAGTAACCGAGCTGGTGGAGCATCGCGGACATCTGGACCACATCTGCGCCGGTGTCGCCCAGCGTTAGGGGGCGGTAGAGCGGAGCATCGGCGACGTAGCTGATCACGGTGACTCCGCTCACCGTCATCATCGGTGTACCCGTTGCAACCGTTTGACCGACGCTGACCTTCACCGCGGTCACCACCCCGTCGACGGAGCCGTGAACTTCCTCCGGGGCCCGCGGCGTCACTTTCACGTTGACGCTGGTGCGTTCGGCGTCCTCGCGTGAGCCAACGCGAACGAAAGCGGGGCCGGGTTTCTCGACGTCTCGAGACTGGACGATCGGCGCGACGTAGATAGCTGCGGCTGCGATCATCGCCGCTGTCAACCAGATACCGACGAGCGGGGCGACGTACGCAACGGTCCACGAACGTCGGCGCGGTTTGGAACGGTCGGGCTTATTGCTCCGAGTCACGGCATGTACCGGTCGCGGCAAGCATCGCGATCGATACCGTTGGATTCGAGCTGCTCGATCATCTTTCGCTCGGACTTCGCCGGCGTGACGTGGTGTGCTTCGAGGCACTCGCGGAACGCGTTCGCCTGAGGGGAAGTGTCCTCCCGAGATACCTGCCAGATCGTGTCGATCTGCGCGAACTCGGCGTCATAGCACTTCGCGTCCACCCCGGACTGCACGGCGCCGTCGGGCACCTGCCCCATGATGACCTGGTTCGTCTCATCGGTCTTGGTCACCGTGTACCCGGCTGCGGCTTCGCACGCCACGTAACGATCCCATCCGGCGAGGTACTCGTCGTAGGTGACCTTCTTGTCGGACAGAGCAGCCTTCTGATCAGCCGACATCTTCGCCGCGGGAGCTGGCGACGAAGCCATCACCGGAGTGCGATCGCCACCGGGGGTGCTGGTGCTGCACCCGGCGAGCATGGCGGTGAGCGTAATCCCGATCGCGGCTACTGCGAGGAGACCGCTTCGTCTGCTTCCCATGCAGGCAAGCTAGCACGACTGAGGGTCGGTCATTTTGTCCCCTGTTATGCCGACTGGCGAACCCCCTGGAAGGTTAGATTGACTCAGGTTGCCATTCAGCGCAATCAAAGGGGATGTATATGAAATCGAAGGCTATCAAGATTGCTGTCGGCGTTGCACTCGCGGGAGGAATGGCGCTGATGACTGCCGCTCCGGCAAGCGCGCTCACGACGTTCTATACCTGCTACCAGACGCCGACGGGTTACGACGGGTACAAGGCGATCACGAGCAAGGCATTGGGCGAGACCCTGAATGTGAAGGGGGGATGTGGCGCGGTGTCCGTTCGTGTGCACTACACCGTGCCCACGACGGGTTACACGACGTGGTCGACGTGGAAGACCGATTCGACGGACGCTCTCATCAAGCCGGGCTACAACACCGACGACCAGTCGCAGCACAAAGCAGCAGACTTCCCGACGGTGCACACGTTCAAGGACTAGAGCGCCCCGCTGCGCACAGGTACTGGCACCGGTGCGCAGCGGTGTCCTGCCGTGTCTGTGCCCGCTCGCGAGCCAGTCCAGGGTCCGCGACCGCCGTACTTGCGAATTGCACGTGGGGTGGCCGCACTGGCTGCCCGAGGCACCCGCGGCCTGGAAGCGTCGCGCACCGGGCACGGCGCGATCTCGAAGCCCGAGCGACGGGACGGCCCGTCGACGATTCCTCGCATAGACTGCGGGCTCCAGTTTGAGGCGGGAATTTGATGACCAGGGGGACGCTGTTCGGGGTCTGCGTGGTCGCCGCGGGATTAACCGTCGTTGGCATCGTTACGGGCGTGCTGCCGAGTCTGCACCCGCTCACCGTGCCGGCGCCAGTGAGACGACGCGTGGGCGAACAAGCTCGAGTGCGTGAACGGTAAGAACTGCAAGTACACCGACAGCCGTCCGTTCCACGTCGTCATGGACTACCGCAAGGTCGATACGTACTACGGCGTCGACCTGCACCAGGCGACCCTGGGCATCGCCACCGCGTACTGCGACAACGAGGGCAAGGCGCACGACTGCCCAACTTGGGTGGACTCGGCGTTCCAGAATCCCGTCGATGGTGACTCGGGCAAGCGCGCGGCCGTGCAGTCCAAAACTGACGCCAACGCGACGGCGGAGTCCGTGACGCTCAGCTACCAGCCGCTCGGGCCGGTCACGAACCCGTCGACCGGCGAGTCCGGACTCGACGCCGACGACTGAGCGTGCTTGCATCGTGACCATGAACTACGTGACCGCACACGACCGTCGTGCGTACACGGATGCGTTCATCGCGCAGCTCCGCCATCTATTCCAGACGGACACCGACTGGAATAAGGACATGCAGTGGGTTGGCGCTCGCGCCCTGACTGATGACGTTGCCGTCGTGCTCTACCGAGACCGACCGGGAGGTCCGGTTCTCGGCCGCCGCTACGACCTCCCGCAGGAACGGGCGCTGTTCACTGACAACAGCCCCGCAGCGATCGCCGCCGAGGCATGGACAGGCGACTTTGTTGACCCGTCCGGACCTGGCGAGCTCCGTTCGGTGGACTGGGCTGATGGCTTGTGCGATGTGCCCGCAGATGTACGTTGGATCGGCGTCGGTAGTTAGCCTCAGCGCAGCAAAAGGGCGTGAGTGGAAATATCCAGTCACGCCCTTCTGCGTGCCAAATCGACGAAGTTCGGTCCGTTCGTGCAGCCGAACCACGCGCGTGCTCCTACTCGGCCGCAGACAAGTTCTGCGTCGGGTTGCGCGAGCCGAACGACCAGCCAGTGATGTCCACCAGCGTTATGCGACTGTGACTTTGCTATGTGGAACGATGGGTCTACGTTTTGGGTACCTGGACAACGATGTTCAGGTCGCGAATCAAAGGGGGATTCATGCGTAAGCATTCGTACGTTCGTGTTGCGGCTCTGGGTGGGGCAATGACGCTCGCGGCTCTTACCATCGGAGCTGCCGCGCCGGCGCAGGCAGACACGACCGGTGTCACTGGGATTCGAGTGATCGACTAGACATCAACCGCGATGCCCGTCGACCACGCAGCAATCTCGGCGCTGAGAGCACGCCTGGACGTGTCGCCGTCATCGACGAGCGTCCGCGTCGCCAGTGCCGCGCCGAACAGCATCAAGTCGTCCAAAGAGGTTCCGCTGCCCGCAGGTGTCTCCCTCGAGCCGGGACAGACCGTGCAGGTCAACTACGCGGATGGCACCGCGATCCACACGGCAATCAGCGCTGCGTGCACGAGCTCCTCCACCGCGGAGAAGCCCTACAAGGAGTCCGGGTACGCGTGGAGCTACCACTCGCACCACCTGAGTGCCGGGTGCTCCGGGTCCACCTCCGTCAACGGCCTTCTCGAGACACCGGGTGTTCTCGGGTGGAACGCTCAGGACTTCGAGACGGTGACAGTCACGCCGAACTCAACTCTGTACTGGGCAACCGACAAGAAGTGCAAGGGAACGTCAAGCACCAGGTGGCACGGGCTGAACTCGATCGGTTCGTCGGTGACCGCGCAATCCGCCGAGGTGAAGCTGGCCTGCAGCGTCTAAGCTGCAGCCAATCTAGGGAGGCATCATGGCGATCTCCGATCTCCATCCGCCGACCACGGAAGTACGCCGGCCGGCACGGCGCCGGATCGCGTCCGTTGCACTCGGAGTGGTGTTCGGGCTGGTCGCGTACTACGTCATCGCGGCAGTGTCGACCTCTCCTTCGTCCGGAGGGTTCTTCATCAACCCTCTGATGCTGGTCCTGATCGGCGTGGTCGCCGCTGCCGCGGTGCTGGTAGCTGATCGGTGGTCGATTCTCGGGCTCACCGCGGGGATCGTCATGCTCGCCATCATTGCGTACGCGGTATTCCAACACGTCACGTGGACGACGAACAACGCCGGCTCCCTGAACCCGGGGGCGCTCCTCGGCGTCGGCGCGGCGACTGGGTACCCGATGATGCTCGGCCCGGCGATGATCGCCGTATCGGCACGGAAACTGGTGAAGAAGCCCGCGGACTAGCCGACGGGGTGTCGGGGGGTGGTCCCGCTTCCCTCGAACCCGCCAGTTGGCGATGGCCCTCGACTGCTCCGGCGGTCGGGGCCTTCGTCGTCTTCGCTGCGGATCCCACGGCAGCGCCAGCGTGACGACGGTCCCGAGAGCTGAACGGCGTCCTGCCGATTCATCGTGCGCAGCGCGGCACCGAGGTGACAACGGAGACGTTCACCCGGGTAGCGGTCACCACCGCCCGGGAGCTCGGCATCATCGACCTCGCGCCGAACCGCACCGACATCGGGAAAGCCAGGCTGCTGAACATAGCGCCCGACCGCTGCACGCGAGTGTCCGAGACCTCGCTCGCGAAACGGCCGCAACGCTGGCGAGACCGCATGGACGTCGTCGCGATGGATGGGTTCATTGGGTTCAAGACCGCCGCCGAGGAGCTCCCGGACGCGGTCCCGGTGAGTAGGCCCTTTCCACAGCAGCGCGTGAATGGTATCGAAATCCACTACGTCGTCAATCGTTTCACTGGCGAAGTGGACGACTATAAATTCAAGGATGCGGACAAATGAGTGATCGATGGATACTGATTATTCGACGAGAACTGCTGTCCTATTTATTGGATGAGGGCTACCCTCGCGCCGCGCTTTCTCAGGCTGCTGCAAAATGGCTCGCAGCTGGGGCCGATGCTCCTGAGGTTGTCGATCTTGCCGGTTTGAGACACAGTGCGCCGGCGTGGGAGGTTCGTGAGTATGCTTCGGCGGCTATGCGACGGTTTGGAATACCCAGTCTTGGCGTCGTGCAAGAGCGACAACAGGTGGCGTTGATGCTCGTGGAAGCGATGCTGCACGACGCGGCGAACGTTCGGGAATACTCGTATCTGCTCCGGTCGCTTGCAGATCGCTTCTACGCCGACGAGTACTTGACAGACCTCGACGAACTGCTCGGGCTGGCTTCGAGCTGGGACGAGCCCTACGCAGACCAGATCCCATCAGCGATCCGAGTTGCGGCCGGAGAGTATTTGAAAGCGTTCCGAGCAACTTGATCCGAAAAGCCCGAGGGGCGCACGCTGCTCTGGCAATCAACTGACGGCAGGGCCCGCCGTGGTCGATGACGACACTCGCCTCGCGCACGCAGAGATCCATCTGGACGAAAGGCGCAGCTCGGCAGACGATCGGCCTATGAGATGACGTCAGAGGCCTCGCTTCGCCTGCCAACGGTTGATGAAGAAGACGACCAACCCGACCACTGCGAGGCAGGCGCCGATGAGGAGCTGTGCTGGGCTGTTGTGTCGGGAGATGTCGATGACCCCGCGCACGATCAGGACGACGCCCACTACGACGGCCACCCACGGGAGTAGGTCCCGAAGAGGGTTTGGTCGTAGGGTTCGGAACCGACGCGGCGTTCCCATCGTTTCGTCCTCGTCTGTCATCGGACCAGCATGCTCCTGCGCGACAGCGTCCGTCAGCCGATCAGCAGGACCTCCCACGAAGACGCCGACGGGGAGCGACGGCCTCCTGCTGCGGGACCGGGCGCGGAAAGACTCCCGACCCCGTCTCGCACTACTGGGAAAGACTCCCGACCTCGTCTCGCACTACTGTTCGACGCTTCGGCTCCGTCGACCTACTCGTACCCGATGAGCCTTCCTGCTGGCGCGGCAGCCGCAACGCAACCGACGGCTCCATCGTCATCACCGATTCGTCGGGCGGACTCATCGGGGCCATGTCGCCAGCATGGGCCGTGGACGCCAACGGCGTTCCGGTGCCGACACACTACGAACTGTCGGGCACCACCGTCACTCAGGTCGTCGACTTCAGCGGGACTCAAGCATTCCCCGTGGTCGCCGATCCCTGGTTCGGAAAGGCACTCGTACAGAAGGTGGAGTGGTCCTACGCCGGCGAGAACGACCCGCGCTTCATGGTGTTCCCCACCAGCTGGGGTCGAGTGTGGGCCGGGTCACTGACGTGGGACGCACACTGGAGCGAGGTGCTGTCCAAGACCCCTGACCACAAGTCCCGTGCGAACACGAACGACATGAAGCTGCAGCTGTGGTGCCACCTCGATCTGGGCGCACGGTTCTGGAAAGACTCGTACAACCTCGACACAAGCCTGCACCGAGGCAGACTCGACGCCTACACCCGCCACCGCTGCAACCAACGGAGAAGCCATGCAACGAATTTGGTCCTGGATCACCGTCCTTCTCGGTGTCGCGGTCCTCATCATCACCTATGTCGAGGGCGCCGTCGTGGGAGTCTGGTTCGACGACCACGGACTCCCGGACGACGTCACCAGCACTCCAGAAATCCTTCTCGGAATCGTTGGCTTGATCCTGATCGTCGGGGGATTGGTGGCGGCACTGACGAAGCCCAAGCCTGAGGGTGCTCGGGGGTAGCGCGTCCGCGCCGGAGCGGCGGACGCGAACGCTACTGACGACGCTTTGCATGATCGACACCGGTTTGCAAGCCGAGGCTGCGGATCGGCGTGTTCATGGGGATCGGGGGGGGGGGGGGGGTTTGGGCCCCCCCCGGTTAACCCCCCCGGGGCCCCGGGGGAACCCCGCCCCGGGG
>JASCOI010000090.1 GCA_029959665.1 Microbacteriaceae bacterium PS02333
GTGCCAGCTGGCACCGGGCCTCCCGTCTGCGCGGAACGCGCCTACTGCTCCGACCGCGGGATGTGCGCGGTCTGGATCGGACCGGTGAAGAGCGCTGCGCGGTCGTCGTCGGGGGTGAAGAGCGCCGAGTCGGAGGCCGTCGACGCGGTCCGGCGGCGGGGCGCGACCTCGTCGACCATCTGCACGCGCTGGATCGGGAGCGCGTCCGGGTGGGTGCGCTGGATCCAGTCGACGAGCTCCTCGCGGATGTAGCAGCGCAGGTCGAACAGGGACGGGGCGTCGTGCGACGTCGCGAGCACCCGGACCCGCACGTACCCCTGCACCGCGTCGGTGACCTGCAGCACCTTCACGCGCTGGTCCCAGAGCTCGGTGCGGGACAGGATCCGGTCGAGCTCGACGCGCATCTCCCCGGGTCGCACCCGCCAGTCCAGGTCGAACTCCACGGCACCGAGCAGTTCGCTGTTCGTCCTCGTCCAGTTCTCGAACGGCGTCGACGTGAAGTAGGTCGAGGGCAGCACGAACCGGCGGTCGTCCCACAGGTGCACGACGACGTACGTCAGGGTGATCTCCTCGATGCGCCCCCACTGCTGCTCGACCACGACGACGTCGTCGACCCGGATCGAGCCGGAGAACGCCAGCTGCATGCCGGCGAAGACGTTGCCGAGCGTCGACTGCGCCGCGAGGCCCGCGATCACCGAGATGAGCCCGGCGGAGGCGAGGACGCTGGCGCCGGCGGCTTCGACCCCGGGGAACGTCAGGAGGATCGCGCCGACGCCGATGATCACGAGGACGGCGACGGTGAGGCGGCGGAGGATGAGGACCTGCGTGCGGATCCGCCGCGCGACCCGGTTGTCCGGCACGTCGACGCGGTACTTGTGGAGCCCGAGGCTCTCGAGGAAGATCGCGAGGCCGCACGCCAGCCAGGTGCCGACGCCGATCGTGGCGACGAGGAACACGTGGGAGACGGTGTCCCGCCACCCGGAGGAGGACGTCGCGGGGATCGACGACGCGAAGGCGGCCCACAGCAGCGTGACGAGCAGCAGTGTCCTCGTCGGGTGCTTCGTGCGCCTGGACAGGGAGGCGGCCCAGCGTTCCCGCCGGCCGAGCGCGCGGAAGACGAGACGCAGGACCAGGGCGGCGACCGCGGTCACGAGCAGGGCGAACCCGATCGAGACGAGGAGTCGGAGGAGGATGTCCATCTCTCCATGCAACCAACGGACAGGAGGCACGGTGCCAGCTGGCACCGCGCCTCCTGTCAGGGTCGTGCTGCTACTTCGACGACGTGAGCGAGTCCACGTAGTCCTGGTGCTCCGACGCCCACTTCTCGGTGATCGCCGGGTACTCGCTCGCCTTCGCACCGCTGTTGACCAGCGCGTTCTCGAGCGAGTACAGCGTGTCGGAGTCCATCGTGAAGTCCTGCATCCACTTCGCCGCCTGCGGGAAGTCGCTGGCGAAGTCCTTCTTCGCGATGGTGTGGATCTCCTCGTTCTTGCCGAGCGCGCCCTTCGGGTCCTTCAGGTCCTTGATCGGGAACGCGTCGTACGCCCAGTGCGGACGCCACAGCGTCACGACGACGTCCTGCTTCTTCGCGATCGAGGCCTTGAGGTCGGCGAGCATCGCCGGCGTGGAGCTCGTGATGAAGTCCATCGAGCCGAGGCCGTACTCCGGGATGACCTCGTCCTGCACCACGGCGGTCTCACCGGCGGCCGGCTCGATGCCGATGATCTTGTTCCCGAAGTCCGAGGCGTTCGCCTTGAGGTCCTCGATCGAGTCGATCTTCGAGTACTCCGGCACGGCGAGCTCGAGCGACGCCTGCTCGTTCCAGGCGCCGAGGTCGGTGAGCTGGTCGCCGTACTTCTCCATGTACTGCTTGTGGGTGTTCGGCAGCCAGGTGTCGAGCACGACGTCGTAGTCACCGGACGACAGCCCCTGGTAGGCGGGTGCGACGTCGGCGTTCGTGAGCTGGACGTCGTAGCCCTTCTCCTCCAGGACGTACTTCCAGAGCTGGCTGGCGGCGGTGTCCTCGTCCCAGCCGTTGAAGACGACGATCGACATGGACTTCTGGTCGCCGTTCGCGACGTTGCCGGTCGCGCCGTAGTACCCGGGG
This sequence comes from Microbacteriaceae bacterium PS02333, assembly GCA_029959665.1. GTDB lineage: Bacteria > Actinomycetota > Actinomycetes > Actinomycetales > Microbacteriaceae > Curtobacterium > Curtobacterium guangdongense. The sequence continues at coordinate 2,108 of JASCOI010000090.1, forward strand.
GGCATGCAGGCGCTCAGGCCGACGGCGGTGGCCGCGGCGAGGGCCGCTGCTGCGATGGTGCGCTTGGTCCGCTGCATCATGGTGTGGTCCTTCCTCAGGCGCCGACGGGCTGGCGGTCGGGGGCGGTGCTCGCGGTGGCGGGCGCCGCCGTGGCGGCGGTCGGCGGGGTCGCGGCGTTCGACGCCGGCTTCTGCTTGCGCCGCCACGGCCGGGAGGCTCCCCCGGCGTCGCCGCCGAGGGCTGCGGTCAGGCGGTCCAGCAGGATCGCCAGGACCACGACCGACAGACCGGCTTCTGCCCCGAGACCCACGTCGATGCGGTTCAGCGATGCGACGATCTGCTCGCCGAGGCCGCCGGCGCCGACCATGCCGGCGATGACGACCATCGAGAGCGACAGCATGATGACCTGGTTGACGCCGGCCATGATGCTGGCCTTCGCGAGGGGCAGCTGGATCTGGCGGAGGATGCGCCACGGGCTGGACCCGAACGCGGCGCCGGCTTCGACGACCTCGCTCGGGACGCCGCGGATGCCGAGCTCGGTGAGCCGGACCCCTGGAGCCATCGCGAAGACGATCGTCGCGACGATGCCGGGGACGACGCCGACGCGGAAGAGCAGCAGCGCCGGGATCAGGTAGACGAACGCTGGGGTCGTCTGCATGAAGTCGAGCACGGGCCGGATCACCCGGCTGGCGGCGTCGGAGCGCGCGGCCCAGACCCCGAGCGGGATGCTGAAGACGACCGCGAGTCCGGCGGCGACGATGACGAGCGCCAGGGTGTCCATGGCGTTCGTCCACTGCCCGACGCTGACGATGAACAGCAGGCCGATCGCGGAACCGAGGGCGAGCTTCCAGCCTTTCAGGACGAAGGCGAGCGCGACGAGGACCAGGGTGACGACCCAGAACGGCGGGGTGGAGAGGAAGTACTCCATCCACGCGTCCATCCAGGTGAAGACGTAGCGGACCACGTCGAAGAACCCGGAGAGGTACGTCGTGATCCAGGTGACGACGGCGGACACCCAGCTGCCGAGGGGCAGGTGCCAGCTGTCTTCCGGAGTGGCCCCGAAGGAGTTCGTGCCGGGGGTGATCACGCGTGATCTCCTTCCGTGGTCGCGGCGAGGGTCTCGTCGAGGTCGTCGTTCGAGATCCGGGTGACGGGTTCGAGCGTCTGGATCGGGCTCGTCGTCGTCGGGACGTTGCCGAGGGCGGCGAGGAGCGTCACGCGCGGCACGACACCGAGCAGCCGCTGCTCGTCGTCGACGACCGCGATGGGCAGCGGCGACTCGACGGCGAGTTCGAACAGGTCGCTGAGCGCCGTGTCCGGTTCCACCTGGGCGAACTCGGTGTTCACGATCGCGTCGAGGTTCGTGTCGCCGGCCTTGACCTGACGCATCACGTGCCGGTCGCGGACCCAGCCCTCGAGCTTCCGGCCGCGGCCGGTGACGAACACGGCGGCGGTCTGCAGGTCGCGCATGACGCGGAGCGCACCGCGCGGGCCTGCCGTGAGCGGGACGACGGCGCGGGCGGGCTCCATCACGCTCGAGGCGGTGAGCACGCGGGCGCGGTCGACGTCCTGCACGAACTGCGCGACGTAGTCGTTCGCCGGGTCCGTGAGGATGTCCTCCGGGGACCCGATCTGCACGATGCGTCCGTCGCGCATCACGGCGATCCGGTCGCCGAGGAACATCGCCTCGTTGAGGTCGTGCGTGATGAACACGATCGTCTTGCCGAGACGCTGCTGCAGGTCGACGAGCTGCTCCTGCATCTCGCGACGGATGAGCGGGTCGAGGGCGCTGAACGCCTCGTCCATCAGCAGGACGTCGGTCTCGGCGGCGAGCGCACGGGCGATGCCGACGCGCTGCTGCATGCCGCCGGAGAGCTCGTCCGGCTTGGCGTCGGCCCACACGTCGAGCCCGACGAGGTCGATGACCTCGCGGGCCTTGCGGAGCCGCTCGGACTTCTCGACGCCGTTGACCTCGAGGCCGTACGCGACGTTCTCGATCACCGTGCGGTGCGGCAGCAGGGCGAAGTGCTGGAAGACCATCGACACGCTCGACCGGCGGATGTCGCGGATCTCCTTCGGCGAGGCCTTGGTGACGGTGCGGCCGCCGATCTCCACGGAGCCGGCGGTCGGCTCGAGCAGACCGTTCAGCATCCGGATGAGGGTCGACTTGCCGGAGCCGGACAGGCCCATGACGACGAAGATCTCGCCCGGCTGGACGTCGAACGACGCGTCGATGACGGCCGCGGAGCCGAACTCGCGGACGTCGTCGCGGGAGGCGCCGGTAGCGAGACGACGAACGGCCTCGGCCGGGCGTCGCCCGAAGACCTTCGTGACGTCGCGGACGCGGACGGCGGGGGCGTTCGGGTCACCGGGCACGGACAGGTCCTGCCCTTCCCGAGCCTGGGGTGGTGCTGTGGTCAACGGGTCTCCTCGCGTGACCGCGGCGCGGGGCGCACGACGGCACGGTGTGGTTGCGGACGGGTCGTCCGGCACCCTGTTCGTCGAGCTGCTCGAGCCCGCGCAGGTGGCGCAGGGCGAGCGGTCTCGCACGCGGGGGTCGTTCTCGGGACGACCCCGGTCCGGCCGACCGTACGGCCTCCGCCGTGCTGCACGGTGGACGCGTCCTGATCGTCGGTGTCCCCTGAGGGGACGTTCAACGCTATCGAGCGTTGTCCCCCGTCGCGAATCGACGTCCGCCGGAAAACCGGCACCCGTGTACCCCGGACACGGCGTGTCGCGCGAACCCATGCGGGTCGCGATCGTAACCGTCTCGTTACAGTTCAGGCGGCTCGGAGGTTTGTGTGCCGCCCCTGTTGCACCGCGCATGTAGCGTGGCGCGCATGACAGCGCAGAACGACACCGGGGTGGACCGCGCGCCCGCGAACGACTTCTCGCACGAGCAGGAGGGCTACCAGCACGGTCTGAAGCCCCGCCAGCTGCAGATGATCGCGATCGGCGGTGCGATCGGGACCGGCCTCTTCCTCGGTGCCGGCGGGCGACTCCACACGGCTGGACCGGCTCTGGCGGTCGTGTACCTGATCGCGGGAGTGTTCGCGTTCTTCATCCTGCGCGCACTCGGCGAGCTCGTGCTCCACCGCCCGTCCTCCGGGTCCTTCATCTCGTACGCCCGCGAGTTCTACGGCGAGAAGTTCGCCTACGCCGCCGGCTGGATGTACTTCCTCAACTGGGCGATGACGTCGATCGTCGACACGACCGCCGTCGCCGTCTACCTGAAGTACTGGTCGGCGTTCACCGCCGCTCCGCAGTGGCTCCTCGCCCTCATCGCGCTGGTCGTCGTCCTCGCCGCGAACATGGTCGCGGTGAAGGTCTTCGGCGAGCTCGAGTTCTGGTTCGCCATCATCAAGGTCGCTGCGCTCGTCGCCTTCCTCGTGATCGCGCTCATCTGGCTCATCTGGGCGTTCCCGGTCGAGGCCGGCGGCCAGCAGGTGCAGACCGGCTTCTCGATCTGGGCGGACAACGGCGGACTCCTGCCGAACGGACTCCTCCCGACCGTGCTCGTCGTGCAGGGCGTCGTCTTCGCGTACGCGGCCATCGAGCTCGTCGGCACCGCGTCCGGCGAGACGCAGAACACCGAGAAGGTCATCCCCCGCGCGATCAACTCCGTCGTCTTCCGCATCGCGGTCTTCTACGTGGGCTCGGTCGTGCTGCTGTCGCTCCTGCTGCCGTACACGGCGTACAAGGAGGGCGAGAGCCCCTTCGTCACGTTCTTCTCGTCGATCGGCAACCCGCAGGTCGGCGCGGTCGTCGGCTCGATCATGAACTTCGTCGTGCTCACCGCCGCACTGTCGTCGCTGAACGCCGGCCTCTACTCGACCGGCCGTGCGCTGCACTCGATGGGCATGAACGGGTCGGCGCCGAAGTGGACCACGAAGATGACCCGCGGCGGCGTGCCGTACGCCGGCATCCTGCTCACCGCGGCGTTCACCGTCGCCGGTGTCGTCCTCAACTACTTCATCCCGAGTCAGGCGTTCGAGATCGCGCTGAACATCGCGAGCCTCGGCATCATCACCGCGTGGGGCACGATCATCCTCTGCCAGATGCGCCTGCGGTCCTGGGCGAAGCAGGGACTCGCGAAGGAACCGTCTTTCAAGCTCCCCGGTGCGCCCGTGACCTCGTGGTTGACACTCGCGTTCCTGGCGTCCGTCATCGTGCTGATGGCGATCGACTACCCCGTCGGCACCTACACGATCGCGTCGCTCGTGGTCGTCATCCCGCTGCTCATCGTCGGGTGGTTCCTGCAGCGCGACCGGATCCTGCGCATCGCGTCCCTCCGCGAAGGCGTCACCGGCCCGTACCCGATCACCGGCCGCGACCCGGCGAACCAGGTGCGCCGCGTCGACGACCGTGACGGGGACGATCAGGCCTGATCGTGTCCGCATCGCGCAACGCGGCGTCCCGGTGACGCCGAGAGGTCCGGCACCCGTCGGTACGATCAGCGGGTGCCGGACCTCTCTGCTTCCCCCGAACTCGACCTGCAGCTCACGTGGCGGGGTGCCTTCGGACGCGTCCGTGTGTTCCGCGACCGCGTGCACGCAGAGACGAGCTACGAACGCGACGCGCTGACGACGGTCCCGATGGACGCCGTGCAGGGGTGGCGCATCGAGCCGTGCGACTTCGACGCGGTGTGCGTCGAGTTCCTCACGCCCGACGACACCTACCGTGTGCTGCTCGACACCTCGGACGAGGGCGTCGCGGCCCTGGCACTCCGCCGGACACTCGGCACGCCGGCACCGGCAGCGAACTGACCCTGGTGACGGCGCCGCGTCACGGCCAGTCCGGCGCGTCGGTGCCCGCGGCGACCCGATCGCCCCAGACGGCGTCGAGAGCGGCTGTCTGACCCGCGTCGAGCACCACACCGCCGACGGCGACGTTCTCCTCGAGGTGCTGGACGCTCGACGTCCCGGGGATGAGCAGCACGTTCGACGCGTGCCCGAGCAGCCAGGCAAGTCCCACCTGCGCCGGTGTTGCTCCGACCTCGGCCGCGACCCGCACGACGGCGGGCTCCTCCCCCACCTTCGGCAGCCCCGGGAAGGCACCACCGAGCGGGAAGAACGGCACCCACGCGATGTCCTCGGCGACGCAGAGCTCCAGGAGGTCCTCGAACTCGCGGGCGACGAGCGAGTAGGCGTTCTGCACGCAGACGACACCGGCCGGCAGCGCCCGCCGGACGACGTCGGTCGTCACCGCACTGAGCCCGATGCCGCCGATGAGCCCCTCGTCGCGCATCGCCACCATCTCCGCGAGCTGGTCGTCGAGGTCGACGAGCTGCTCCCCCTCGGCGCGGAGCCCGGGGCCGGTGTCCGCCCGACGCAGGTTGACGACGTCGATGCGTTCACGCCCGAGCGTGCGGAGGTTCGCCTCCACCTGCGCGCGCAGCTCCGCCGGGCGCTGTGCGAGGGCGAGTGGCACCGGTGCGTCGACGCGCACGGCCCCGACCTTGCTGACGACCGTGATCGCGTCGGAGTCGCCGAACGCCCGCCGGATCACGTCGTTCGCGACGCTGTTCCCGTAGAAGTCCGCCGTGTCGACGTGGTCGACGCCGAGTTCCGCGGCGCGGTGGAGCAGCGCGACGCCGGCCGCGCGGTCGTCCGCGAACCGCTCGAGTGCCATCGCGCCGTAGCCGATGCGTGCGACGCTGCGGGCGCCGAGCGAGCCGGTGTCCAGGGGTGCTGACATGGGGAGCCTCCGGTAGTCTGTCCAGCAAGCGGAGGTCCCTCCGCTTGCGTTCCCATCCTAAACGGAGGTACCTCCGCTTTGTCCAGCCCCGACGCTCCCGCGTCCCGTCGCCCCCGCGCCGACGCCGCGCGCAACCGCGAGAAGCTCGTCGACGCGGCCCGAGCGGCGTTCACGACCGCCGGCGAGGACGCGTCCCTCGAAGGGATCGCCCGCTCCGCCGGGGTCGGGATCGGCACGCTCTACCGGAACTTCCCGACGCGCGAGGACCTCGTCGCCGCCGTCTACGCGGTCGAGCTCGATGCGGTCCTCGGCACCGTCGACGGCTTCCTCGCCGAGCTCCCCGCCGACCGCGCACTCCGCGCCTTCGCCGACCGGTACGCCGCGTTCGTCCAGACCAAACGCGGTATGGCGGAGACCGTGCGGGTGGGGGCGATCCGCGGAGCGGCCGAGACCGTGCACACCCGTGAGCGCGTGAACGCCGCCGTGCAGCGGTTCCTGGACGCCGGAGCGGCGGACCGCACCCTCCGCACGGACATCGTGGCCGACGACGTCACCGCAGCCCTGATCGGCGTGCTGCTGTCCACGCGGGACACCACCGACCCGGCGCAGACCGGTCGCCTGCTCGACATCGTGGTGGACGGACTCCGCCGGCTCGACCGCTAGGCGTCCTCCGGCGAGAACTGCGTCACGCGGAACGTCGCGCCCTGCGGGTCCTGGAGCTCGGCCGCGCGGGTCCAGTGGCCCGCCCACGACCCGAGCACACGGCCGCCGAGCTCCTCGACGCGGGCAGCGGCAGCATCACGGTCGGCAACGCTGAACGAGACGTGCCAGTCGTCCCCGCCGGAGTCGAGCGGCGCCAACGCACCGACGACGTCCGCGAAGCCCTCAGGCGCACCGGCCTGCCGCTCGCGGATGTCCGGGTCCGAGGTCGCGGCGAGGTGGTCGCCGTACCCGGGGAGCCTGACCATGACGCTCTCCCCCTCGGCGACGTCGGACACCTGCCAGCCGAAGAGCGACTCGTAGAACGAGATCGCCTGCCGCGGGTCGGTCGAGCGGAGGTCGCTGAACACCCACCCACCCGGGGCGTTGATGTGCTGCGACCCGAGTCGTCCGCGCGCCTGCCAGAGCGCGAACGCGGCGCCGCGCGGATCGATGCAGTCGACGCCGCGTCCAGCGCTGCCACCGGGCCCCGCGTCCGCCGGCGCAGCGGCCGTCCCGCCGAGTTCGACGACCCGAGCGGCGGCGGCGTCGGCGTCGTCCACCGCGATGTACGTGATCCACGCACCGGGGTCCTCGCTCGACGCGAGTGCACCGACGTCACGGCCGTCGATCGTCGCGATCCGGTAGGAGCCGGGCGCGGACGGTGGGAGTCGTTCTTCGAGGTCCCAACCGAACAGTGCCCCGTAGAAGTCGGCGGCGGCGGCGGCGTCCGGGAACCGTCCCTCGATCCAGCTCGGCACGCCCTGCGGGTACGTACGAGGTGTCGCATCGGTCATCGTGCCCTCCGAGTGATCGCCGGCAGCATCACCGGATGCGCCCAGGTCTACACCGGGCCACCGACGGCGGCCCGCGCCGTCGGCCGCTGCGCCGGGTCAGTCGTCCGTGTCGCCGACGTTCGTGACGACGTCGCCGGAGCCCGCGTCGATGCGGATGCTGTGCTTGGTCCCGGAGTCGTCGCGGACGTCACCCTCCCAGACGACCGTCCCGGCGTGGTCGTCGAGGCCGAGCTCCGTGACCGCGCCGGACACCTCGTCGGTCAGACGCGCTGCGGCGTCCCGCACGTCGATCGTCGCGGCGTCGACGAAGCGCTGGTGCTCGGCGCGGTCGTCGGCGTCGGAGTCGTCGGTCACCGGGTCGCCGGTGGTCGCGGTGCCGCCGGCGTTCGTGTGGACCTCGTGCTCGGCCTGGTCGGACGTCACGACGAGGACCTCCCACGCGGCGCCGTTCTGCTCCCGCTCGACCGAGATGACGGTCCCGGAGCCGACGGCGTCGCGAGCGGTCGCGACCGCGGCGAGCAGGGCGCCGTTCGACGCGGCGGTGGTCGCGGCTCCGGACGCGGAGGCGCTGGCCGAGCCCGACCCGGACGAGCCGGAACCGGAGGAACCGCCCGAGCCGCTCGCGCACCCGGTCACGGCGAGCGCGCCGGCCACCAGGACAGTGGCGGACAGGGCGAGGCGGCGGGTGCGGGGCATGTCGGTGAGCTTCATGCTGCAAGCCTGGCGGGAGGGTGCTGAAGCAGTCCTGAAGCCCGCTGGTCATCCACCGAGTGCGATGCGAACGACGAAGCGGGCACCGCCGAGCGGCGCGTCCTCGATCACCACGGAACCACCGTGCGCGCGCACCGCGTCCCGCACGATCGCGAGTCCGAGCCCCGATCCCCCGTCATCGCGGCTGCGGGCCTCGTCGAGGCGCACGAACCGCTCGAACACGCGGTCGCGCTCCGGTCCCGGCACCCCGACACCGTCGTCGTCCACGGTGAGGACCGCCCACGCGTCCTCCGCACGCACGCCCAGCGCGATCCGTCCCGACGCGTGCCGCACGGCGTTGTCGACGAGGTTCCGCACGACGCGCGACAGCACGCCCGCGTCGCCGAGCACCCTGGCCGGCCCGACGCCGGATCCGTCGACCGTCACGAGCCCAGCGGAGCGCACCCGGGATACCTCGGCGAGCACCAGGTCGTCCAGGTCGACCGCGCGCCCGTCGGCGACCCCGCGTTCGTCGAGCTTCGAGAGCACGAGGAGTCCGTCGACCAAGCGCGCGAGGCGGTCGTTCTCGGCCGTGACGACCTCCGCCAGCTCACCGACCCCGATCCGGTCCGGGTGCGCAGCCGCCACCGAGGCGTGCTGTCGGACGGACGCGATCGGCGACCGCAGCTCGTGCGATGCATCCGCCACGAACTGCCGTTGCGCCGGTGCCGACCGGTCGAGCCGCTCGAGCATCGCGTTCATGGTGTCCGCGAGGCGAGCGACCTCGTCACCGGTGTCCGGCACGGCGATCCTGGCGCCGCGAGCGTCACCCCGGACGGCGTCGACCTCGCGCCGGATCCGGTCGACGGGGCGGAGCGAACGCCCGACGACGATCCAGGTCCCGATGCCCATCAACGCGACGAGGACGGGCACGCCGACCGCGAGCAGCGTGGTCACGGCCGTCGTCGCCGTGTCCGCGGACTCCAGCGACGAGCCGAACACGATCGTCGCCTCGGTGCCGTCCGGCAGGTCCACCTCGTCGGACACGAGCAGCCACCGCTCACCGTCGTGCGTCCAACGGCTCTCGTCGTCGGTCGGGAGCGCCGGCGGGTCGGCGTCGTCCCCGTGCGCCAGGACCCGCCCGCCGTCGCCGACCACCTGCACCAGGACGTCGTCGTAGCCGTCCACCGCGTCGGCACCGTCGGCCTCGACCCGGGCGGACGCCTGTTCGAGCCCGCTCTCCGCGCTCGACCTGACCCCCTCGACGAGCACCAGCCGGAGCACCACCACGAACGCGGCGGAGCCGACCACGAGGGCCGCGAGGACCAACGCGACCGCGCCGAACGTCGTCCGCGCGCGGAGACTGCGGAGCCGCCGGCGCCGTTCAGGCACCGTCGGCCGCCAGTCGGTAGCCAGCTCCACGCACCGTCTCGATCGAGTTCCGCCCGAAGGGCCGGTCGACCTTCCGCCGCAGGTGTCCGACGTACACCTCGACGATGTTCGGGTCGCCGTCGAAGTCGACGTCCCAGACGTTCTCGATGACGTCCCGCTTCGAGCAGACCTGGCCGGCACGGCGGGCGAGGAACTCGAGCACCGCGAACTCGCGGCTCGTCAGGTCGAGTCGCTGCGTGCCTCGTGCGACCGTCCTGGCCGCCGGGTCGACCGCCAGGTCCCCCACCGTGAGCACACTCGGTCGCTCGCGCGCTCCCCGGCGGACGAGGGCGCGGATCCGCGCGACGAGGACGGGGTGCGAGAACGGCTTCGTGACGTAGTCGTCGGCGCCGGCGTCGAGGGCCTCGACCTGGTCCCACTCGCCGTCCTTCGCGGTGAGCATGAGCACCGGGGTCCAGTTCTCCTCCGCACGGAGCTGGCCGCAGACCGCCCACCCGCTCATCCCGGGCATCATCAGGTCGAGCACGATCGCGTCGTAGCCGAACTCCCGCGCGTGCCACAGGCCGTCGACACCGTCGTGGGCGACGTCGACCGCCCACCCCTCGGCCTCGAGGCCACGGCGGACGCCGTCGGCGAGCCGCACCTCGTCGTCGACCACCAGCACACGCATGTCCTGCATTCTGGCGGCCGGCGCTGAAGCGCGGCTGAAGCGGTGGTCCCGACCACGGCCGGACGGGAGGCACGGCGCGGGCCCGCCCCGTGCCTCCCGTCCGACCGACGGTACGGACACGGCGGCCCAGGCGCCGTCAGACCAGCAGCAGGATGCCCGCGACGATCGACGCGGCGGTGATCGCCAGCGCGACCAGCAGGAGCACGAGGTGGACCGTGTAGAACGTCGTCGGACGCCCCGAGGCGTCACGCGCCCTGGTGTCCTTCGCCACGCGCTGGAAGAAGCGCGGCCAGGCGATCAGGTTGAACAGGGCACCGACGAACAGGACGACTGCGGCGAAGACGAGCACCCGACGAGTCTACGCAGCGGGTGTCGGAGATCGGTGGTGCTCGGCCGCCCCCAACGCGGCCGAGTCCCACCGGACGATCGCCACACATTGTGTAGCAATTGCTACAGACCTTACACGGTGGGGGTGACCACGTCGAGCCATCCCGTGGGATCGACGTCCCGCTCGGCGCCGTGCCGGGCACCACGGACGACGTGCAGGCGTGCTGGCGCGGGCCACGCGGCGACGAGTCGTTCGCTCGTCACGAGCGGCACGGTGGTGTCGGCGTCGCTGTGGACGACGACGAGTGGTGGGGCGACCAGCGGGCGTCGCGCCGGTCGGAGCGACACGGGTGCTGGCTGCCCCGCGGACCGACAGAGCACGGGCGTGGCGAGGACGGCCCGCGCCGCTGTGGCGAGGATCCCCCCGAGCACGCCCCCGCGAGCACCGTGTGCGATCGTCTCGGACCAGTCGACGAGCGGTCCGGTGAGCACGACGGCTCGGACCGTCACGGGGAGCGGCTCTGCCAGCGCCCTGAGCCACAGGGACGCGCCGAACGACCAGCCGAGCAGGGTGACCTCCGTGGCGCCGCGATCCGCCGCGAACCGGATCCACGCGAGGGCCTCTGCCACCTCTCGGGCACCGAACGCGTGCCGCCGTGCCGGTCCCCGGGCGGAGTGCGACGCGAACAGACAGGCGTACCCGAGCTCCTGGAACGCCGGTGCCACTTCCTGGTGCCGGAGCGGGTGCGACCCGAGCCCGGGCAGGAACAGCGCCCACCGCCCACTGCCGTCGGGTCCGGGCGCGATCCACCCGGGCAGGTCGTCGATCGACACGCTCGTCAGTGTCGGATCCGGGACGACGTCGGGGGTGTCGTACAGCGCGGCCGCGCGCCTGCCCACGAAGGACGCCGCCGCGACGGCGAGGCCACCGAGCGCGCCGACCGCGACCGCCCCGCGCGTGACCGCCCTAGGCCACATCGAGCGCGGCCTCCGCACGCGCTAGCACTGCACGCTCCCGGTCGGTCAGGGCTGCACGGGAGCTCCGGACGCCGTCGTTGATCTCGACGATCAGCCGGCTGAGTCGCGTGGCGGGATCGGCGGAGACCGGGTACTCGTTGTCCGTGCCCACCCGGGCGTGCAGTGACTCGAGCGCACGGATCGCCGTCGTCACCGCACGGGACCGACGTGCCTGGGCGACACGGTGTCCGATCACCAGGAGCAGCATGCCGGACGCGACGCAGATCACCGCGCCGGGCGTCGTGACGTCGTACGGCGGCGACAGCGTGCGGGTCAGGGCGACGTCACCGAAGACGTGCGCCAGGTCCATCACCACGACGACGACCATCCGGACCACGCCGAACACACCGCCGACGACGAGTACCCACAGCCCGAGGAGGTCGGTGCGCGTCCGGGCTTCGCGCACGTGCAGCACGCAGATGATGCCGGTCGCCCCGAGTGCCACCCCGAGGTAGAGCGTCTGGGCGATCGAGTACACGGCCGCGGCGGGGTGGGTCCCCGCGACGAGCATGAACGTCGTCGTGGTCGCCGGCTTGTCGAGCACGACGAACGCGGTCACGATCACGACGCCGACGACGATGCACGACACGACGATCGCGTTCCGGAGCCACGGCCCCGCGGCGCCGACGGCCTTCGCGACGCCCCACAGCAGCGTGCTGGTGCCGGCGATCATCAGGCAGTCGCTCACGACCGTGACGACGTTGACCCCGCCGAACAACGGGTCCAGCCAGAGGTACAGCGGGTCGACGTTCGTGACGATGGTCGCGCAGAAGAGCAGGAACGTGACCGCGAGCGTGCGGTCCTGGCCGCGCTGCAGCACGAAGAGCGCGACGGCCCCGGCGACGAGCAGGACGGCCTGGACGACCGACAGGATCACCCGAAGACCCCGCGAAAGGCACTCGGGCGGCTCCGGTGGTCCCGGATCAGCTGCGCGAGCCGGTCCGCGAAGAGCTCGGCCTCGCGCTCGAACTCGTTCTCGAACAAGCCGCGGGCCATCGCACGTTCGACCTTGTACTCCGGAAGGTCCGGGATGACGTCGCGGATGTAGGCCGACTGCGCGGAGACCTCGTGGTGCGCGTGCAGGACGTGCCCGAGCTCGTGTCCGATCACGAACGAACGGAAGGTCTGCGACGGCGTCGGCGAGATCATGATGAGGTGCTCGTGCTCGAGCGTCGCGACGAACCCGCAGACCGGCTCGGTCGCGAGGAACGCCTCTTCGCGCACGACGACCGGCTTGCCGACGAGCTCGGACGCGGCGGCGACGGCCTGGTCGACGCCGGACCAGCTCTCGTTGTGCCCGCGCGCCCAGAACGCGTCGATGCGGGACGCGGTCACGGCTCGATCCCGCGCTGCGACTCCTCTTCGATCACCGCAGCGATCCGTCGGAGTGCTTCCGGCGAGAGCTCACCGGGGAACGTGCGTGCCGCGAAGCCGCTGACGCGCGCCGAGCGGAGCGACCGGACGAGGGCGAGCTGGGCGCCGATCCGCTCGGGGACCTCACTGTCCTCGAGCAGGAAGCGCTCGTCCACCTCGAAGAAGCCGGCGAGGAGCTGCAACAGCTCGGTGTCCCGGTTGCGACGGCCGTCGCCCGAGATCATGTACGTCCACTTCGCACGGGAGAGCGATCCCCCGCGGGCGTCGACGTAGTCCTCGATCGCGGAGAACGGCACCGGAGCACCGCGCTGCGACTCCTCGAAGTCGAGCAGGAGGTTGAGACGGCGAGCAAGCTCGGCGGCGTCGAGGGCCCCGCCCTTCGGTCCCCTGGTGATCATCGTTCCCGACCCCCTCGGATACACGGAAACCCCCGCCGAAGCGAGGGTCCCAGTCGTGTGCACCCCCTCGGACTTGAACCGAGAACCCACTGATTAAGAGTCAGTTGCTCTGCCAATTGAGCTAGAGGTGCATGCCCAGATCGCTCTGGACTCTGTTGCAGCTTGTGTGCCGCAACGGGAATCAACAATAGCATGGGTTTTGCGCGCCCGTGACCACCTCCGGGTGCCGACCGAACAGGAGCACCATGACCGACCGTCTCGCCGCTGGCGACACCGCCCCCGACTTCACCCTGCAGGACCAGGACGGCACCGAGCACACCCTCGGATCCCTGCGTGGACGCAAGGTCATCGTGTACTTCTACCCCGCTGCGTCGACCCCCGGGTGCACGACCGAGGCCTGCGACTTCCGCGACAACATGTCGTCGCTCCAGGCGGCCGGGTACGAGGTCCTCGGCGTGTCGAAGGACGAACTCCCTGCGCTGAAGAAGTTCCAGCACGAGCAGGCGCTCACGTTCCCGCTCCTCAGCGACCCCGACCTCGCCGTGCACAAGGCGTACGGCGCGTGGGGCGAGAAGAACAACTACGGCAAGGTCGTCACCGGGACGATCCGTTCGACGATCGTCGTCGACGAGGACGGCATCGTGCAGCTTCCGCTGTACAACGTGAAGGCGACCGGACACGTGGCGAGCCTCCGGAAGAAGCTCGGCCTGGTCTGACACCAGGACGGACGGGGGGGGGGGGGGGGGGGGGGGGGGGGGGGGGCGGCCCGCGGGGCGGGGGGGGGGGGGGGGGGTGGGGGCTGGAGTGA
>JASCOI010000091.1 GCA_029959665.1 Microbacteriaceae bacterium PS02333
GTCGTGGAACCTCGATCGAACCCGCCCCGCACGACGAACCTGCCCCGCACGACGAACGCACCACGCACGACGAAGGCCCCCGCACCGATCGGTGCGGGGGCCTTCGTGACGCCTGGTGCTACTTCGCGGTACCGCGACGCTGCCGGAGTTGCTGGAGCGCGTCCTCGAGGAGCTGCTCGGCTTCCTCTTCGGTGCGGCGTTCCTTCACGTACGCGAGGTGCGTCTTGTACGGCTCGGTCTTCGTGACCTGCGGCGGGTTCTCCTTGTCACGACCGGCCGGGAGCCCCGTGGACGGCGAGTCGACCGTCTCGGGGATCTCCTCGTCCGGCAGGGTCGCGGAGAAGTACCGCACGACCTCGTTGCCGAGGGCGTCCCAGTACGAGATCGCCACACGCTCTGCCTGGACCCCGCGGTCCTGCTCCCCCATCGGGCCCGCGCCGACGCGCGAACCCCGGATTGCACTGCCTCCGGTTGCCATGGATCAGCTCCCCGCCGTGAACTTGTTGATGAGCCCGAGCACGATGATCGACACGATCCAGAGGAGACCGAGGATCACCGTGATCCGGTTGAGGTTGCGCTCGGCCACGCCGGACGCCCCGAGGTTGCTCGTCACACCACCGCCGAACATGTCGGAGAGACCGCCACCGCGGCCCTTGTGCAGGAGGATGAGGAGCGTGAGCAGGAGACTCGTGATAGCGAGGAGCACCTGCAGCACGACGGAGAGAATCGCCACGACGTACCTTTCGTGTCAGTCAGCCGTACGAGTATACCGGCCGAGCTGGGCCCGGCCGGTACCTCGGACGGATCGGTGTGTCAGAGCCCGACGTGCTGGCGGAAGCGCGCGATGGCCGCGAACTCCTGGACGTCGAGGGACGCCCCGCCGACGAGCGCACCGTCGACGTCGGGCTCGCGCAGGAAGCCCGCGATGTTGCCCGACTTCACGGAGCCGCCGTACAGCACGCGGGTCTCGGCAGCAGCCTCGTCGCCCCACGCCGCTGCGATCCCGCGACGGAGTGCTGCGCATTCGTCCTGTGCCTGCTCGGCCGTGGCCGCCTGGCCGGACCCGATCGCCCAGACCGGCTCGTACGCGACGACGATCTCGGCCGGCTTGACCGCGTCGAGCACGACCTGGAGCTGCTCGACCGGCACGACACCGGCTCCGCGGCTCTCGCGCTGCTCACCGGTCTCCCCGACGCAGACGACCGGCACGAGTCCGTGCTTGACGGCGGCGGCGGTCTTCGCGGCGACGATCTCGTCGGTCTCACCGTGGACGGTGCGACGCTCGGAGTGCCCGACGATCACGTAGGCCGCGTCGAGGGCAGCGAGGAACGCGCCCGAGACGTCGCCCGTGTAGGCGCCGGAGTCGTGCTGGGAGAGGTCCTGCGCACCGAAGCGGATCGGGAGCTTGTCCGCCGAGATGAGCGTCTGCACGCTGCGGAGGTCGGTGAAGGGCGGGAACACCGCGACCTCGACGTCGTCGAAGTCGTGGCGGGCGTCCTTCAGGGTCCACGCGAGCTTCTGCACGGTGGCGATCGCCTGGAGGTGATCCAGGTTCATCTTCCAGTTGCCGGCGATGAACGGCGTGCGGGTCATCGGGTCCACCCCAGGGCTTCGAGACCGGGGAGCGACTTGCCCTCGAGGAACTCGAGGCTCGCGCCGCCACCGGTCGAGATGTGCCCGAACTGGTCGTCCGAGAACCCGAGCGACCGGACGGCAGCAGCGGAGTCGCCACCGCCGACGACCCCGAGGCCGTCGACCTCGGTGAGCGCCTGCGCGACGTTCTTCGTGCCGGCGGCGAACGCCGGGAACTCGAACACGCCCATCGGGCCGTTCCAGAACACGGTCTTCGAACCGGACACCGCCGACGCGAACCGCGCCGCCGTCTCCGGGCCGATGTCCAGGCCGATGCCGTCGGCGCCGAACGAGGAGGACTCGATGGCGTCGGCGGCGACCGTCTCGTGGTCGGCGTCGGCCGCGAAGCCGGACGCCACGACGACGTCGGTCGGCAGGTCGATCGTCACGCCCAGCTCGTCGGCCTTGGTCAGGTACGAGCGCACGACGTCGAGCTGGTCCTGCTCGAGCAGGGACTTGGCGACGCCGTGCCCCTGCGCCGCGAGGAAGGTGAACAGCATGCCGCCACCGATGCACAGCGTGTCCACCTGCGGGAGCAGGTGGTCGATCACGCCGAGCTTGTCGCTGACCTTCGAGCCGCCGAGCACCACCGTGTAGGGGCGCTCCGGGTTCGTGGTCAGGCGCTCGAGCACGCGGAGTTCGGTCTCGATGAGCTCGCCGGCTGCCGAGGGCAGCGCGGAGGCGAGCTCGTACACGGAGGCCTGCTTGCGGTGCACGACGCCGAAGCCGTCCGACACGAAGGCGTCGGCCAGGGCGGCGATGCGGTCCGCGAAGCCACCGCGCACGGCGGCGTCCTTCGAGGTCTCCTCCGGGTTGAAGCGGAGGTTCTCGAGCAGCAGGACGTCGCCGTCCCCGAGGGCCTCGGCGGCCGCGGTGGCGTCGTCGCCGACGGTCTCGCCGACGAACGTCACCTCTTTCCCGAGCAGCTCGGAGAGGCGCTGGGCCACCGGGGCCAGCGAGTACTCCGGCGCCGGCGACCCGTCAGGACGGCCGAGGTGGGAGATGACGATGACGCGCGCGCCGGCGTTGATGAGCGTGTTGAGCGTCGCGAGCGACGCCCGCACGCGGCCGTCGTCCGTGATCACGCCGTCCTTGAGCGGGACGTTCAGGTCACAGCGGACGACGACACGCTTGCCAGCGAGGTCGCCGAGGTCCTCGAGGGTGCGGAGGGTCATGCTCAGAGACGCTCGCCCACGAACTCGGTAAGGTCGACGAGGCGGTTCGAGTAGCCCCACTCGTTGTCGTACCACGACGTGATCTTCACGAGACCGCCGATGACCTTGGTCAGGCCGGAGTCGTAGATCGACGAGTGCGGGTCCGTCGTGATGTCGGTCGACACCAGCGGGTCCTCGCTGTAGAGCAGGATGCCCTTGAGGGGGCCCTCTGCGGCCTCCTTGTAGGCGGCGTTGATCTCGTCGACGGTGACCTCGGCCTTGGTCTCGAGCGTCAGGTCGGTGATCGACCCGGTCGGGACCGGCACGCGGAGGGCGAAGCCGTCGAGCTTGCCGGCGAGCTCCGGCATGACCTGCCCGATGGCCTTCGCGGCACCGGTCGAGGTCGGCACGATGTTGAGGGCAGCGGCGCGGGCGCGACGCGGGTCCTTGTGCGGGCCGTCCTGCAGGTTCTGGTCGGCGGTGTAGGCGTGGACCGTGGTCATGAGACCGCGCTCGATGCCGAACTTGTCGTTGAACACCTTGGCGAGCGGCGCGAGGCTGTTCGTGGTGCACGACGCGTTCGAGATGATGTTGTGGTTCGCCGGGTCGTACTGGTCCTCGTTCACGCCGAGCACGATGGTGACGTCGTCACCCGTGGCCGGGGCGGAGATGATGACCTTCTTGGCGCCCGCGTCGATGTGCTTCTGCGCGTCGGCGGCCTTGGTGAAGAACCCGGTCGACTCGATGACGATGTCGACACCCAGCTCGCCCCAGGGGAGGTTGGCGGGGTCGCGCTCCGCGAGGACCTTGATCGGCTTGCCGTCGACGACGATGTTGTCGCCGTCGAGCTCGACGGAGACGCCGAGACGGCCCGTGATGGAGTCGAACTTCAGCAAGTTCGCCAGCGCGGCGTTGTCGGTGAGGTCGTTCACCGCCACGATCTCGAGGTCGCTGCCCTTGGCGAGGGCGGCCCGGAAGAAGTTACGGCCGATGCGGCCGAAGCCGTTGATGCCGATCTTGACGGTCAATGGATCTCCTGTTGGGTGTGGAGCGCCCAGGGGGCGCTGCTTTCGGAGTCGCGAGCCCTCGTCGGGCCCGCGTGTGGTGACGATACGCCCCGTAACGTCGCCGTAACGACCCTAGCAGTCGGAGCATCAGCCCCCGCCCGTGTGACGTCCAGGAAGCGCCACGTCGGGACGGGTCGGACGAGGAGGTCTCAGGCGCCCTCGAGCTCCTCGGGGACGCTGGCCTCGGTGCCCGGGATGTCGAGTTCCGCAGCGCGCTTGTCGGCCATCGCGAGGAGGCGGCGGATGCGTCCGGCGATGGCGTCCTTCGTCATGGGCGGGTCGGCGTGCTGGCCGAGTTCGTCGAGCGACGCGTCCCGGTGCGCGAGTCGGAGCGACCCGGCGTACTGCAGGTGGTCGGGGACCTCGTCGCCGAGGATCTCGAGCGCGCGCTCGACCCGTGCGCACGCGGCGACGGCGGCCTGGGCGGAGCGGCGGAGGTTCGCGTCGTCGAAGTTCACCAGGCGGTTGGCGGTCGCGCGGACCTCCCGGCGCTGGCGCATCTCCTCCCACTCTGCGGTGGTGCGCGCTGCACCCATCACGGTGAGCATCTGCCCGATGGCCTCGCCGTCGCGGATGACGACGCGGTGCACCCCGCGGACCTCACGGCCCTTCGCGGCGATCCCGAGACGCGACGCGGCTCCCACCAGGGCCATCGCCGCCTCGTTGCCGGGGCAGGTCACCTCGAGCGCTGCGGCGCGACCCGGGTCGGTCAGGGTGCCGGCGGCGAGGAACGCACCGCGCCAGATCGCGGCGAGGTCCTCGCGGTTGCCGGTGGTCAGCCGGTTCGGGAGCCCGCGGACCGGACGACGGCGGGCGTCCATCAGCCCGGTCTGGCGTGCGAGGGTCTCCCCGGCCTCGAGCACGCGGACCAGGTACCGGGTGCCACGGCGCGCGGACGCCGACGAGCCCACCGAGGCCTCGCTGCGGACGCCGTAGAGCTCGGCGAGGTCCTTGCGGACACGGTGCACGATGATCCGGGTGTCGAGCTCGACCTCGACGGCGATGCGGCCGGAGATCACGTGCAGCCCGCCCGCGAAGCGCAGCACGGTCGCGAGCTCGGCGGCACGGACCGTGTTGCGGCCCACGACGACCCTGGCCAGTTCGTCCTTGACCTCGGCAGTCAACGGCACAGCATCATTCCTAACGTTTCTGGTGGTGGGGCTCGTCGGTCCCGGTGGCGCAGCCGTGTGGAGCGGCCGGTGGGACGGTCACTCCCGGCCGAGATCTCGGTTCTTCACACGCACGGCGACGTTGGGCATCCCGCGGAGGAGACTCGCCAACTCGGCGACGATGGCGACCGAGCGGTGCTTCCCGCCGGTACAGCCGATGGCGATCGTAGCGTGTCTTTTGTTCTCGCGCTGGTAGCCGTCCAGGACGGGCTCCAGCACGGCGGCGTACCGGTCCACGAACGGACGGGCACCGGACTGGGCCAGGACGTAGTCCGAGACGGGCTTGTCGAGGCCCGTGTGGGGCCGGAGTTCCGGCACCCAGTACGGGTTCGGGAGGAACCGCACGTCGGCGACCATGTCCGCGTCCGCCGGCAGCCCGTACTTGAACCCGAAGCTCATCAGCGTCACCTGAACACCCGTGAAGCGGTCCTCGGCGAACTTCTCGATGACGGTGTTCGCGAGCTGGTGGATGTTGAGGTCGGAGGTGTCGATGATCACGTCGGACGCCTCTCGGAGTCCGAGGAGCCGCTGACGCTCGCGGGCGATGCCGTCCAGCAGCGTGTCCTCGCCCTGCAGCGGGTGCGGTCGACGGACCTGCTCGAACCGGCGCACCAGGACCTGGTCGGTCGCCTCGAGGAACAGCACGCGCACCCGTGCGGAGGTGCTCGCACGCAACTGCTCGACGGCGGCTTCGGGGTCGGTGAAGTGCCGCCCGCCACGCACGTCGACCACCGCGGCGAGCTTCGGGATCTTCTCCCCCGCCCGGTCGGCGAGGTCGGTCAGCGGACCGAGCATCTGGGTCGGCAGGTTGTCGACGACGTACCAGTCGAGGTCTTCGAGGGCCTTGCCGACCGTCGACCTGCCCGCACCGGACATCCCGGTGACGATGAGGACGTCGTGCTGGGGCTTCGGTTCGGTGTCGGTCATCTGAGAGATGTGCTCCGTCGTCGCTGCCCGGGCGCGTCGCCAGGGCTCTCCGGGACGGCCCGGACGGGTGGTCTCGGGTCGGTTGGGCTCGCGGACAAGGCTATCCCCCGCCACGCGCGGTCCGCAGGCCGGCCTGGAGGCTCGTCACGCGTCATACAGGCAGGTGCGGACCGTCGGCGGTCGTCTCCGGGACCTGCACCGGGCCTCCAGAGCGGGTCGCGTCGTCCGTGTCCTGCCCACCCGGTTCCGCCGGCTGGGGCGCGCTCGTCGGCGACTCGCCGGTCGGCGTGCTCGCCGGCACCGTCGTCAGCTTCCGGACCACCGCAGCCGCGGTCGCCGGACCCACCCCGTTGACCTCGGCGATCTCGTCCGCCGTGGCGGACCGCAGCCGCGCCACCGAACCGAAGTGCTTCAGCAGTGCACTCACCCGGCTCGGCCCGAGCCCCGGGATCTCCGAGAGTTGCGTGCGGACGTCGCGCTTGCGGCGTCCCCGCTGGTGGGTGATCGCGAACCGGTGCGCCTCGTCACGGATGCGCTGGATGAGGAAGAGCGCCTCGGAGTTGCGCGGCAGGATCACCGGGAAGTCGTCGTCGGGCAGCCAGAGTTCCTCCAGCCGCTTGGCGATCCCGACGAGTGCGATGTCGGTGACACCTGCTTCGTCCATCGCCCGCTTCGCCGCCTGGACCTGGGGCTGGCCGCCGTCGACGATGAGGAGCTGCGGGCGGTACGCGAACCGCTTCGTGGGCTTCTCCACCGCGACCACGCCGTCGGCGTTCTGGTCCGGCTGCTCGGGCAGCTCGGCGTCCTCGTCGAGCCGCGCGAGCCGACGGGTCAGCACCTGGTGCATGCTGTCGGTGTCGTCGCGGGTCTCGGCGATCGAGTAGCGCCGGTACTGGTCCTTGCGGGGCAGACCGTCCTCGAACACGACCATCGACGCCACGACGTTCGTGCCCTGCAGGTGCGAGATGTCGTAGCACTCCATCCGCAGCGGCGCCTCGGTCATCCCGAGCGCTTCCTGGATGTCGGCCAGGGCTGCGGCACGCGTGGTGTAGTCGGCCGAGCGCTTGGTCTTGTAGAGCATCAGCGCCTGCTGGGCGTTCTGCGATGCCGTCCGTGCGAGGCCGGCCCGGTCGCCGCGCTGCGCGGTGCTGAGCTTGGTCCCCCGGCCGCCACGACGGTCGCTGAGCCACTGCTGCAGCGCATCGGCGTCCTCGGGCAGTGCTGGAACGACGACTTCGCGCGGCGGCTCGTCGTTCGTCGCGTAGTTGCCCTGCACGATCTGTTCGACGAGGTCGCCGGTCGAGATGTCGAGTTCCTTGTCGACGACCCAGCCGCGGACACCGCGGATGCGACCGCCGCGGACGGAGAACAACTGCACGGCGGCGGCGAGTTCGTCCTCGGCGATGCCGAACAGGTCGAGGTCCACCGAGTCGCGGAGCACGACGGCGGACTTCTCGAGGACGGCCTCGAGCGCCTCGACCTGGTCGCGGTACTTCGCTGCCTGCTCGTACTGCATCGCGTCGGCGGAGGCGCCCATGCGCTGCCGGAGCTCGGTGATCACCCGGCGGTCGTAGCTCGCTATGAACCGGACGAACTCCTCGACCAGGGCACGGTGCTCCGCGATCGTGACCCGCTGCGAGCACGGCCCACCGCACTTGCCGATCTGCCCGGGGAAGCACGGCTTGCCGGTCTGCATCGCGCGCTTGTACGACGAGTCGGAGCAGGTGCGGATCGGGAACACCTTGATCATGAGGTCGATCGTGTCGTGCACGGCCCAGATCTTCGGGTACGGCCCGAAGTACTTCGCGCCCTTGATCTTCCGGTTCCGCGTCACCATCACCCGCGGGGCCTCGTCCGCCATCGTGATCGCCATGTACGGGTACGACTTGTCGTCCCGGAACTTGACGTTGAACGGCGGGTCGAACTCCTTGATCCACGTGTACTCGAGCTGGAGCGCCTCGATCTCGGACCCGACGGTCGTCCACTCGACGCTCTTCGCCGTGAGCACCATCCGCCGGGTGCGCTCGTGCAGCGTCGGCAACGGCGCGAAGTAGTTGCTCAGCCGTGCTCGGAGGTTCTTCGCCTTGCCGACGTAGAGCACCCTGCCGTCGCCGTCACGCCAGCGGTAGACGCCCGGGTCGGTGGGGATCTCTCCCGCCTTCGGGCGCCACGGGACGGTGTCCGCCACCTACCGAGCACCCGCCTTCGTGCCGCGCTTCAGCGTGCCGGTCTCGGTGACCGTGCGGGCGCCGACGGAGCGCTCCTTGCCCACGCGGGCGTCCTGCGCGTCGAAGATCTCGCGCAGGAAGACACCGGTGTGGCTCTCGGGGACGTCCGCGACGAACTCCGGGGTC
This sequence comes from Microbacteriaceae bacterium PS02333, assembly GCA_029959665.1. Lineage (GTDB taxonomy): Bacteria > Actinomycetota > Actinomycetes > Actinomycetales > Microbacteriaceae > Curtobacterium > Curtobacterium guangdongense. The sequence goes on from JASCOI010000091.1 coordinate 8,304, forward strand.
CCCGTCGCCAGGACGGTGCCACCACCGGAACCACCTTCCGGCCCCATGTCGATGAGCCAATCCGCCGACTTGATGACGTCGAGGTTGTGCTCGATCGTGATGACCGTGTTGCCCTTGTCCACCAGGCCCTGCAGCACGAGCAGCAGCTTCCGGACGTCCTCGAAGTGCAGGCCCGTCGTCGGCTCGTCGAGCACGTACACCGTGCGGCCGTTGGACCGGCGCTGGAGCTCCGTCGCGAGCTTCACGCGCTGCGCTTCGCCGCCGGAGAGGGTCGTCGCGCTCTGGCCGAGCCGCACGTACCCGAGACCGACGTCGACGAGGGTCGCCATGTAGCGGTGGATCGCGGAGATCGGCTCGAAGAACTCGGCCGCTTCGCTGATCGGCATGTCGAGGACCTCGGAGATGTCCTTGCCCTTGTAGTGCACCTGCAGCGTCTCGCGGTTGTACCGCGCGCCGCCACAGACCTCGCACGCGACGTAGACGTCAGGGAGGAAGTTCATCTCGATCTTGATCGTGCCGTCACCGGAGCAGTTCTCGCAGCGACCACCCTTGACGTTGAAGCTGAAACGACCGGGCTGGTAGCCGCGGGCCTTGGCTTCCGGGGTCTCGGCGAAGAGCTGCCGGATCCGGTCGAACACGCCGGTGTAGGTCGCCGGGTTCGACCGCGGGGTGCGGCCGATCGGTGCCTGGTCGACGTGCACGACCTTGTCGAGCTGGTCGAGGCCCTTGACGCGGGTGTGCTTGCCGGCGATGTGCCGTGCGCCGTTGAGCTGGTTCGCGAGCACCTTGTAGAGGATGTCGTTCACCAGCGTCGACTTGCCGGAACCACTGACGCCGGTCACCGCGGTGAACACCCCGAGCGGGAAGTCGACGTCGACTTCCTTGAGGTTGTTGGCGCGCGCGCCCTGCACGCTGATCACGCGCTTCTTGTTGATCTTCCGGCGCTCCGACGGCATCTCGATCATGCGGCGCCCGGCGAGGTAGTCGCCCGTGATCGACTCGCGGTTCTCGATGATGCCTTCGTACGAGCCCGAGTGCACGACGTTGCCGCCGTTCACCCCGGCACCCGGACCGATGTCGACGACCCAGTCCGCCGTGCGGATCGTGTCCTCGTCGTGCTCGACGACGATGAGGGTGTTGCCGAGGTTCTTCAGCTTCACGAGGGTGTCGATCAGCCGGCGGTTGTCGCGCTGGTGCAGGCCGATGCTCGGCTCGTCGAGGACGTACAGCACGCCGGTCAGCCCGGACCCGATCTGGGTCGCGAGCCGGATGCGCTGCGCTTCGCCACCCGACAGCGAACCGGCGCCGCGGGACAGCGTCAGGTAGTTGAGGCCGACCTCGAGCAGAAACTCGAGGCGCGCCCGGATCTCGCGCAGCACGGCCGCGGCGATGTGGGCCTCACGCTCGGTGAGCGTCAGGGTCTCCATGAACGCGTACGCGTTGTCGAGGCTGAGCTCGGTCACGTCCGCGATGCTGCGGTCCGCCACGGTGACGGCGAGGACCTCTGGCTTGAGACGGGTACCGTCGCACACGGGGCACGGGACCTCGCGCAGGTAGCCCTGGAAGCGCTGGCGCTGGGAGTCGGACTCCGCCTCGGCGAACTTGCGCTCGATGTACGGCATCACGCCTTCGAAGCCGCTGGTGTAGCGCATCTCGCGCCCGAAGCGGTTGCGCCAGGACACCGAGACCTCGAAGTCCTTGCCGGTGAGGATCGCTGCCTGCACCGACGCGTCGAGCTGGTTCCAGGGGGTGTCGAGCCGGAAGCCGAGCTCCTTGCCGAGGCCGGCGAGGAGCTTCTCGAAGTACGAGTACAGGCCGCTCGTGCCGGTCCACGGCAGGAGGACACCGTCGGCGAGCGAGGCTTCCGGGTCACCGAGCACGAGGTCGGGGTCCACCGACATCCGCGTACCGAGGCCGGAGCACTCCGGGCACGCGCCGAACGGGGCGTTGAACGAGAACGTCCGTGGCTCGATCTCGGTGAGCGCCAGCGGGTGGTTGTTCGGGCAGGACAGGTTCTCGGAGTAGGTCCGGACCGCGCCGGGCCCTTCGTGGTCGACGAGGTCGATCGCGACCGTGCCGTTCGTCAGGCGCAGTGCCGTCTCGAGGGAGTCGGTGAGGCGGCCGAGGATGTCGTCGCTCGCCACGAGCCGGTCGACGATCACCGAGATGTCGTGCTTGACCTGCTTCTTGAGCGTGGGCGGGCTGCTCAGCTGGATCCGCTCGCCGTCGACGATCGCGCGCGAGTAGCCGGACGCCGCGAGCTCCTGGAAGAGGTCGACGAACTCGCCCTTCTTCTTGGAGACGATCGGGGCCAGGATCTGGAACCGGGTACCGGTCTCTTGGGTCATGAGCTGGTCCGCGATCTGCTGGACCGTCTGCTTGCTGATGACCTCGCCACACGTCGGGCAGTGCGGGATCCCGATGCGCGCCCAGAGCAGGCGCATGTAGTCGTAGACCTCGGTGATGGTGCCGACCGTCGACCGCGGGTTGCGGTTCGTCGACTTCTGATCGATCGAGACCGCGGGCGAGAGCCCCTCGATGAAGTCGACGTCGGGGCGGTCCACCTGCCCGAGGAACTGACGCGCGTACGCCGAGAGCGACTCGACGTAGCGACGCTGTCCCTCGGCGAAGATCGTGTCGAACGCCAACGAGGACTTCCCCGATCCGGACAGGCCGGTGAACACGACGAGGGAGTCGCGCGGGATCTCGAGGTCGACGTCGCGCAGGTTGTGCACGCGCGCACCACGGACGCTGAGCGTCGAGGTGTCGTGCGGTGCAGCCCCACCGGGGAGGTGCTGGTCTGCGGGCTCGAGGTCGGTGTTGGCGGAGTCGCCGAAGGCGCTCCGGCCGGAGGTCGCGGTACCGCGGTCAGAGGTGATGGTCATCACCGTCGATTCTACGAAGGCGGTCCGACATTCGGTCCGGGAACGGCATCAGACGAGTGCGTCGAGAGCGAACGCGACCCCGGAAGCGCGCTCGCTCGCCCGCCAGAGACGTGCCGCTTCGCCACGGTCGTGCGCACGTGGCTCGGCCGAGACGACCGCCGCCGGACCGCGGAGCTGCATGAACCCGCCGGGCCCCCAGTACTGCCCGGACCGGACGTCGTCGCCGACCGCGGCGTGGACGAGGGGGTGAGCTCCGGCGTCCTTGCCCTGGGCGTACAGCCGCTGCCCCGGTCGGGTCCACGCCGGCTCGGTCCGCGCGGGCTGGATCGCGGGACGCGACGGCGCCAGCGAGTCCAACGAGAGGCCGGGGTGCGCGACCACGCTCGACACCGGGGAGCCGGCGTCCGCGAGTCGCTCGGCGAGTTCGAAGCCGAAGAGCATCACGGCGAGCTTGCTGCGGGCGTACTGCCGGTAGCCGGAGTAGTGCCCGACCCGGAACGGATCCGACGGGTCGAGCGATGCCCAGCGGTGCGCGATCGATCCGAGGTGGACCACGCGTCCCGCGGTCTCCTCGAGCAGCGGGAGCACGAGCGCGGTGAACGCGAAGTGGCCGAGGTGGTTCGTGCCCACCTGCAGCTCGGTCCCCTGCGCGGTGAACCGCTCCGTCCGCGATCCCACGACGCCGGCGTTGTTGACCACGGCGTCGACCGGGCCGAGTTCCCCGAGCGCTGCCGCCGCCGCGTGCACGACATCGAGGTCGGCGAGGTCCACGTGCAGGTGGTCGAGCGCCGCACCGGGAACGTGTCGACGGATGCTGTCGGCGGCTGCCGCCGCGCGCTCCGGGCTGCGGGTGGCGAGTATCACCCGGTGCCCGGCCGCGGCGAGCTGCTCCGCCGCGAAGTACCCCAACCCGGCACTGGCGCCGGTGACGACGACGGTCTTCCGCGGCTGATCAGCGGACATGCCCGGCCGACTCCATCTGGCGCAGCGCCTTCTTGAGGTCCTGGACCTCGTCGCGCAGACGTGCCGCGAGCTCGAACTTCAGCTCGGTGGCCGCCTGGAGCATCTGGTCGTTGAGGTCGGCGATGGTCGCCTCGAGCTGCGTCGCGCCCTCTCCCGCGATGCCCCCGCGCTTGAGCGACGGCGTGGGCGCACGACCGCGGTCCTTCGCGCCACCGCCGCGGCGTTCGAGGAGCTCTTGCGTGTCGTCGTTCTCGCGGGCGAGCTGCTCGGTGATGTCGCCGATCTTCTTGCGGAGCGGCTGCGGGTCGATGCCGTGTTCCAGGTTGTACGCGACCTGCTTCTCACGACGTCGGTCGGTCTCCTCGATCGCCTGCTTCATCGAGTCGGTCATCTTGTCCGCGTACATCAGGACCTGGCCGGAGACGTTTCGGGCGGCACGACCGATCGTCTGGATCAGCGAGGTCGACGAGCGGAGGAAGCCTTCCTTGTCGGCGTCGAGGATCGCCACGAGCGAGACCTCCGGCAGGTCGAGGCCCTCACGCAACAGGTTGATGCCGACGAGCACGTCGTAGACGCCCTGTCGCAGCTCGGTCAGGAGCTCGACGCGCTTGAGCGTGTCGACGTCCGAGTGCAGGTAGCGGACCCGGACCCCGGCGTTCCCGAGGAAGTCCGTGAGTTCCTCGGCCATGCGCTTGGTGAGGGTCGTCACGAGCACGCGCTCGTTCTTCTCGACGCGCTGCTGGATCTCCTCGAGCAGGTCGTCGATCTGCCCGTCGGAGGGCTTGATGACGATCTCGGGGTCCACGAGGCCCGTCGGGCGGATGATCTGCTCGACGACGCTGTCGGTGACGCCGAGCTCGTAGCGTCCGGGCGTTGCCGACAGGTACACCTTCTGGCCGGCGCGCTCGAGGAACTCCTCCCACGTCAGCGGGCGGTTGTCGAGGGCGCTCGGCAGGCGGAACCCGTGGTCGACGAGGGTGCGCTTGCGCGAGGCGTCGCCTTCGTACATCGCGCCGATCTGCGGCACCGTGACGTGCGACTCGTCGATGACGATGAGGAAGTCGTCCGGGAAGTAGTCGAGCAGGCAGTGCGGCGCTTCACCCGGCATGCGGGCGTCGACGTGCCGCGAGTAGTTCTCGATCCCCGAACAGAAGCCGATCTGCTCCATCATCTCGATGTCGAACGTGGTGCGCATCCGGAGGCGCTGCGCTTCGAGGAGCTTGCCCTGTCCCTCGAGCTCGGCGAGGCGCTCGGCGAGCTCTTCCTTGATCGTGCCGATCGCCCGGTGCATGACGTCGGTGTCGGCGACGTAGTGCGACGCCGGGAAGATGGACACGGCGTCGAGGTCTTCGATCACGGAGCCGGTGAGCGGGTGCAGGGAGCTGAGCGCTTCGACCTCGTCACCGAACATCTCGATGCGGATCGCGTGCTCTTCGTACATCGGGATGATCTCGATGGTGTCCCCACGGACGCGGAACGTCCCGCGGGCGAAGTCGACGTCGTTGCGCTGGTACTGCATCGCGACGAACCGGCGGACGAGCTGGTCGCGGGAGATCGTCTGCCCACGGTGCAGCGCGACCGAGGCGTTCATGTACTGCTCCGGCGTCCCGAGACCGTAGATGCAGGACACCGTCGAGACGACGACGACGTCGCGCCGGCTGAGCAGCGAGTTCGTCGTGGAGTGTCGGAGGCGCTCGACCTCGGCGTTGACCGAGGAGTCCTTCTCGATGAAGGTGTCCGTCTGCGGGACGTACGCTTCCGGCTGGTAGTAGTCGTAGTACGAGACGAAGTACTCGACGGCGTTGTTCGGCAGCAGTCCGCGGAACTCGGTCGCCAGCTGCGCGGCGAGCGTCTTGTTGTGCGCGAGCACCAGTGTCGGCCGCTGGACCTGCTCGATGAGCCAGGCGGTGGTCGCCGACTTGCCGGTACCGGTCGCGCCGAGGAGCACCACGTCGGTCTCACCGGCGTTGATCCGACCGGCGAGTTCCGCGATGGCCGCCGGCTGGTCACCGCTCGGCGAGTACTCGCTGATGACCTCGAACGGACGGACCGCGCGGGTGGGTTCGATCGCTACTCCCATGCCGTCAACACTAGGCGCGACCACCGACACCGAACGGTCCCGCTCGCCCACGGCGTACCCCGGCCGCGTGTGGACCGTCCATCGGTCCCCGCAACGAACCACAAAGGACGCTGATAGAAATCAGGTCTAGCGTCCCATCCGTTCAGCACGCGCAGGGATCTCCCCGCAACGCCCCGCAGACCAGAAGACCCGAAGAGGCTCCCATGACGACGGCGACTCCCGCCGCACCGGCGAAGGGCACACCGTTCCGCGGACGCATCCGCGGGCGCGTGCTCCTCCTGCTGTGCTTCATGTACGCGATCTCGTACATCGACCGCACCAACATCTCCACCGCACTCCCCCACATCACCGAGGAGTTCGGGTTCAACGAGGCCACCGCCGGTCTCATCGTCTCCGCCTTCTCGCTCCCCTACGCCCTGCTGCAGGTGTTCGGCGGCACGATCAGCGAGAAGTTCGGGCCGCGCAAGGCGCTGTTCGTCATCACCGTGATCTGGGGCGTCGCGACGCTCTGGACCGGGTTCGCCGTCGGCTTCTGGACCCTCTTCGCTGCACGTGCACTCCTCGGGCTCAGCGAGGCGGCGGCGTTCCCGACCGCGACGCAGGCCATGAGCCGCTGGATCCCGCGCGACCGGAACGGCTTCGCCCAGGGCGTGGTGCACTCGGCTGCCCGACTCGGCAACGCGCTGGCGCCCCTCGTCGTCGCCTACTTCATCGCGATCAGCGGCTGGCGACTCGCGTTCTTCGCCACCGCCGCACTCTCCTTCGCGTGGGCCGTGGTGTGGTGGTTCTTCTTCCGCGACAAGCCGGAGTCGGCGAAGGGCATCAAGCAGGTCGAGCTCGACGAGCTGCCGCCCGTCGAGACCCGCGCGACGCGTCCCCCGGTGCCGTGGGGCCAGATGGCGAAGCAGATCCTGCCGGTCACCTTCGTCGACTTCGGGTACGGCTGGACGCTCTGGGTGTTCCTCACCTGGCTGCCGACGTTCCTGAGCTCGACGTACGGCCTCGAGATCGGTGACTTCGCCCTCTTCACCACACTGATCCTGCTCGCCGGTGTCGTCGGGGACACCGTCGGCGGCATGCTGAGCGACCGGATCATCCACCGCGGCGGGAACACCCGCAACGCGCGACGGACGATCCTCGTCATCGGGCTCGGCGGATCGCTGGTGTGCCTGATCCCCCTCGTCATCGGTCAGGGCCTCCTCGTCGCCACCATCTCGCTGGCGCTGTCGTTCTTCTTCCTCGAGCTCTGCAACGCAAACCTCTGGGCGATCCCGATGGACGTCGCGCCGCAGTGGTCCGGTACCGCGTCCGGGTTCATGAACACCGGGTTCGGCATCGCCGGCGTGGTGTCGCCGATCGTCTTCGGGCTGCTCATCGACGCGTCGGGGTGGCAGCTGCCGTTCGCCCTGTCGTGCGTGCTCCTCGGCGCCGCGGCGGTGGTCGCCTGGTTCATGAAGCCGCAGCGCCTCACGATGACCGACGGTGTGCTCGAGGTCGGCACGCCGAAGGCGGAGCAGCAGCAGCCGTCCTGATCGGACCACCTGACGGACGGGGGGGGGGGGGGGGGGGGGGCCCCCCCCCCCCCCCCGGGGGGGTGCCCGCCCCCCCCCCCGGGGGGGGCGCGGCCGGGGGG
>JASCOI010000092.1 GCA_029959665.1 Microbacteriaceae bacterium PS02333
CGGGCCGGGTGCGGGGCCGGGCGCGGGCGGGGCGGCGGGGGGCGACCCGGCCACGCGCCTCCCGTCCGTCATCTGCTCGCGCTGGTCGTGGTCCTCCCCGCTAGGTTTGGCCGCATGACGAAGCGCGTGATGATCGTGGTCCGACTGGTGCTCGCCGTGGCCGTCCTCGTCGCGCAGGTCGCGCAGCTCAGCGTGTCGATCCGCCTCGACCTCGGCATCGTCAACTTCTTCTCGTACTTCACGAACCTCAGCAACACGATCGCCGCGGTGGTCTTCATCATCGGGGCCGTCCGGCTCGCACGGGACGTGCCGGACACCCGCACGTGGAGCATCGTCCGGTTCTGCTCCGTCGTGAACATGGTCTTCGTCGGCCTGGTCTTCAACACCCTGCTCGCCGGCCTCGACCTCGGTCCGCTCATCCCGTGGGTGAACGTCACGCTGCACATGGTGATGCCCGCGATCGTCCTGATCGACTGGCTCGTGCTCCCGCCGACGGTCCGACCCGCGTGGCGGGACGCCTGGATCGGCCTCGTCTTCCCGGTGGTCTACAGCGTGTACTCGCTGATCCGCGGGCCGATCACCGGCTTCTACCCGTACCCCTTCTACAACCCGGCGGCGGTCGGCGGGGTCGGCGGACTGGTGCTGTACCTGCTCGCGCTGATCGTCGCGCTGGCCGTCCTGTCGGTCCTGCTGCTCGGCCTCGGGCGGATCTGCGGTCGATACCGGAGCCGCGAACCGGGTACCGTACCAGGATGAGCTCCGAGACGACCAGCACCACCGAACCCACCGACGAGGGGCCCGTGGTGACGTTCGCCGACCTGGGGCTCAGCGACAACGTCCTCAAGGCCGTCAAGGAGATCGGGTACGAGACCCCCTCCGCGATCCAGGCCGCCACCATCCCGACGCTGCTCGAGGGACGCGACGTCGTCGGCCTCGCGCAGACCGGTACCGGCAAGACCGCGGCCTTCGCGCTGCCCGTCCTGTCCCGCATGGAGTCGGGCTCGAAGCTGCCGCAGGCGCTCGTGCTGTCCCCGACGCGCGAGCTCGCCCTGCAGGTCTGCGAGGCGTTCGAGCAGTACGCGTCGCACATGCGCGGCGTGCACGTCCTCCCGGTCTACGGCGGCCAGGCGTACGGGGTCCAGCTCTCCGCGCTCCGCCGTGGCGTCGACGTGGTCGTCGGCACGCCCGGGCGCATCATGGACCACATCGCCAAGGGCACGCTCGACCTGTCCGAGCTGAAGTACCTGGTGCTCGACGAGGCCGACGAGATGCTCAAGATGGGCTTCGCCGAGGACGTCGAGACGATCCTCGCCGAGACCCCGGGCACGAAGCAGGTCGCGCTGTTCTCCGCGACGATGCCCGCGCAGATCCGTCGCATCTCGAAGCAGTACCTGAACGACCCGGCCGAGATCACCGTCAAGGCGAAGACGACCACGTCCGCCAACACGACGCAGCGCTACCTCATCGTGTCGTACGCGCAGAAGGTCGACGCGCTGACCCGCATCCTCGAGGTCGAGGACTTCGAGGGCCTCATCATCTTCGTGCGCACGAAGAGCGAGACCGAGAACCTCGCGGAGAAGCTCCGCGCCCGCGGGTACGCCGCAGCCGCGATCAGCGGTGACGTCGCGCAGGCCCAGCGCGAGCGCACCGTGAACCAGCTGAAGTCGGGCAAGCTCGACATCCTCGTCGCGACCGACGTCGCCGCCCGTGGCCTCGACGTCGACCGCATCACCCACGTGGTGAACTTCGACATCCCCGTCGACACCGAGTCCTACGTGCACCGCATCGGCCGCACGGGTCGTGCCGGCCGCAGCGGTGCCGCGATCAGCTTCGTCACGCCGCGTGAGCGCCGCCTGCTCACCGCGATCGAGAAGGCCACCCGCCAGCCGCTGACCGAGATGACGCTCCCGAGCATCGAGGACGTCAACGTCACCCGCCTGACGCGCTTCGACGACGCCATCACGGCCGCGCTCGAGTCCCGCAGCCGCATCGAGGCGTTCCGCGACATCATCGCCCACTACGTCGAGCACCACGACGTGCCGGAGCAGGACGTCGCAGCAGCACTCGCCGTGGTCGCGCAGGGCGACACCCCGCTGCTGCTCGACCCGGCCGAGGACGCCCTCCGGCGCCAGGTCGAGCGCGACCAGCGTCGCGACGAGCGCAAGGGCCGCGAGCGCGAGGCGGACGGCGGCGACCGTCGCCGTCGCTCGGTCCCGATGACCCCGTACCGCATCGAGGTCGGCCGGCGTCACCGCGTCGAGCCGCGCCAGATCGTCGGTGCCCTCGCGAACGAGGGCGGCCTGCGCCGCGACGACTTCGGCGCGATCCGCATCCAGCCGGACTTCTCCATCGTCGAGCTCCCGACGGACATGCCGGGCGACGTGATCGACAAGCTCAGCGACACCCGCATCAGCGGCCGGCTCATCGAGATCAAGCCGGACCGTCGTGGCGGCGGTGGCGGCGGGTACCGCCGCGGACCGCGGGACGACCGTGACGACCGCCGCGATCGCGACGACCGTCCGGCGCGCAAGCCCCGGTACTAGACCCCACCGATCACGGACTGGAGGCACCGCGCACGTCGTGCGCAGTGCCTCCAGTCCGTTTCGTGGTTGCGGGAGTCCGCAGATCGCACCGCACATCGGCCTCCGGCCGTTCCGCGCGGCCCCGCGCGGTGCTTCGCTGGCCGCGTGCGCGACGCAGGGAGCCGCGCGGACAGGGGATCGATCGTGTACAGAGCAGTGTTCACCGCCGCAGCAGCGGCCGTGCTCGTCGTCGCCGGGGCACTCCCGGCGCAGGCAGAACCACGTTCCAACACGCCGGGGACGCCGACATCGGTGTCGGTGACCGGGACGGCGACCGACGCCGACGTCACGTGGGGCCCGCCGCGGTCCGGGGCGAAGGTGATCGGGTGGGCGGTCACCGTCCGTCCGGCCGAGCACCAGCCGCGGCACGGGGTCGACCTGTTGCGGGCATCGGCGCGCTCCGACCACTTCGGCCACCTGACGGCCGGCACGACGTACTCCTTCACCGTGCGGGCAGTCGGTGCCAGAGGTGCCGGTCCGGCCGCGACCGTGCGGTACCAGCCGGTCGCGCCCACTCCGGTGGGTCAGTCGCTGTTCGCGCTCGACGCGGCGGGCAACGTCGTCCGCTACCCGACGACGGGCACCGGCGCACCGACGACGATCGCGCCGAACGGTGCCGGCTACACGGCGAACGACGAGGGCGACGTGTTCGTGCCGTCGGCGGATCGGACCGCCATCGTGATGTACCCGGAGGGCGGGGGCGCTGCACAGACCATCGCGACGGGCCTGCACCTCACCGCTGATCTCCGGACGGACCTCACGGGCAACCTGTACTGGGTGGACAGCGTCACGGGCGGGGTCGTGAAGCTCGCCAGGGCCGGTGGGCCGGCGACCCCGTGGGTGTCCTTCGGGCCGGTGCCGAACTCGGGCACCACGACCCGGTGGGCCGTCGGACGGGACGGCACCGTGTCGACCTGGACGAGCACGACGACGACGGCCTCGGTCGTGACCAGGACCCCGTCGGGGACGACGACCACCAGGACCATCAGCTCCGGCGCGACGGGGGCCTTCGGCTACGTGCGGGCGCTCCTCGCCGACGGCCACGGTGGGCTGTACATCGACTGGAGCTCGCCCGGTGGAGCGGGTTCGTACATCTGGGCCGCGCTGCCTGCCGGAGCGACCACGTGGGTCTCGGCCGAACCCCGGCTGGCGTTCGAGTACGGCGCGACGAACTCGTCGTCGTTCCGTCTGCTGCAGTCGAAGGAGTGGTGCACCTCGCCCGCGGAGAACTCCGGGCAGTGCTCGGCCGACCGGTCGATCCCGTCGCTGCTCGTCCGGGCGCTCGACGGCACGACGTCGTCGGTCCCGGTGTCCGGGCTGACGGCGGGGTCGCGTGGGTCGAACGTGGGTGCTGCCGACGAGGCCGGCGACGTGTTCGTCGACGTCGACCAGGCTCCGACCGCCGGGCTGTGGCGGGTTCCCGCTGCCGGGGGTGCGGCGCAGCAGCTGTCCACCGCGCAGTTCTCCCGCTTGTTGGTGATCTAGCGCCGCTGCCGGGCGGGCCGGCGGGCCAGGCCGGCTGCCGAATCGCGCGTAGGAGGTCGAATCGCGCGTAGGAGGTCGAATCGCGCGTAGGAGGTCCGGATTTCCGACCCCCTACGCGCGATTGCGCTTGCTACGCGCGGTTCGGCCCGAGCGTCCGCGGGCGTCACTGCGATCGCCCGCCGGCCGTCAGGCGAGGCCGGCCGTCCGGCGGCAGACCTCGTCCCACGGGGTCGGCTCGATGCCGAAGTGCTCGCGGGACGCGGTGTCGTCGAGCACGTACGGCGCCGTCCACTGGTAGCTCATCTCGGCGATCTCCTTCATCATCGGCGACACGAGCCCGATCGCCCGGATCGCACCAGCGGGCAGCCGCCGCACCGTCACCGGGGGCTTCCCCGCGGCGGCCAGCACGTCGGTCAGGGCCTCGACCTGCGACTTCGGCGGGTTCGACGGGACGTGCCAGACCTTGCCGAGCGCCTGCTCGTCGGCCGCCGCCGCGACGATCGTCCTGGCGACGTCCAGGACGTCCGTGAAGGTGTGCGGCAGGTCGGTGCGGCCGATCATCATCACCGCCTTGCCCTGCAGCGCCGCCGGCAGCACGCGGGTGACGTGCCCGTTCTCGCCGATGCCGGGGCCGACGTAGTCCGAGCCGCGGACCTCGACGGTGCGGATCCGTCCGGCACGGTGCAGCTCGAGCGCGTCGTGCCACATCCGGGCCCGGAGCACGCCCTTGTGGTCAGTGGCGGCGTCCGGCATGCCCTCGCGCATCGGGGTGGCGACCGGGCCGTACGGGTAGAGGTTGCCGGTGATCGCGTACACGGCACCGGTCCGTTCGGCCGCCGTCAGCAGGGAGGCCGCGAGTGGGGGCCAGGTCTGCTCCCACTGCGTGTAGTTGCCCGGGTTCGCGCAGTTGTACAGGACCGCCGCACCCTCGGCGGCCCGGGTGAGCGCCTCGGGATCCGAGGCGTCCAGGGCGACGTGACCAACGTCCTCCAGGCCGGTGTCCCGACCCGAGCGGGTGGCGACCGTGACGCGCTCGCCGCGGGCCGCGAGCAGTTCCGCGACGTGCCGGCCGACGGGTCCGGCGCCGATGACCAGGTGGAGCTCCGACATGGTGTGTCCTTCCGGATCGTTTGGGAGAGCAGTGCTCTCGTTTCCTCGAGCATGACACCGCTCCGAAGCAAAAGCAAGAGCAGTGCTCTCTCTTGTGTGCAGTGCTCTCGCGTGGCAGGGTTGGGGGATGGCAGACCGGACTCCGACCGCACGTGACCTCGCTCGCGAGACGATCCGGACGCGCATCCTCGACGCGGCCCGGGCGCGACTCACCGACGAGGGCCCCGCGCAGCTGAGCCTGCGTGCGGTGGCACGTGACGTCGGCATGGTCTCGTCGGCGACCTACCGGTACTTCCCGAGTCGCGACGACCTGCTCACCGCGCTGCTCGTGCAGGACTACAACGAGCTCGGCGCAGCCGTCGAGCGCGCGGACGCGGCGCACGACCGTGCCGACGTCGGCGGCCGGTGGGTGGCTGCGTGCCGCGCGATCCGGGAGTGGTCGGTCGCGCACCCCGGCGACTTCGCGCTGCTCTACGGCAGCCCGGTCCCTGGGTACGCGGCACCGCAGGAGACGATCGAGCCCGCCACGCGGGCGACGCTCGTTCTGGTCCGGATCGCGCTCGACGGCACGGCCGGGAGGCCCGTGTCGGCTCCGGCAGGCGCATCGGCGCCCGGGGTGGCCGGGCCGGTGGTGGCCGGTGCGGTGGCGTACATCCGGGCGCTCGGGGAGGTGGACGAGGTCGACGACGAGGTGGTCATGCGGACGCTGATGGCGTGGACCTCGCTCTTCGGCACGGTGTCGTTCGAGCTGTTCGGCCACTACGTCGGGTCGGTGTCGGACCACGCCGCCTACTTCGACCTCGTCGCGGAGCGGCTCGCGGCGGACATCGGGTTCGTGGCGGTGGCATCAGGAGTTCCTCGTCCTCCTGTGGACGGTGCCGATCATCCCCAGATCGGGGCGGCACGCTGACGCGCCGAGCGCTCCTGGGGTAGACAGGTCCCGACGCCGAGACCGACCCGACGGCCGGACCAACCACCCGCAGCCGTGATCAGGAGGCATGTTGCAGCGCAGCACGAGGCCCGTCGGGGCCCGTCGATGACCTCGATCGACGTCAGCAGGCAGGACCGCCGTCGACTCGGCCGGGGGACCTCCCGCCGTCGCATCGTGACGGTGCGCACCGTCGCGCTCCTCGCGTCGCTCGCCGGCATCAACTACGTGGCGTGGCGCTGGGCCGCGTCCGTGAACTGGCACTCCTGGTGGATAGCGGTGCCGCTGATCCTCGCCGAGACGTACAGCGTGATCGACTCGCTGCTCTTCGCGTTCGGCGCGTGGCGGCTGCGCGAGCGTGGCGAGCCGCCGTCGACGCCGAGCACCGCCGTCACCGTCGACGTCTTCATCACGACGTACGACGAGCCGGTCGAGCTCGTCGTACGCACCGCCAGGGCTGCGAAGGCGATCACGTACCCGCACGCCACGTGGATCCTCGACGACGGCAACCGCCCCGAGATGCGCCGGGCGGCCGAGGAGCTCGGCATCGGCGTGATCACCCGCGGGCAGGACTGGATCGACCGTCCTCGTCACGCCAAGGCCGGCAACCTCAACAACGCGCTGCTGGCGACCCAGGGCGAGTTCCTGCTCATCCTCGACGCCGACCAGGTCCCCGACCCGGCGATCCTCGACCGCACCCTCGGCTACTTCAAGGACCCGCAGATGGCGCTCGTGCAGACGCCGCAGTGGTTCGAGAACGTGCCGGACGCCGACCTGCTCGGCAGCCAGGCACCCCTGTTCTACGGCCCCATCCAGCAGTCGAAGGACGGCTGGAACGCGGCGTTCTTCTGCGGGTCGAACGCGATCCTCCGTCGTGAAGCGCTGATGCAGCTCGGGATCTCGCGCTACGTCGCCGAGGTCGAGGCATCCGTGCAGCGCACGATCAAGACCTCGCGCAAGCTGCTGTCCCGTGCGCGGGAGACCGAGACCGACGACCGCGTGCTCGGGGCCCTCGACGACGCCGAGGCCGTGGTCGACCGGGCCCGCGACGCGATCACCCGTGGGGAGCCCCTCGGCGACGTCACCTACGAGTTCCAGCGCGGCATCGACGCGATCGCCTTCCGGTTCGCGGCGGCCGACCTCGAATCGGTGCGCGACGACCTGCAGGAGCTCGCGGCGATGTCCACCGACGCGGGCACGTTCGCCGGGCTCGACGACGCGGCGCTCGACGTGCTCGGGCAGCGCGGCGCGTCACCGGTCGCCGCCATCGAGTCGATCGCCGTGCTCGCGCGGGCCGTCGACGTCAACCGTGGCGACGAAGCGCAGGCGATCATGCCGCTGGCGACGATCTCCGTGACCGAGGACATGGCGACCGCGATGCGCTTGCACGGCCTCGGCTGGAAGTCCGCCTACCACGACGAGATCCTCGCGAAGGGCCTGGCGCCGGAGGACCTGCCGACGATGCTCGTGCAGCGACTCCGGTGGGCACAGGGCACGATGCAGGTGTTCTTCCGCGAGAACCCGCTCGTGCAGAAGGGGCTGTCGTTCGGGCAGCGCCTCATGTACTTCTCCACGATGTGGAGCTACCTGTCGGGGTTCGCGGCGATCGTCTACATCGCCGCACCGGTGCTCTGCCTGTCGTTCGGAGTCGTGCCCGTGCAGGCCTACAGCGTGGACTTCTTCGCGCGGCTCATCCCGTTCCTGGTCCTCAACCAGCTGCTCTTCTGGGTGGTGGCCACCGGCAGACCGACCTGGCGCGGGCAGCAGTACTCGCTCGCGCTGTTCCCGGTGTGGATCGAGAGCGTCAGCAGTGCGTTCGAGAACGTGTTCCGCGGCAAGCCCCTCGGGTTCCGGGTCACGCCGAAGGTGCGCGACGAGACCGAGCGGAAGCCGCGGTGGGACCTGGTCCGCCCGCAGTTGTTCGCGATCGGGCGCTCGTCGCTGCGCTGATCCTGATCGGGATCCGGTACCTCAGCGGCCAGGCGTCCGGGATCGCTCCGCTCGTGAACACCGCGTGGGTGGTGTTCGACCTGTGCATCTTCAGCATCGTGATCCGTGCCGTGCTCTACCGCGGCCCGTCGACCTCGGTGCAGTCCGAGCACGAGTCGAGCACCGCGGGCGGCCCGCTGTGAGCGCCGCGTTCGACGTCCCGGCGACCGTGGAGTCGCTCGACACCGTGCAGGACCGCTTCGCCGCGTGGTGGGACGGCCTCGGCATCGACGACCTCCGTCCCCGCTTCGCGCTCGAGACCGCCGTGGCGGAGATCGCCGCGAACATCGTCGAGCACACGCTCCGCACCGACCAGGAAGCCGGACGGCGCTACTCGGTCGAGCTCGACGCGACCGAGCACGCCGTGACGGCGGTGCTCCGCGACAACGGGCGTCCGGCGGACGTCGACCTCAGTGCCGTGACGATGGCGGACGTCGACGCCGAGAGCGGGCGTGGTCTGGCGCTCGCGATCGCCGCGCTCGACCGACTCGAACACCGGCACGAGGACGGCCACAACGTCTGGACCCTGGTGTGCGCCCGGTGAAGGCTGCGGTCGTCCGCACGGTCGCCGTCCTGGTCGCCTCGGCGAGCCTGCTCATCGGCGGAGCACTGCCGGCACAGGCCGTCACGGCGTCGACGCCGGCCCAGCCCGCCACCGGGAAGACCTGGTTCGGACCCGACCTCGACTGGGGCTCCGACGCACCGGACGGGTACGAGGGCCGACTCGGAGCGACCCCCTCCAGCTACGGCGTCGAGATCGACTACCCGATCGACCGGAGCGCCGAACGAGAACTGCTCCGCTCGACCCGGGCGGCTGCGACGCAGGGCGCGACCCTCGTCGTGAGCCTCGAACCCGACGTGTCGCTCCGGTCGCTCACCGCGGCAGACGCGCGGCACGCCAACGAGCTGCTGCAGGAGATCCACCGGCAGTACGACACGACGGTGCTCGTCCGGTTCGCGCCGCAGATGAACGGCACGTGGGTGCGGTGGGGGCAACAGCCGACGCAGTTCGTCGCGGCGTTCCGCACGCTGGCGGGGCAGGTGCACGCGGGGACCTCGGACGCGGCGATGGTGTGGTCTCCGTCGTACGGCGCCGGGTACCCGTTCGGTGAGTCCGCCGGACGACTGCAAGACCTCTCCGCGACCGACGTCGCGAAGCTCGACACCAACGGTGACGGGCAGCTCACCGCCGCCGACGACCCGTACGAGCCGTACTGGCCGGGCGAAGCATCGGTCGACTGGGTCGGCATGTCGATGTACTCCTTCGGCAAGGGCAGGGCGACGGAAGCCGCAGGCCGCGACGTCCCGCTCACCACGAACGACGTTCCGGAACCCGGTGAGGTCCAGGCCCGCTTCGACGAGACCTGGGGGTACGACCAGCCGCAGGCACGCGGTGACTTCTACGACCGGTTCGCCGTCGGGCACGACCGTCCGATGCTCCTCGACACCGGTGCGCTCTACGACCACTCACTGCGGGGCGCCGCGGAGCTCGACGTCAAGCAGGGGTGGTGGCGACAGGTCCTCACGGCCCTCGAGGACCGTCCGCTCATCCGGGGTGTGACCTTCCTCGAGACCAACCGTCGCGAGCCGGAAGCCGGCAACCGCGTCGCCGACTGGCGCGACACGGCCGTGCCGGGCATCGCCGGGTCGTTCCGGACAGACCTCGAGGCCGCCGACCGGTTCGTGTTCGGTCCGGTCACCGAACGGGTGACCCCGCAGGACGGCAACGCGGCGACGAACCAGCAGCTCGACACCGGCGGCGACCAGATGGCGTGGATCGTCTGGTGCGCCGTGGCACTGGCGATCGTGTTCCTGCTGAGCGGGGTGTTCGGCAGGCTGCTGCCGAGCTGGCGGTACCCCGACGACGGCAAGCCCGGGCGCGACCTGCGGCTCGACCTGTTCCGCGGGTTCATCATCCTGGCGGTCGTGATCACGCACATCGAGATCGGCGGCCCGTACTCGTACATCACGCTGCACGCCGTCGGAGCGATCACCGGCGCGGAGATGTTCGTGTTCCTGTCCGGCATGGTCCTCGGGATGACGTACCCGCTGGCGATCAAGAAGTTCGGCGAGTGGGTGGCCGCGGTCGGCGCGTGGAAGCGTGCGCGCAAGCAGTACCTCGTCACGCTGGCGGTGATCGCGGTCGTCTTCGCGCTGAGCTTCGTGCCGTTCCTGAACACGGACGCGATCACGACGTTCACGGACCGGGGGACCGGCACCGGCGGCGTGGGTGCCGAGGGGCGTGTCTACGACCTCTACCCGAACGCGATGCAGCTGCTCGCCTACCCACCGCCCTGGTACGCGATCCGGCAGTTCCTGCTGCTCGAGATGGGCCCGTGGCCGTTCAACATCATGGGGCTGTTCGTGGTGCTGAGCCTGTTCATCCCGCCGCTCCTCTGGGTGATCCGCCGCGGGTTCTGGTGGGCGGTGCTCCTCGTCAGCTGGGCGCTGTACGTCTTCCAGGCGCTCGTCCCGGGGTTCCAGCCGCTGAACTCGCAGTTCGAGTCCGTCTTCCCGCTGCTCACCTGGCAGGTCGTGTTCACGCACGGGCTGGTGCTCGGGTACTACCGGCGGCAGATCGTCGGCGCGCTGACCGGGCGGCTCGGCAAGGTCCTCATCGGCGTCGGGATCTGCGGCTACGCGGCGTTCCTGGTCTACGTCTGGGCGGCGAACCACTTCGGGTTCACCCCGGTGCCGTTCCCCGCGTCGATGTACGACGACCTGTACAACACCGCGTACCAGCGCGTCGACCTGCAGTGGGGCCGACTGGTCGACATCGCGTTCTTCGCGATCGTGTCGTACGCGATCCTCACGGTGTTCTGGAAGCCGATCGCGGCGGCCATCGGGTGGCTGTGGATCCCGATCGGGCAGGCGAGTCTCTACGTGTTCGTCTGGCAGGTGTTCTTCGCGCTGGCGATCGCGTCGATCCCCGGTGTCGACTGGGGCAACGCCTGGATCGGCTTCGCGACCCACTCGGCGCTGATCCTGCTCGCCTGGTACATGGTCCGCAAGAAGTTCCTGTTCAGCGTGATCCCGCGCTGACGCTCGCCCTTTCGCGCGTAGGAGGTCGAATCGCGCGTAGGCGGTGGAATCGCGCGTAGGCGGTCAGATCTTCCCGCCTCCTACGCGCGATTCGGCTTTCCATTGCGTGCGCGATGGGTCGGAACGCGCGCGCATACCGGACGGGAGGCACGGTGCCAGCCGGCACCGTGCCTCCCGTCCGTCGGCGATCAGCGCTGCCGCGTGGTCTCCGTGAAGAGGTCGTCGAAGAGCCCGGGTTCGTCCGTCTGCTCCTCGCCGAACTTCCACTTGCGGCGCATGCGCCGGAACGTCGTGATGCGGACCGGCTCGATGCCCGGCTCGGTGTCGTAGCTGCTCATGGTCCTTCCGCTCCTCATCCGTTCCCCGTCTGCGTCCCCGCGGCGAGGCTACGTCGCTGCGCTTCGAGCGGACCGGATTTAGGTAGAAGAATTACCTTGTTGCGCTCCGTGGACAATCGGACGAACCGATGGTGCTGCTCCCTCTACTCTGCCGTTCAGGGCCTGGGGGCGCCGCCGTCGAGCGCCGTGATCACGCGCTCGATGATGCGCACGAACTTGGCCCTGTCCCGATCCGAGAAGGAGGCCACCAGCTCGTGCAGATGCTCGTTCGTGCTGTCCATGGCGGCTGCGTAGCGTGCTCGGCTGGTGTCCGTCAGCTCGATGAGCCGGCTGCGTCCGTCCTCCGGGTTCGGTCGTCGCTGCAGGTGCCCGGACCGCTCGAGCCGGTCGACCGCCGTGGTCACCGCAGGGCCCGTGATGCCGAGGTGGCTCGACAGGTCCTTCACCCGCACGGGATGCCCCGCCGACTCGGCGCGGGACACGAACTGCACCACCGTGAGGTCGACGCCCGAGACACCCATGTGGTCGCGCAGACGCAACCGCAACGACGTCACCGTCGCCTCGAGTCGTGTCAGGGCTGCGTCGAGGTCCAGGTCGGTCTCGCTGCCCGTCACCGGGGTGCCTCCTCTACGCTGTGCTGCCACGCGTCGGGATGCGCGGCCGCCGTCGGCACAGCGTATCCAGATCGCGCGGACCCGCGTGGATGCCGACCCGCGGCGTGGCGATCGGTCGGTTGATGGACCAGATGATCCGCATCGAGATCTCGGCCCGCGATCCCGAGACCGCGGTCCGTGAGCTCGCGGCCGTCGACATCGGCCGGCAGTGGAGTTCGCGGCGCACGGCGGACGAGTACTCGTTCCGGTACTCCGCGGTGGGCGACGACGAGGTCACGATCCGTCGCTCCCGCATCCGCGGTCTGCTGCGGGGAGTCGTGGCGCCTGGTGACGACCTCGTCGTGCAGTGGACCACCGACGGCTCCGTGGTCATCGACGCGACGGGGACGCGCTTCGAGCTGCGGCACGACGAACCCGTGCTGTCGCCGTCGGACCAGGAGTACGTCTTCGTCGGCACCGACCACGACCAGCGGGTGGTGCACCTCGGACGCGCCTTCGTCGAGGTCGTCGCCGCCGAACGGTACGGCGCCGCTCCCGGTCCGCTCGTGTTCGACCGCGTCCACGTCGTCGACGAGGCGGCGCTCGGCCCCTGGTACGAATCGCTCGGCGCCCTGTCGCGCGCACTGCGTGACGGTGTGGAGTCCGATGCCTGGGCCGAGGCGAAGCAGGCGGCCGCTGAAGCGTTCCTCATGATGTTCCCGCCGCGGCTGGATGCCCTGCCGGCCGAACTCTCGAGCCCACGGAATGCACGGCTCAAGTCCGTCGTCGAGTACCTCCACGCCCACGTGCGTGACTCGATCGCGGTGGCGGACCTGGCCGACGTCGCCGGCCTCAGCGTCCGGTCGGTGCAGGAGTCCTTCGCGCGGGTCCTCGGCGTCTCACCGCTGACGTACCTCCGCGAGATCCGGCTCGACCGGGTCCGCGACGACCTGCTCGCACTCGATCCCCGGTCCGTGACGGTTGGGGACGTGGCGCGTCGGTGGGGGTTCGCGCACCTCGGGCGGTTCTCCGCCGCGTACGTCGACCGGTTCGGCGAGTACCCGAAGCAGACGCTCCGCCGCTGATCGTCCCGAGCGGTCAGTCGGCTGCCGGCGGCGCCGTGCTCCGTCGCACCTGCAGGGTCGTCGCGAGTCGGACGTGCTCGGGGGTCGGCTCGCCGCGGAGCATGGAGAGCAGCATCTCCACCGCACTGGCGCCGAGTTCCGCGAGCGGCTGTGCGACCGTCGTCAGGGGTGGTGTCGTCATCGACGCCTGCGGGACGTCGTCGAAGCCGATCACGGAGACGTCCTCGGGGACGCGGAGTCCGAGGTCGGCGGCCGCGTGCAGCACACCGATGGCGGAGGAGTCGTTCGCGGCGAACACCGCGGTGGGGCGGTGGGGGCCCGCGAGGAGTTCCCGGGCGACGGCGGCCGCGTTGCCCTCCTGGTAGTCGCCCGCCCGGAGGAGTGCGTCGTCCACCGGGATCCCCGCTGCGGTGAGGGCGGCGCGGTACCCGGCCTCGCGCAACTGCGCGGACGCGAGGTCGGCGCGGCCGTGGATGTGGGCGATGCGCGTGTGTCCGAGCGCGAGGAGGTGCTCCACGGCGATGCGTGCGCCGCCCTCGTTGTCGGTGTCGACGGTGGCGTGTCCTTCCGGCCCGGTGTGGGGGTCGATCGCGACCACGGGGATCGACGAGCTCGGCAGCGCGGTCGACGGCGTGACGACGATGGCCCCGTCGATGAGGGTGCCGGAGAGGCGGGAGAGCGATCGCCGCTCCCACCCGGGTTGGCTCGCGCCGGTGACGAGTCCGGCGTACGCGAGCAGCTCGTAACCGGTGCCGGTCGTCGCCGACGAGATCCCGCGGAGCAGCTCCGTGGAGAACGGCTCGAACTCGGGCACGAGGATGCCGATCACCCCGGTGCGGGAGCTCCGGAGACTCCGCGCGACGAGGGACGTCTCGTACCCGAGGCGCTCCACGACCTCCTGCACCCGCAGCATGGTCGCGGGGGCGACGCCGTCACGGTGGTTCACGACCTTGGAGACGGTCGGGATCGACACCCCGGCTGCCCGTGCGACGTCCGCGATCGTCGCCCGCCCGGGGCTGCTGTCCACACCGGGAGCGGTCTCCATGTGCTCACCGTACCGCCGATGCCCTCTCACGAACGACCGTGGGCTTCGGGATAGAAAACGTTATCGATATCGATTGACAAAGCATTGCAGCGCCTGGCACGCTCTCCGCAGCGGCAGTCGATGCCGCCGCGGCAGACGCTGCCGCAGCTGTCAACGACGACACTCCAGGAGCTCCACGATGACGAGGAAGATCCGAGCCACGGCGGCCATCGCGCTGATCGGGGCCACAGCACTGCTGGCGACCGGCTGCTCGAGCGGTGGCAACGCCGCTGACAGCAACGGCAAGGTCACGATGACCTTCTGGCACAACTCCACGACCGGACCCGGCAAGGCGTTCTGGGAGAAGACCGTCAAGGACTTCGAACAGGACCACCCTGACGTGACGATCAAGATCCAGGCGATCCAGAACGAGGACCTGGACGGCAAACTCCAGACCGCGCTCAACTCCGGATCTGCCCCCGACGTGTTCCTCCAGCGCGGCGGCGGCAAGATGAACGCGATGGCCCAGGCCGGCCAGCTCATGGACATCACCGACTCCATCGGCAAGACCGCGAAGTCCGAGGTCAGCGCCGGTGCGTTCAAGGGGTACGAGCTCGACGGCAAGACCTACGCCATGCCGGTCGACGTCAACCCCGAGGGCATCTGGTACAGCCAGGACCTCTTCAAGCAGGCCGGCATCGAGGGCACCCCGACCACGATGGACGAGCTCAACGCGGACATCGCCAAGCTCAAGGACGCCGGTATCCAGCCGGTCGCCGTCGGTGCGAAGGACGCCTGGCCGGCGGCGCACTGGTACTACAACTTCGCGCTCCGCGCCTGCAGCGAGAAGACGCTCAACGGCGCCGCAAAGGACCTGAAGTTCACCGACAGCTGCTGGAAGACCGCCGGGCAGGACACCAAGGACTTCTTCGACACGAAGCCGTTCAACGACGGCTACCTCACCACCGCCGCGCAGCAGGGCGCCGGCAGCTCGGCCGGCCTCGTCGCGAACCACAAGGCCGCGATGGAGCTGATGGGTGCGTGGGACCCGGGCGTGATCTCCTCGCTCACCCCGGACGGCAAGCCGCTGGCCGACCTCGGCTTCTTCCCGTTCCCCGAGGTGTCCGGCGGCAAGGGCGCACCCGGCTCGATGATGGGCGCCGTCGACGGGTACTCGTGCTCGGCGAAGGCCCCGAAGAAGCAGTGCACCGAGTTCCTCAACTACATGACCGAGAAGCCCGTGCAGGAGGCGTACTACAAGGCCTTCAACGCGATCCCCGCGAACGAGTCCGCACAGTCGGTCGTCACCGAGCCCTACCTGAAGACGGTGCTCGAGGCGTACAACAAGGCCCCGTTCGTGTCGAACTACCTCGACACCCTCTACGGCCAGAACGTCGGCAACGCGCTCAACACCAGCGTGGTGGACCTGCTCGCAGGCAAGGGCGACGTCGACGACATCGTCAAGACGGTCAACCAGGCCGCGGCGAAGGGCTGACCCGACCCATGGCCACATCAGTCGCCCCCCGTCCGTCCGGCTCGAGCGAGCTGACGGGCGCGGGGAAGGACCTGACCGGGGCTGGCGGCACGACGCCGACGGCCCCCGCCCGCCCGGGGCGGGCGCACCCCGGGCCCCCCCGGCGCCCCCGGGGGGGGATAGCCCGCGGAGC
>JASCOI010000093.1 GCA_029959665.1 Microbacteriaceae bacterium PS02333
GCGGCCCCCCCCCCCCCCCCCCCGCCCCCCCCGGGGGCGGGCGGGGGCGGGCCCCCCCCCCCCCCCCCCGGGGCCTCCAGGCGGTTGCGACCAGAGCCGCTACCAGCTGACGGGAAGCGGCTTGCCCTCTTCGTACCCCGCTGCGGACTGGATGCCGACGAGCGCGCGCTCGGAGAACTCGGCCAGGCTCGTCGCACCCGCGTACGTGGCGGAGCTGCGGACACCGGTGGTGATCATGTCGAGGAGGTCCTCCACGCTCGGCCGCTCCGGGTCGAGGTAGATCGTCGACGACGAGATGCCCTCGGCGAAGAGCGCCTTGCGCGCACGCTCGTACGGGTCGAGCCGTTCGAAGCGCTCGCGCACCGCCTTGGCCGACGCCATCCCCCAGCTCTCCTTGTACGCGGCGCCCTTCGCGTCGCGACGGAGGACACCAGGGGCTTCGAGCGTGCCCGCGAACCACGAGCCGATCATGACGGCGCTCGCGCCGGCGGCCAGTGCGAGTGCGACGTCGCGCGGGTACCGCACGCCACCGTCCGCCCACACGTGCGCGCCGAGGGACCGAGCGGCCGCCGCGGTCTCGAGCACCGCGGAGAACTGCGGTCGACCCACCGCGGTCATCATGCGGGTGGTGCACATCGCGCCGGGGCCGACACCGACCTTGATGATCGACGCTCCGGCTTCGACGAGGTGGTGGACCGCGTCGGCGGTGACGACGTTGCCCGCGACGAGCGGGATGCCGAGGTCGAGCGCCGCGACGGTGCGGAGCGCACGGAGCATGCCGTCCTGGTGGCCGTGCGCGGTGTCGAGCACGAGGACGTCCACTCCGGCCGCGGCGAGGGCCTGGGCCTTGGCGGCGACGTCGCCGTTGATGCCGATGGCGGCCGCGACGCGGAGTCGGCCGGACGCGTCGACCGCCGGACGGTAGATGCTCGACCGGATCGCGCTCGTGGGGCTGGTCGTGCCGACGACGCGGCCGTGCCGGGTCACCGGTGCGAAGTCGGCGTCGGCGGCGGTGAGGACGTCGTAGACGTGGCGCGGCGTGCCCGCGTCCTCGGCGTCGATGCCGGTGGACGCGCCGTGCAGCAGGTCGCGCAGCGTGGCATCGGGGCCGGCGGTGCCGAGACGGGTGGCCGGCACGCACCCGAGGTACTCCCCCTCGCCGTCACGCACCACCACGCCGCGCCCGGCGACCGGCAGGAGCTGTTCGAGGGTCTCGGCGACGGTGGTGTCGGCGCCCATCTCGATCGCGGTGTCGAAGTCCACGGGTTGTTCCTTGACCCAGCGGATCGCGGCGTCGAGGTCCTGCAGGTGCATGTCCTGCGGCAGCACCCCGAGGCCACCCCGACGCGCCAGGGTCGCCGCGAGTCGCGGGCCCGTGACCGAGTTCATGTTCGCGCTGACGATCGGGATCGTGGCCCCGCTGCCGTCGTTCGCGGAGAGGTCCACGTCGAAGCGGCTGGTCACCGCGGAACGGCTCGGGACCAGGAAGACGTCGGAGTAGGTCAGATCGTGCGTCGGCCGAGTCTCGTAGAACCTCATGCCGCCCACTGTACGGCTCGGCGACATGCCTCGGTCTGACACCGAACGGACATGTGGAAACGGCTACGCTTGACCCCTGTGTGGAGCAGGGTTGCCCCGCACGACACACACGAGCATCAATCGACGGAGAGTGGGCGATCGGCTGTGTCGAGCCATCTGACCGGAACTGACGAGACCGCGGGCGAATTCGGCGCGAACGAGTGGTTGGTGGACGAGCTGTACGAACAGTTCCTCGCCGACAAGGAGTCGGTCGACAAGTCGTGGTGGCCGGTCCTCGAGAGCTACCACCAGACCTCCGGCAAGGGCGCGGGCACGGCACCAGCAGGATCCACTTCCGCATCGCCTGCGCCCGCAGCTCCTGCGCCCGCCGTTCCTGCGCCCGCCGCTCCTGCGCCCGCCGCTCCTGGGGCCGAGGCGAAGGGCGGGCAGATCCAGGCCAAGACCACCTCGAAGCAGCCCTCGCCCCAGCCGATCCCCGCCGAGGCGAACGACGAGGCCGACGACCACGACGAGACCCACGAGGACGTGGCAACCCCGCTCCGTGGCATGGCGAAGACCCTCGCGTCGAACATGGACGCCTCGCTCACGGTCCCGACCGCGACGAGCGTCCGCACGATCCCGGCGAAGCTGATGATCGACAACCGCATCGTCATCAACAACCACCTGCGCCGTGCCCGCGGCGGCAAGATCTCCTTCACCCACCTGATCGGCTGGGCGATGGTCCAGGCGCTGAAGGACTTCCCGAGCCAGAACGTCTTCTACGAGGAGCGCGACGGCAAGCCGTTCGTGGTGCAGCCCGCGCACGTCAACCTGGGCATCGCGATCGACGTCCCGAAGAAGGACGGCACCCGTTCCCTGCTCGTCCCGAGCATCAAGCGCGCCGAGACCCTGACGTTCGGGCAGTTCCTCTCCGCCTACGAGGACCTCGTCAAGCGGGCCCGCGACAACAAGCTCACGCCGACCGACTTCCAGGGCACGACGATCTCGCTGACGAATCCCGGTGGCATCGGCACGGTGCACTCGGTCCCCCGCCTGACGAAGGGCCAGGGCGCGATCATCGGCGCCGGCGCGCTCGAGTACCCGGCGCAGTTCCAGGGCTCGTCGCCGAAGACGCTCGTCGAGCTCGGCGTCGGCAAGACCATCACGCTCACCAGCACGTACGACCACCGCGTCATCCAGGGCGCCGGGTCCGGCGAGTACCTCAAGAAGGTGCACGAGCGGCTGATCGGCCAGCACGACTTCTACGAGGGCATCTTCTCGGCACTCCGCATCCCGTACAAGCCGATCCAGTGGGCGAACGACATCAACGTCGACCTCGCGCACCGCGTCGGCAAGACGGCCCGCGTGCAGGAGCTCATCAACAGCTTCCGGGTCCGCGGTCACCTGATGGCCGACGTCGACCCGCTCGAGTACCGCCAGCGCACACACCCGGACCTCGAGATCGAGAGCCACGGCCTGACGTTCTGGGACCTCGACCGCGAGTTCGTCACCGGTGGGCTCGCCGGCACCACGAGTGCTCCGCTCCGGGACATCCTCGGGGTCCTCCGGGACGCGTACTGCCGCACCGTGGGCATCGAGTACATGCACATCCAAGACCCGGAACAGCGTCGCTGGGTGCAGTCCCGCATCGAGGTGCCGTACTCGAAGCCGTCGAAGGACGAGCAGCTGCGCGTCCTCGGCAAGCTCAACGAGGCCGAGGCGTTCGAGACCTTCCTGCAGACGAAGTACGTCGGCCAGAAGCGCTTCTCGCTCGAGGGCGGCGAGTCCACGATCGCGTTCCTCGACACCCTGATCCAGGGCGCCGCGGCAGCCGGACTCGACGAGGTCGCGATCGGCATGGCCCACCGTGGTCGACTCAACGTGCTGACCAACATCGCCGGCAAGACCTACGGCCAGATCTTCCGCGAGTTCGAGGGCACCACGCTCCCCGGTGCCGTGCAGGGCCAGGGCTCCGGCGACGTGAAGTACCACGTCGGCACCGAGGGCGTGTTCAAGGCATCGGACGGCACGTCGATCCCGATTACGATCGCGGCCAACCCGTCCCACCTCGAAGCGGTCGACGGTGTCCTCGAGGGCATCGTCCGTGCCAAGCAGGACCGGAAGCCCGCGGGCGAGTTCGGCGTGCTCCCCGTGCTCGTGCACGGCGACGCCGCGATGGCCGGACAGGGTGTCGTCGTCGAGACGCTCCAGATGTCCCAGCTCCGCGGGTACCGCACCGGCGGCACGGTCCACCTGGTCATCAACAACCAGGTCGGGTTCACCACCCCGCCGGAGTCGGCACGTAGCTCGGTGTACTCCACCGACGTCGCGAAGACGATCCAGGCGCCGATCTTCCACGTCAACGGCGACGACCCCGAGGCCGTCGCACGCGTCGCCGACCTGGCGTTCGCGTACCGCGAGGAGTTCCACCGCGACGTCGTCATCGACCTGGTCTGCTACCGCCGGCGCGGGCACAACGAGGGCGACGACCCCTCGATGACGCAGCCGCTCATGTACAACCTCATCGAGGCGAAGCGCTCCGTCCGCACCCTCTTCACCGAGGCCCTCGTCGGCCGCGGCGACATCACGCAAGAGGAGTACGACGAGGCCCACCGCGACTTCCAGGACCGCCTGGAGCGCGCGTTCGCGGAGACGCACGAGGCACAGACCGGCACCATCCCGGTGATCACCGTCGACGACGACGGCGCCGTGCAGGGACTCGAGCGGCCGACCGCGCAGCGCGACGATTCCGAGAACGACGTCCACGAGACCGCGATCTCGAAGGAACTCGTCGAGCTCATCGGCGACGCACACGGCAACCCGCCCGCCGGGTTCTCCATCCACCCGAAGCTGCAGGCCCTGCTGTCGAAGCGCACCGACATGACCCGCAAGGGCGGCGTCGACTGGGCGATGGCGGAGCTCATGGCGATCGGGTCGCTCCTGACCGAGGGCAAGCCGGTCCGACTCGCCGGGCAGGACGCCCGTCGTGGCACGTTCGTGCAGCGCCAGGCGGTGTTCCACGACCGGGTGAACGGCCAGGAGTGGCTGCCGCTGTCGAACCTCACCGAGGACCAGGCGCGCTTCTACATCTACGACTCCCTGCTCAGTGAGTACGCGGCGATGGGCTTCGAGTACGGCTACTCGGTGGAACGCCCGGAGGCGCTCGTGCTCTGGGAGGCGCAGTTCGGCGACTTCGCCAACGGCGCGCAGACGATCATCGACGAGTTCATCTCCTCAGCCGAGCAGAAGTGGGGACAGCGCTCCGGCCTCGTCCTCCTGCTCCCGCACGGCTACGAGGGCCAGGGACCCGACCACTCGTCCGCCCGCATCGAGCGCTACCTGCAGCTGTGCGCCGAGGACAACATGGTGGTCGCACGGCCGTCGACCCCGGCGTCGTACTTCCACCTGCTACGTCGCCAGGCGTGGGAGCGCCCGCAGAAGCCGCTCGTCGTGTTCAGCCCGAAGGCGATGCTCCGGCTCCGACAGGCGACGAGCCCGGTCGAGGCGTTCACGAGCGGCACCTTCGACGAGGTCATCGACGACGCCACGATCACCGACAAGGGTGCCGTGCGCCGTGTCGTGCTGCACTCCGGCAAGGTCCACCACGACCTTCGCGCGGAGGCCGAGAAGCGCGGGATCACCGACGTCGCCCTCGTGCGGCTCGAGCAGCTTGCCCCGCTCCCCCTCGAACGGATCCTCGCGGTGCTCGCGAGCTACCCGAACGCCGACGTGGTCTGGGCACAGGAAGAGCCCGAGAACCAGGGCGCCTGGCCGTTCGTGTGCATGAACCTCTCGCCGCACCTCGACGGCCGTCCGCTCTCGGTCGCGGCCCGTGCCGCGAGCGCCGCACCGGCGACGGGCTCCTCGAAGCGCTCCGCGCAAGAGGCGACCGAGGTCATCACGAAGGCGCTCGGCTAGCCACTGCACCGCAAAACGGACACAGCACCGCGGGATCCCGTGGTGCTGTGTCCGTTTCGTGGTTCCAAAGCGTCCCGCCGTCGCTACACGATCCGCGTGTACCGCACCCCGGCCTCGTGGTACCCGCGCTTCTGGTAGAACCGGTGCGCGCTGTCGGTGGCGGCAGCACTGACGGCCGACAGCCGCCGCGCACCCTGCTCACGCGCCCACGTCTCGAAGGTGCCGATGAGCGCCGAACCGGTGCCGAGCCTCCTGGCTGACGGGTCGACCACCAGGAGCAGCAGCTGCGCCGTCGGTTCGTCCGAGGCGTACGCCCACGTGACCTGCGCACCGGCGACGGCGACGGCTCGGCCGTCGTCGTCACGCACCAGCCACGTGCGGTGGCCGGCTTCCGGGGTGAGCCGTGCGAGCCGCGATCGCATCGCGGGTTCGTCGACGGTGTGACCGAGCAGACGGACGAGGGCGGTGACGTCAGCGACGTCCGCGTCGGACCAGGTGGTCATCGACTCGACGGAGAGGGTCATGCACGCGACCCTACCGAGGCCCGACCCCGTGTGACGTCAGTGCGTCGCCTGCTCCACCCGGATGCGCGCGAGGATCTCGCTCCGGAGCTGCTCCGGTGCGGACTCCTTGCAGGCACGACGGACCGTCTCCATGAGCACGACGTTGACACGGTGCTCGGTGGTGCAGTCCTCGCAGCCGTCCATGTGCTCGCGGATGTCTGCCGCGTCCTCGCGGCAGAGCTCGTCGTGCAGGAACTCCTCGAGCTCCGCCTTGGCCTTCGAGCAGTCGCAGCCGCTCATCGCGCTTCCTTCCGTCCGTCGCGACCGGCGGTCGCAGCAACCTTCCGGCCCCGCCCGCGCATCGTCGCCGTCGACGCTGCGTCCGGGACGATGCCGGTCTCACGTGCGTGGTCCGCCAGGAGCCCACGGAGGAGCCGACGACCACGGTGGAGACGGCTCATGACCGTCCCCACGGGGGTCTTCATGATGTCGGCGATCTCCTGGTAGGAGAACCCCTCGACATCGGCGAAGTAGACGGCCATCCGGAAGTCCTCCGGGATGGCCTGCAGCGCGTCCTTCACGGCGGAGGACGGCAGGTGGTCGATCGCGTCCGCCTCGGCGGAACGTGCGGAGATCGACTGGGTGACGCTCTCCGCGCCGCCGAGCTGCCAGTCCTCGAGCTCGTCGATCGTGCCCTGGTACGGGTTCCGCTGGTTCTTGCGGTACGTGTTGATGAACGTGTTCGTGAGGATCCGGTACAGCCAGGCCTTGAGGTTCGTGCCCTGCTTGAACTGCCGGAACGCGGCGAACGCCTTGACGAAGGTCTCCTGCACCAGGTCGGACGCGTCAGCGGGATTGCGCGTCATGCGCATCGCGGCACCGTAGAGCTGGTCCATGAAGGGCAGCGCCTGGTCCTCGAACAGGCTGCGGAGCTCGGCGTCCGAGGCGGTGGTGGCGTCGACGACGTCCTCTTCTGCCTGCACAGCGTCGAGCTGCGCCTCGGTCTCCTCGACCAGGTCGTGCGGTGCTGCCTGTGGCTCGTCGGTCGTCATCGCGGGCCAGTCTAGAGCGAGCGCGGTGACCGCGGTGGGCAGGTGCTGCCGCGCGGGTGCGAGTGCTGTCGCCAAGGGTCCTCCCGATCGTTTCAGTAGTCTTGTGAACCGATGGCAGAGACGACGCATTCCCAGACCGCCGCAGGCAGCGGGCGCGAGGCCGCGCCCTGGATCGCCCCCGTGGCAGCGGGTCCGCTCCACGGCGACGTCGCACTGCCCGGTTCGAAGTCGTTGACGAACCGCGAGCTGGTCCTCGCCGCACTCGCCGACGGCCCGTCCACCATCCACCTCCCCCTGCACTCGCGCGACTCCGCCCTGATGGTGGCGGGGCTCCGGCAGCTCGGCGTCGGCATCGAGGAGGTCGAACCCGACGGCGCACAGAACCCGTACGGCCCGGACCTCCGGATCACCCCGGCCCCGATGACCGGCGGCGTCCGCGTCGACTGCGGGCTCGCCGGCACCGTGATGCGCTTCCTGCCCCCGCTCGCCGCCCTCGCCACCGGGCAGGTCACGATCGACGGCGACCCCTACGCACGCAAGCGCCCGATGCACGCGATCATCAGCGCGCTCGTCGACCTCGGCGTGGACGTCACCGACGACGGCGACGGCGCGATGCCCTTCACGTTCACGGGCACCGGATCGGTCAGGGGCGGCACGCTCACCATCGACGCGAGTGCTTCGTCCCAGTTCGTGTCGGGACTGCTCCTCTCCGCGCCCCGGTTCGACGAGGGGCTGCACCTGAAGCACGAGGGCGAGCGACTCCCGAGCCTCCCCCACATCGAGATGACCGTCGAGGCGCTCCGAGCACGCGGCGTCCGGGTGGACGAGCCCGCCGTCGGCGAGTGGGTGGTGCACCCCGGACCGATCGCCGCGCGCGACGTCACCATCGAGCCCGACCTCTCGAACGCGGCACCCTTCGCGGTCGCGGCACTCGTCGCGGGCGGGACCGTCCGGATCCGGACGTGGCCGACGGAGACGACGCAGGTCGGCGCCGATCTCGAGACGCTCCTGCCCCTGTGGGGCGCGACCGTGGCCCGGGACGGTGACGACCTGGTGTTCGACGGCGGCGTCGGGAAGCTGGGCGGAGCCTCCCTCCCGGGTCTGGAACTCGACCTGTCCCGCGGTGGCGAGCTCGCCCCTGCGCTCGTCGCGCTCGCTGCGCTCGCGGACGGTCCCACGACGATCACCGGCATCGGCCATCTGCGCGGACACGAGACCGACCGGCTCGCCGCGCTCGCCGCCGACGTGAACCGGACGGGAGGCTCGGTGCAGGAACTCGACGACGGCCTGCGGATCGAGCCGGCCCGGCTCCACGGCGCGGCGTGGGCCGCGTACGAGGACCACCGGATGGCGACGGCCGGCGCGGTGATCGGCCTCGTGACGGAGGACATTGCGGTGGACGACATCGGGTCGACCGCGAAGACCCTGCCGCAGTTCCCGGCGCTGTGGGCGACGCTCGTGGCGACGGCTTCTTCTCCGGGTTCGTCGACTTCCCCGAGGGCGTGACGCGATGAGCTGGTGGGACGACGTCGACGGTGACGCGGACGAGGACGAGCCGTACGGCCAGTACGACGAGTCGAGCGTCCGGGTCCGCCCGAACCCGAAGGGCAACCGACCCCGCACGAAGACGCGTCCGACGTACGACGACGCGCCACAGGGCTGGGTGACGAACGTCGACCGCGGTCGGTTCGGCGTGCTCGTCGACGGGGAGCTCATCACCGCCACGAAGGCGCGCGAGCTCGGCAAGAAGTCCGTCGTCACCGGCGACACGGTGTTCCTGACCGGTGACGTCTCCGGCGCCGAGGGTTCGCTCGCCAGGATCGTCCGGGTCGCCGAGCGCACGACACTGCTCCGGCGGAGTGCGGACGACAGCGACGAGGTCGAGCGCGTGGTCGTGGCGAACGCGACGCAGATGCTCATCGTCGTCGCGGCCGCCGACCCCGAGCCCCGGACCCGGCTCATCGACCGGTACCTCGTCGCCGCGTTCGACGCCGGGCTCGACCCGATCCTCTGCATCACGAAGACCGACCTCGCCGATCCGGCTCCGTTCCTCGCGCACTTCGCGTGCCTGGACATCCGGATCGTCACGAGCCGTCAGGACGACTTCCCACTCGAGGCCCTGCACGAGCTCCTCGACGGCGAGGTGACCGTGACCGTCGGGCACTCGGGCGTCGGGAAGTCCACGCTCGTGAACGCCCTGACCGGGTCCACGCGGGCGACCGGTGTCGTGAACGCCGTGACCGGGCGTGGGCGCCACACGTCGTCGTCGTCCATCGCGCTCCGGGTCGAGGACGGCGGGTGGATCATCGACACGCCTGGCGTCCGGTCGTTCGGGCTCGGGCACGTCGACCCCGCGAACGTGTTCCGGACGTTCGCCTCGCACGCGATCCCCGTCGCCCCGTCCGAGTCCGGGCTGGAGGACACCGGCATCCCGCTCGACCAGGCGCACGACTGGGAGATCGTCGACCGGGTGAACGCCGGCGAGCTCGGGCCGACGGGCATCGAGCGGCTGAACTCCTTCCGCGCGCTCCTGACCGGCATGGGCGCCGCCGACCCCGGCACGGAGTAGCGCTGTTCCGGTGAGATCGCAGTTCGTGTCGGAACGGGCTCAGACGATCCGACACGAAGTGCGATCTGAGCGCAGTCCGGTCCGCTCCCGGTCGACAAGCGGGCAACGAAGTTGTACAGTTGCCACTCGTGTCTGAAGTTGCAAAGTACAACTTTGCGCCGACCCGCGTCGACGCTCCCGCCTCATCCGACCGCGCCGACGACGCCGCGTCCGCACACCGGGGCCACGCCGCTCCCCGGCCCCCGCACCGTGCGCCCAACGTGCTCCGCCCCGCCGGCCTCGGCAAGACGCTCCTGACCTTCGCGACGCACATCCTCGTGCCGCTGTTCCTCGCGGCCGGCATGGGCCTGGCGTACCTCGGCGCCTTCCACGCCCCCGCACCGAAGGACCTCCCCGTCGGCATCGTCGGCCAGGGAGCGACCGCCCAGGTGTTCGCGCAGTCCGTGACGGACCAGTCCGACGGCGCCCTCGTGGCACACGTCGTCGCCAGCGACGCCTCGGCGAAGCAGCAGGTCCGGGACCGCGAGCTCGCAGCGGTCTTCGCCCCGACGGCGACCGACGCATCGCTCTACGTGTCCACGGCGGCCAGCGAGACAACGGCCACCGCAGCGCAGAAGATCTTCATGCCGATCGCGTACGAGCAGCACCTGCCGTTCCACGTCGTCGACGTCGTCCCCTCGGGGGACCAGGACAGCACCGGCCAGGGCCTCTTCTTCCTGCTCGTCGCGCTGAGCGTCGGCGGCTACGCGTCGGCGATCGCGGTCGCGGCGTTCGCCACGAGGCTCCGCACGGTGTGGACCGCGGTGATCGGGCTCGCCACCGCCGGCGTCGTCGCGGGCATCGGGATCGTCATCGCCGGGCCGATCTACGGCGTCATCACCACGCACCAGTGGCAGATCTTCCTGTTCGCGTGGATGTACGACGCGATCATCATCGGGCTCGGGATCGGCCTGCACCCGATCCTCGGACGCTGGACCACCCCGGTGCTGACGATGCTCTTCGTGATGTTGAACTTCACCTCGTCGGGCGGGATCTTCCAGCCGGCGTTCCAGCCCGGGTTCTTCGCAGCGCTCAACTCGTTCTGGTCCGGCGCCGCGTGGCTCCAGGCGGCCCAGGACCTGCAGTACTTCCCCGGCGCCTCGCTCGGCCGGAGTTCCCTCGTGCTGACGCTGTGGCTGGTCGGCGCCGTACTCCTCTGCGTCGTCGTGCACGGCCTCGTAGCCCGCCGCACCCGCATCGCCCACGAGCGCGAGGTGTCCCGCCTCGAGGAGGAAGAGGTCGTCGCGGCCTGACCCCCGCTACGCTCGATCCCGTGGACCTCAGCGCCGACCTGGACTTCGCCCGTTCCCTCGCCGACACCGCCGACGCGATCAGCCTCGAACGGTTCCGAGCGGCCGACCTCCACGTGACGAAGAAGGCCGACAGCACCCACGTCACCGACGCCGACCAGGCGGTCGAGCGGGCCCTGCGGGAGCGGATCGCGGCCGAACGCCCGGACGACTCGTTCCTCGGTGAGGAGACCACAGCGGACTCCGGCGCCGAGGCCACGAGCGAAGGCCACCGGCAGTGGGTCGTCGACCCGATCGACGGCACCGCGAACTACCTCCGCGGCGTCCCGGTCTGGGCGACGCTCATCTCGCTCGCGGTGGACGGTCGCCCGGTCCTCGGCGTCGTCAGTGCCCCCGCGCTCGGCAAGCGGTGGTGGGGCGCGCAAGGGCTCGGCGCGCACTCGCTCGACGGCGAGCTGCACGTGTCGGGAGTCACGGAACTCGGCGATGCGAGCCTCAGCTACAACAGCATCCAGCAGTGGGACGACGACGACCGCCTGCAGCCGCTGATCGACCTGTCCCGGAAGGTGTGGCGCACCCGTGCGTACGGCGACATGTGGTCGTACATGATGGTGGCCGAGGGTGTCCTCGACGTCGCCGGCGAGCCAGACCTGAAGCCGTGGGACATCGCCGCGCTGGT
This sequence comes from Microbacteriaceae bacterium PS02333, assembly GCA_029959665.1. Classification (GTDB taxonomy): domain Bacteria; phylum Actinomycetota; class Actinomycetes; order Actinomycetales; family Microbacteriaceae; genus Curtobacterium; species Curtobacterium guangdongense. The sequence goes on from JASCOI010000093.1 coordinate 11,529, forward strand.
CCCGATCGTCGAAGAGGCCGGCGGCCGCTTGACCTCGCTCGACGGCGATCCCGGTCCCTGGCACGGCAGCGCCCTCGCGACGAACGGCCTCGTCCACGACGCCGTCGTCGAGGTCATCCGCCGGTAAGCGATCGGATCGCCCCCGTTCGGGGGGCTCCCGGACACGTGACGAGCACCCGTACCCCGAGACGACCAGCTCGGCGACGAGCCGCTCCCGGAAGTCCACGCCCCGCCGGGCGGAACCAGCGCACGTCGTACCCCGATCGCCTACCACAGAGTACGGAGCACGTCCCCCGGACTCGGGGCAGGACCCCCCGTACTGGGGTGATCATCGTTCACATTCGATTGCGCGGACCGGCCAACCAGCGCATCTGCTGGGTTATCTTTGCCCCAGACGACAGGTCAGGTGGCGTCTCGGGATCCCTAGTCCCGAAGCAGATCCGGACCGGTCGTGTTCGTCGAAGACCCTAACCCGAGGGGTGATACAGACGATGACATCATCGTTCCCGAGCAGGATCGAGTGCACCCTCACTCGACCGCATTCCAACCACGATCAGTCCGGCGCGCATCTGATTGCCGCCTCGCGTCCGAGCACCCGTGCGGTCACCCGCCGCACCATCGCCCGGATCTCCGCAGTGACCCAGGGCGCAGCACGCCCGGGCGCACTCCGTCCCGTCTCCACGCTCGCCTCCGGACCCGGAGGCCGGTGAGTCCCCATGGAACTCACCGGTCGACGTTCTGAGGTCGACCGGATCGCGGCCCTCGCTGTACTCCCTCGGGAGTCCGCGATGGTCGTGGTCGGCGACCCTGGCTCCGGACGCACCAGCGTCCTCGACGCGGTCTCGAACCGCGTCTCCATCCCCGTCGTCCGGCTCGGCGTCAACGGCTCTGAAGCCCGTTGGCCCATGTCCGGAGTGACATCCCTCTTCACCGCACTCGACGACCCGAGGGCCTCGGCGCACATCGCGCGGTTGGTCCGCAACGTCGACGAGGGCCTCGCCGCAGCGCACGACTTCCTCGACGCCGTGCACGCGCTGACGCTCCCGCCGACGCTCGTGCTCATCGACGACCTCGACCGGATGGACGCCGAGAGCCAGGAGCTCATCGCGTTCCTGGCCGGTCGACTCGCCGGCACCGCCATGCGCCTCGTGGCGACGGTCCGTCGTGTGCCATCGAACGGTCCCCTCGCGGCCCTCCCGATGCTCCGGCTCCAGCCGCTGCAGCCGGACGAGGCGCTCGTGCTCGCCCGTGACATGGCGCCGGAGGAGGCGAACGACGGTGTCCTCGCCGTCCTCGCCGACGAGACAGGCGGCAACCCTGGTGCGCTCCGTGAGCAGATCGGTGCGCTCCGACGTGAACAGCTCGTCGGCACCGAGCCGCTCGTGCTGCCGTTGCGGCCGACCCCGACGACCTCCGCTGCTGCGGCGCTCGTCCTCGAAGCCGCTGCGGGACGCGATCTGGACGTCCTCGCGCGACTGGCCCTCGTCCCGACGGCGCGCGTCGCCGCCTGGGACCGGGACGCGATCGACGACCTCGTGGGCGCCGGTCTCGCCACCGTCCGCGGACCGTCGATCGCCGTCCGTGACCCGCTCGTCCGTTCCGCGCTCTACTGGAGCATGCCCGCACGGGACCGCCGGGAGGCGCACACCGCACTGGCGACGAGCGCAGCGGCGCACGACGACCGTTCGGCCGCCTGGCACGCGAGCTTCGTCGACGACGTCCCGGACGCCATCGCCCTGCTCGCTGCCGCACGGTCGTACGCGGTGGACGGCGACGCCCACGCGGCGGTCGCCCTCACCGAGCGCGCCCTGCACATCGGTACCGCGTCCGAGGCCGAGCACGCCGCTCTGCTGGGCGTGGCCGAAGCGCTCCTCGCGCACCGGCTCCTCGGTTTCGCGGCACGGTACCTGGCGGCGATCCGGCCGTTCCAGGAACTCCGCGACGAGGTCAGGCGACTCCGTCTGCAGTACTCGGTGCAGTACCTGAGCGGTGACGCCGTGCACGCCGACGAGCTCTCCGTGCCCGTCGACACGGCCGACGACACCGAGGCGGACGCCCTCTCCGGGCTGCTCGCCATGGTCGCCTGCTTCCGCGCGGAAGCGTGGGAACTCGACCAGGCGCGCGACCTCCTGCACCGAGCCGAGCCCTTCGAGGACCGTGCCTCCGCGCACACCACGGAGATCCTCGGCACGGCACGCGAGCTCGTGGCGGCGGTCGACGGCACGCTGCCGCCGGACGCCGAACTGCACGAGGGACTCGCCGCGCACCGACTGCTCGTCATGTCCGACCCGGCGTTGCTCCTCCTCGCACACGCCCTGAGCCTCGCCGAGCGCTACCGCAGCGCCCGGCGGGTGTTCGCCCTGGTCCTCGCCAGGACGACCGCCACCGCACCGGTGTGGCTCGAAGCGGCGCGGTACCTGTCCGCCGAGAACGAGGTGCGCTCCGGCAACTTCCGGCAGGCGCTCCGCGCGATCGACGTGTGGGAAGCCGGCTCGGCCGTCATCGAACGCCTCCGCGAACCCTCCAGGGCGATCGCCGTCGCCTGGCGGCACTTCGCGGAGGGCCGCTCCGCCGACGCGCTCGACGTCGTCGACCACTGCCTGCGGCAGCGCTCCACCAACCGGCTCTGGGGAGCGACGGCGAAGCTGTACGCCCTCCGCGGCCGCGTGCTGCTGCTCGACGGTCGACTCGAGGAGGCGGCGTCCTCCCTCGAGGCGGCCGACGCCATCGGTCGCAGCCTCAGGAACCCAGCGGTGCTCCGGCACCTCGGCGACCTGGTCGAGGTGTACGTGCGACTCGGACGAAACGACGACGCGCGCACCATCACGGCGCGTCTCGCCGCCGACCACCACGCCCGACCGTCCAGGTGGGGCGCGCTGGTCCTCGCGAGGAGCCTCGCGCTCATCGCGGACGACACCACCCGCGACACCTCGCGGCGTCGGGCGCTGGAGATCTTCCAGCCAGCCGACTCGCAGTTCGAACGGGCCAGGACGTTGGCGGCGCTCGCCGCGATCGGCGCACCAGGTGACCGCGCACGGCTCGGCGCAGCAGCCGCAGCGGCGTACGAGGCGGCGGGCCTCCGCCGACCCCTCGCGACGCCGGCGTCGACGGTCGCCATGCCGTCGCTCGGCGGCAACGCGATCGGATCCGGTCCGTTCTCCGGCGGGGTGCGTTCCGGCGCACTCCTCTCCGCGTCGACGCCGGTGACACCCGGCACGCCGCGGAGCGCCCCGGATGCCCAAGCGGTGCTCACGTCGCTGACGGCGGAGGAGCGTGCCGTGGTCCAGAAGGTGACGGAGGGGTACCGCAACCGCGAGATCGCCTCGTCGCTGTACATGTCGCAGCGGACGGTCGAGCTGCGGCTGACGCAGATCTACCGGAAGGTCGGGGCGCGGTCCCGGTCCCACCTGGTCGCGCTGCTCACGTGATCTGAACCGACGCATCCACACACTGGAGGGGCCGGGGGCCGGGGGGCCGCGGCGGGGGGGGGGGGGGGGGGGGGGGGGGGCCCC
>JASCOI010000094.1 GCA_029959665.1 Microbacteriaceae bacterium PS02333
GGCGGACGGGTCAAGCTGACGGAAGCACTGCAGCGCTGACGTCGTCCGGCCCGGCGGTGGCGGTCACCGAGTCGACCGCCACCGTCCGCCCGGTCCGCACGGACTCCTGCGCTGCCAGCACGATCGACAGCGTCCGCAGCCCCACCCGCGCGTCGGGCTGGGGCTGCACCCCTGTCCGGACGGCGTCGACGAAGGTCTGGAGCATCGCCTCGTCGAAGTCGGCGCCGTACCGGGCCTCGATCGGCAGTCCCGTCTCCGCTGCGATCCCCCGCGCAGCCGGGCCGAAGAAGTCGAGCGACACGGTCCCGCCCGTCCCCGCGACGTCGAGCGTCAGCCCTCCCCACACCGCGGACGTGTCCGGCTTGCTCCACGAGCAGTCGATCGCGGCGATCACCCCGTTGTCGTAGGTCATCGTCACGAGTCCCGCGGTCTCGGCCCGCGCCCGCCCGGCGTGCAGCGTGCGGTTCGCCACGGCGGTCACGGTCTGCGGTGCCGCACCCATGAGCCCCTCGAGCATGTCGGCGATGTGCACGACGTGGTCGACGATCGCGCCGCCACCGGACAGCGCCGGGTCGGTGAACCAGTCGCGGGTGCGTGGCAGCATGCCGTTGTTCGTCCCGCGGATCGCGAACAGCTGCCCGAGCGCACCGGCGTCGTGCGCGGCCCGGAGCTTCGCGAACGCCGACGAGAACCGCACCGGGAACGCCACCATGAGCAGCACTCCGGCGCGCTCGACGGCGTCCCGGATGGCGAGGCCGTCCTCCCACGTCGTGGCGAGCGGCTTCTCGCACAGCACGTGCGCGCCGGCCGCGGCGGCGAGTTCGACGAGCTCCCGGTGCCGCGCGTTCTCGCTCGTGACGACGACGGCGTCCGGCTGCCATGCCAGCAGTTCGTCGTGGCTGCCGGCGTAGGCGACCCCGAGCGCCTCGGCGAGGTCGCGTCCCCGCAGCTCGCCGACGGACGGTCCGGTGCTCACGCCGTCCGGATCCGAGCCCCGCACCTCGACGCCGTCCATGGCCTGCAGGGCGCTGAGGTACCCGATCGCGTGCGTGTGCGCGAACGACATCACGCCGATCCTGATGGTCACGCGCCACCCCCCAGCGTCACGGGCTGCCCGGTCTCGATCGACTCGAGCGCGGCGTTCGCGATGCGGACCGCTGCTGCCCCGTCCGCCGCCGTGACCCGGGGCTCGGGCTTCCCCGGGTCGCTCACGGCTCCGAAGAACTCCGCGAGCTCCAGCCCGTACGGATCGTCGGCCCGATCGACCGCCGGCAGGAACCCGTCGACGGCCTCCGGCACCGCCAGGTCCGCGACGTAGTCGACCTCGTCGCGCGATCGGTGCGACAGGCTGCCGAGCGTTCCGGTCACCGAGTACTCGGTCGTGAACGGCAGGTGCTGCGGCCCCCAGATCCCCGCCACGTGACTGATCGCCCCCGATGCGTGGGTCAGCAGGACGTGCGCAGCCTCGACCGGCTCGGCGTCGGTCCCGGCGCGCCCACTCACCGCCGACACCGTCGCCACCTCGCCGGCCACCCAGCGCGCGATGTCGAGGTCGTGGATCATCTGGTCCATCACGATCCCGCCGGACAGGGCCCGGTCCGCGAACCACGGGGTGCGGATCGGGAAGGCGCCGGAGCGCACGAACCGCAGGACCGCCAGGTCGCCCAGGAGGCCCGTGGTCACGGCCTCCTGCAGGCGGACGTACGCAGGGAAGAAGCGCACCACGTGGGCCGGGAAGAGCTGTCGGCCCGCGTCCTGTGCGCACTGCACCAGGTCCGACGCGTCCGCATCGGTCCGGGCGAGCGGCTTCTCCGAGACGACGTCCTTGCCCGCGGAGAGGGCCGCGCGGACCACCTCGGCGTGGGCGAACGTCGGGGTGACCACGTCCACCACGTCGACCGCATCGAGCAGGGCGTCGAGCGAGTCCACGACCGTGACGGACGATCCAGCGGCGGCCGCCGCCGAAGCCCATGCGGCCGCGAACTCCGGCGCACCGTCCTGCGCGTACACGGTCACGGACCCGAGCCGCAGCAATCCGGGCATGTGGGCGTGCGCGATGCCACCGGCCCCGACGAGGCCGATCCGGAGCGGGGTCGCGGGCATGTCGAACTCCTTGACTGCTGGCCGGCTCGACGGTGACGCCGGTCCCCGTCAGCCTATCCAGCCGCCGCTCAGACCCGCTGCTCAGTCCTGCTGGTCCGCCTCCACCGCGGCGCTCAGTCGGTCCAGGACGTCGGGGACCGCTGAACGCACGCGGCTCCAGCTCGGGATGAACGCGCGGTCGTTCGGGCGGGCGGTGAAGGCCCCGCCGGCGTCGAGGATCGCCTTCGTGAAGAGCTCGACCGCCGCCTCTTCTGCGTGCTGGTCGAACCCGAGCCCGTTCATCTCCGCCTCGTGCCGGTAGATCTCCACGATGTCGAGCGCGTTCCGGTAGTACGTCGCCTTGAGGACCCGGAACGAGTCCGACGTCAGCGGGACGCCCAGGGTCGCGAGCTTCCGGAACAGCGACTGCACGATGTCGTTACCCATGCGCGCGAGGCCTCCCGTGCCGTCGGCCTCGGCGAGGGGCTGGTGCTTGTGGTCGTACGCGTCGGCGATCTCCACCTGGCACACCTGGCGCGTGGCGTAGTCGCGGTACACCTCGGACAGCATCCCGATCTCCAGGCCCCAGTCGCCCGGGATCTTCAGCCCGTTCAGGACGTGGGCGCGCATCGCGAACTCGCCGGACAGCGGGTAGCGGAAGCTGCTGAGGTACTCCAGGTACTCCGACTCCCCGTAGACCTGGCGGAGCGACCGGAGCAGCGGACCGACGAGCAGGCGTCCGACCCTGCCGTTGATCCGACCGTCGGCGACACGGGCGTAGTAGCCCTTCGAGAACTCGTAGTCGAACGCCGGGTTGGTCAGCGGGTAGAGCATCCGGGCGAGCATGCCCCGCTCGTAGGTCGTGATGTCGCTGTCGTGGAGCGCGATGCACTCGGCCCGCTCGGAGGCCAGCGCGTACCCGGTGCAGTACCAGACGTTGCGGCCCTTGCCGGGTTCACCGGGTGCCAGTCCCGCGGCGTCGAGGTCGGCGTCGAGTGCCTTGAGGCGGGGACCGTCGTTCCACAGGATCCGGTGCCGCTGCGGCAGCCGTGCGAAGAACGCACGGGCGTGCTCGAACTGCGCGCGGTCGGCACGGTCGAGCCCGATCACGATCTCGCTGAGCCAGTCGGCCTCGGCGAGCTCGTCGACGATGCGGGTCAACGCCGGCCGCTCCAGCTCCGAGTACAGCGCCGGCAGGATCAGGCTCATCGGACGCTTCTCGGCGAACCCGCGCAGGTCGTCCTCGATGCTCGCGGTGCTGCGGCGGCTGAGGTCGTGGAACGTCGTGATGACGCCGTTCTGGTGGAAGTCGCTCATCGGTCGCTCCTCAGGAAGTGGGTCAGGCCCTCGGTCCAGCCGTGCGGGCCGGGGGCGGTCGTTCGGTACACGCGTTCGGGTCGGTCGTCGACGAGCGGTCCCGGCGCCGGGCCGTGGCCGCGGACGACGACGGCGAGGTCGACGGCATCGAGCAGGTCGGTGTCGTTCGGGCCGTCGCCGAGCCCGATCGTGCACTGCGTCCGGCCGGTCCGGCGCTCGTGGTCGGCGAGGAGCATCCGCACCGCAGCGCCCTTGCCGCACCCGGTCGGCAGGACGTGCCAGAACCGCCCACCGCGCACCAGGTCGAGCCCCGCCGCGGCGAGCCCCGTGCGGAAGTCGTCGGCGCGGTCGTCGTCCTCGGCGTGCCAGAGGAGGACCTCGGACGCCGCACGCCGACGCGCTGCGGACGCGGCGTCGACATCGAGCCCGGTCCACCTCGCGACGATCTCCTCGGAGACGGACGAGAACGTCTCGAAGTGCAGGTCGAGGCCGGCGCGCAGATCGTCGAGCGCGTCCTGCAGTCGCCGGAGGCTGCCGTCCGCCGGTCCGGCGAGGACGGTGCCGCCACGGCCGACGACGACCGCGCCGTTCTCCGCGACGAACGCCTCGCCGGTCAACCCGGTGCGCTCCTGCAGGGTCGTGATCTCGGCCGTCGTCTTGCTGCTGCAGAACACCACCGGGACGCCGTCGGACCGCAGACGATCGAGCACGGGGAGCGCCGACTCGAACGAGTAGTCGTGGTGGTCGAGGAACGTGCCGTCGAGGTCGGTGACGACCATCAGGTCGGGTGCTGGCATCGGTCTCCGCTCGCGGCTGGCTGGGCTGCGGGCGGCGATGCCCGGACCCACCATGCCATGCGCATGCGACGGTCAGGTTAACGACGGTGCATCGTCCCGACGCCGCGCGACGATCGCGCCGTGCGGCCGTGGACCGTCCGCCGGCCCGGTGCGCGTGTGGGTCTCGAGCACGTCGAACCCGGCGGAGCGCAGAGCTTCCGACAGCGCCTCGGGAGACCAGCGGTAGGCGGTGACGACCGCGTGGTCGAAGGCCTTCACCCGCGGTCCGACGAAGAACCCGACGAGCAGCCCGCCGCCGGGGCGGAGGACGCGCGCGAACTCCTGGAGCGGGCGGTGGACCACGGCCGGCTCGTGGTGGATGAGCGAGTACCAGGCGAGCACACCGCCGTGACTGCCATCGGCGTCGGGGAGCGCGTCCATGCTCGCGAGGTCGAAGGCCGCACTCGGGTGGGCCGCCCGGGCGTGCTCGATGAACCCGGGGACCTGGTCGATCCCGTGCACGTCGCAGCCGCGCTCGGCGAGGTGGGCGGTCCAGTGTCCCGGGCCGCACCCGGCATCGATGATCGGGCCGTCGATGCCGCGCGCCCAGGTCGTCACGAGGTGCTCGTCAGCGGGATGCACCGACGACATCGACCCGAGCAGGGCGATGTACTCGGCCGCCCTGCCCGCGTACGAGTCCTCGACGTCAGACGACATCGTGCACCGTCGAGTCGAAGTGCGCGACGACCGCCCGCGCGACCTCGGCCGGGGTCGTGCCGTCCGTCGTGATCACGGCCTCGTCCAGGCCCGCCCGAGCCTGTCGTTCCTGCAGCTCGGCGTACCGCTCGAGGTGCCAGGACAGTGCGTCGTCCTGATCAGCGTCGTACCGTCGGCGCAACCGGCTCTCGACGGTCGCGGGCTCCGCGACGAGTCGGACCGCCCGGACCGGCATCCCGACCGCGTCCTCGTACCGGTGGAGGTCCGCCCGGCTCGCGATCACGCCGCTCAGGACCAGCTGCCGCGGACCGGCAGCGCGGTAGGTCGCCCACACGGCGGCGATGTTCTGGGCTTCGATCACGGTGTTGTCGGGGTCGTGGTCCGCCACCGGCCAGGAGCGGTGGAACCAGTCGACGTCCATCAGGGCGAAGGGCCGTCCGGCCGCCGCGAGGACGCTCCCGACGTGGTCGAGCGTCGCGGTCTTCCCGACACCGTAGGAGCCGTTGAGGAAGATCGCGTATGCATCGAGTCCAGCCACACTTCGACCCTACGGCGACGAAAGTAAAAAGAGTAAATACGAATCGCCTACACTTGCAGCGTGACGCAACGTGCCGGGTCGGAGCCGAGCCCCTTCAGTCCAGGATACGGCCGACGACCGCTCGTGTTCGGTGGACACGAGGAAGAACTCGCGGAGCTGACCGAGGTGTTCGAGACGCTGGACTTCGGTGAGAACCAGTCTGTCCTGGTCTCCGGCCTCCGCGGTGCCGGGAAGACATCGATGCTCGCGAAGCTCCAGGACGCAGCTCGCGACAACGGGTGGCTGGTGATCAGCGACGATGCGAGCACTGGCTTGATGGATCGGGTGATGGAGACCACCATCCCCACGCTCCTCGGGGAGCTCACCCCGGAGTCCCGTGCGCGCCTCACCGGTCTCGGCATCTGGCAACTCGATGCGCAGTGGGAGTACGTGGATCGTCACCGTGAAGTGAAACCGCTCCTCCGACGTGACCTCGTTGCCCTGTCAGCAGAGCTGGCGTCGAGCCGAGAACCGGCGGGCCTTCTGATCACGATCGACGAGGTCCCATCCGGCAAGGTGCGTCTCCGCGAACTGTCACGCTTCGCGCTGGAGGTGTCCCACGCGATCAGCGATGGAGCGAACATCATGGTCGTGTTCGCCGGGATCAAGGTCGACCTGGATGCGCTGGTGGAAGAAGACCACACGACGTTCCTCCGCAGGTCGCGCGAGCTGGACTTCCGGCGGCTGTCGCCTCGCCAGGCGCAGCACGTCCTGGAGGAGTCCATCCACATCGGGGGGAAGACGGTCGAGCCTGACGCGCTCACCCTCCTGGTGACGATCTCGCAGGGCTACCCGTACCTCGTCCAGCTCGCTGGCGACTACGCCTGGCGGAGCAGCAGGACCGCCGGCTCGATCACGATCGACGACGCTCGAACCGCGCACAGTCGGGCGATCACGGCAGTCGAGCGTCGTGTGATCAGCCGCGTGTACCAAGACCTCTCCGAGAAGGACCAGGAGTTCGTGACGGCGATGGCGGTCGATGTGGGCGGCCGCACCAAGATCGCCGACATCGTCCAGCGGATGGGCGTCTCGGCGCAGTACGTGCAGGTGTACAAGAAGCGCTTGATCGAGAGCGGGTACGTCCAGGCCGACGGCCGGGGCCATGTCGTGTTCTCGTTGCCGTACCTCGGCGACTACATCCGCGCGATGGTGACGGGCTCCGTCGACGTGTCCGCTGCTGACGACTGGGGACAGTTCCCGCCCCCGAAGGCGGACGTGCCGGGCTGATGCTGCGGGGCTCGTGGCGCCAGGTCACGGACGGGAGGCTCGGTGCCAGCTGGCGCCGTCCCTCCAAGCACGGCCGTCACGCCGCTGGCGCGTCGTGCCGGTACCGGCTGGTGGGGCCCACCTCCCGTCCGCCTCGGGGCACGTGATCAGGCGGCCGCTGCTTCCAGGACGGCTTCTGCCCGCTCTGCGCTGCCCTCGGTGAGGCCGCGGTCGATCCGACCGCGCGATGCCAGCCAGATGACGACGCCGGCGAGGAAGACCAGGATCTCCGTGATGGTCAGCGCCCAGATGATGCCGGCGAGGCCGAACCACAGGTTGCCGAGCAGGACGATCGGGATGAACAGGATGCCCTGCGCCATCGACATCGCGATCGCCGGGGTGGCGAGGCCTGCCGCCTGGAACAGCGAGGTGAACAGGCCGGTGAAGCCGTTCACGATCGTGGCGACGAGCTGGGCGACCAGGATCGTCAGGCCGATCGCCAGGACGGAGTGGTCGGAGGAGAAGATCGTGAAGACCTGCTCGCGGAAGACGAACACCGTGCCGGAGAAGATCAGGACGATCGCGCCGACGGTGAGTGCCGATGCCTTGAGTGCGGCGTTCAGGCGAGCCTTGTCGCCCTTGCCGTACGCGTAGGCGAGGAGCGGCAGGACACCGATCGTGACGCCCATCACCAGGAACTCCGGCACCTGGGCGATGCGGACCGCGACACCCATCGCGGCGAGCGGGTCGTCGCCATACTGCGCGGCGAGGTTGTTGAGCACGAGGGTCGTCACGATGAGGAACCCGGCCTGCAGCAGTTCGCTGACGCCGATGCCGAACACCGGCCCCAGGACGGCGGGGCGCAGCGTGAACCAGCGGAGCGACAGGGAGACGTTCTCGCTGTGCTTGCCGAGCCACATCACCCAGTAGACGATGCTGACGGCGTTGGCGAGACCGACGGCGAGTGCGGCGCCGGCGACACCCCAGTGCAGGACGAGGATGAACAGCACGTCGAAGACGAGGTTCCCGATCGTCGACAGGATGAGGCCGATCATGGCCTGGCGTGCCGCACCCTCCGCCCGGACCATCTGTTCGAGGCAGAACGCGGCGGCGAGCACGGGGACGAACGCGAGCATCACGGCGACGTACGCGCTCGTGGCGGGCACGGCTGCAGCGTCGGCACCGAGCACGCCGACGAGGGGCTGCAGGAGGAGCAGTCCGATGCCACCGAGGACGATGCCCGTGATGACCGAGCCCCACACGGCGAAGGACGCGACGTGCTTGATCTCGCCGGCCTTCGCGGGGTCGTTCTCGGACGCACCGAGCAGGCGGGACATCAGCGAGCTGCCGCCGACGCCGAACACGCCGCCGATCGCCATGATCAGGCCGAGGAGCGGGGTGCCGAAGGTGATCGCGGCGAGGAGCGAGGTGTCGTGCTGCGAGCCGATGAAGCCCGCGTTGATGACGTTGTAGAGGGCGCTGACGACCATCGCGGCGGCCATCGGCACGCAGAGGTGCACGAGGGCCCTGGCGATGGGGGCGGCGGAGAGGTACCACCGGTTCTTCTCCGCTGCGGTCCGTTCCGCGGCGGCGGGTGCGGTTTCGGTGCTCATGGTGTGCTCCTTCCCTCCCGGTTCCGGGCAGGGTCGAGCGCGCGCCGACGGACGCCGGCACGGCGTGGTGTGCGTGGAAGTGGTGGCGCCCTGGGCGGGCGTGGTCTACCGGGTGGGCTCGTCGAGCTCCGCGGTGACCTTCAGCAGCAGGGTGCGGAGGGTGGCGCGCTCGTCCGGGGTGAGCGGGGCGAGCAGGGTGTCGTCGAGGGCGAGCATCGCGTCCTCGAACCCGGCGATCAGGTCGATGCCGGTCGGGGTGGCGTACACGAGCTTCGTCCGGGCGTTGCCGGCCTCTGCTCGTCGTTCGATCAGCCCGCGCTTCTCGAGGCCCTGCAGGAGACTCGAGACGCTCGCGGCGCTGGTCCGGGTCATCTCGGCGATGTCACGCTGGATGGCCCCGGGGTTCTGCTGGAGGTAGCCGAGCACGAAGCTCTGTTCGTGGGTGAGCTCGCGCTCGCGCACCCACTCTTCGGCGGCCTTGCGCTGGGCCCACCCGATCCAGCGCATGAGCTGGAGCGGGGTGTCGAAGTGTGGTGCGCGCTGCGTCATGGTCAGAACTCTAAGTGTTTGAGTTCTAACTGTCAACTCTCGAACTGGTTGTCACGGGCGCACGGTGACCATGGCTGTGCTCGGGCCGCCACACTGGGCGGAGCCGCCGTGGCGCTTCCACGACAGGACGACGGCTTGTTCGGTCAGTGTCGTGCCGTCCCGGTCGCGGATCGCCACTCGGCCGCGGTCCGGTGTGCCCATGTCCGCCGAGATCGTCCAGACCTCGCCGTCGCGGATCGTCGTCCGCCACGGCGTCGGGGAGAGGGTGACGGTGTCCGTCGGCTCGGGCTTCGGGATGAGGGGACCCGGAGCTGGCGGTGCCGCCGGTGTCGCATTCCCCGTCGGGGCCGGCGACGTCTCCGGCGCTACCCCTGGAGCGCAGTCGTCACCGCCGCCGCAGAACGCGACCTCGTGCACGGCCGACGTGGCCGCCGACGAGCCCGGAACGCGAACCTCGACGGCGTTCGTCCACCCGATCGCCGGGCAGGCCGTCGGGAACCCCGCACACCCGCCGAGCGCCGCGACGAGCAGCACGGCCCCGATGGCCGCCCCGGTCGACGAACGCCCGTTCCCCATGGGGCCATCGTGCCGGGACTGCACCGCGAAAGCGAGGGATCAGTGCGCGTCGACCGCGGCGCGCGCGGCCCGGACGACCTCGAGGTCGGTCACGAAGTGTGCGGCGCCGTCGTCGGCACCGCCCATCGGGACACCGGCGTGCGCGTTGTCCGCTGCGGGGCGCTTGGCGGAGAGGTGCACGGCGGCTGCCCCCGTTGCGAGGAGAGCCGGCACGTCGGCGGGAGTGACCCCCGCGCCCGCCATGACCTGCACGGGCCCGGCGGCATCGACCATGCGGGCGATCGTCGTGGCGCCGGCGACCGCGGTGGGCTTGCCGCCGGACGTCAGCACGCGGGTGAACCCGATCTCGGCGAGCAGCGCGACGGCTGCGACGGGGTCGGCGGCGTGGTCGATCGCGCGGTGCAGGGTGACCTCGGCCGTGTCGCGGACCTCCTTCGCGGTCGCCACGAAGCGCCGGAGGACGTCCACGTCGAGGGAGTGGTCCGGACGCAGCGCCCCGACCACGACACCGGCGGCACCGGAGCGCAGCACGGTCCGGAGCTCTCGTTCCATGAGGTCGATCTCGGCTGCGTCGAACACGAACCCGCCCGGCCGGCTGCGGATGAGCGCGTGCGCCGGGATGCCGGTCTCGTGCACGGCCTCGACGAGGGCCTGCGACGGGGTCAGTCCGCCGAGCTCCAGCCCGACGCAGAGCTCGACACGGTCGGCACCGCCGTCGCGGGCGGTCGCGGCACCGGCCGGCGAGGTGACGGCGATCTCGAGGGCAACGGTCACAGCACGGCTCCGAGGGGTTCGTTCGACGAGGGGATGATCCGCGCGGTCAGGTCGGGCTCCGACGGGAACACTCGATCGTAGGGGAACATCGGCCGCTCGATCTTGTGGTGTCCGAGCCGCTCGAGGTCCTGGTCGACGCCACCCGGGGTGAGCGCGAGCATCCAGTCGGCGGACATGTCGAAGAGCTCGGGTTCGAGGTAGCCGATCTTCACGATGACGACGTCGGCGCTGCGCGGGTCGAGGTCGAGGTCGGTGAAGTCGTGCTCGTGGTGGTACGGCTTCCTGGTCTTCGTGAGGATCGCGAAGACACTGCCGACCTGCAGCACGACCTCGATCTCGGCGTCGCGGTCGCCGTGCTTGATCGCGTGCACCCGACCGGTCATCGTGATCGGGCCCGCGTGCACGGCGTCGACGGTGGCGCCGGCGGTCACGGTGACGGTCGCACCGACACCAGCGTCGACGGCGGTCGCGACGGCATCGGCGCCGGGCACGCTCGCGTAGATGACCACCGGGCCGGACGGATCGGTGAACGCGGGGTGCGCGAGCACCTGTGTCAGCCCCCACGTCATGTCGCCCGAGCCGCCCGCGGTCGGGTTGTCACCGGAGTCCGAGATGAAGTACGGCCGTGCGGCGTCGGGAGCCAGCGCGGCGGCGAGGCACTCGTCGAAGGAGCCCGTCGGCGCGACGAACACGAAGTCCTCGCGGACGTCCCAGAACGCCCGCGCCAGTCGTTCGGCGCCCGCGGCGACCGCGTCCGTCGACCACCCGGTGACGACGGTGACGGCACGGTCGCGCGGCTGGTCGGCCCAGGCGTACCCGACCCAGATCGCGGCGTCGAGGACACCCTCGGTCGCCTCGACCTCCGGCACCTGCGCGTACAGCGACGCCGCGGGCTCGATGCGCGTCGAGGTCTGCTCACCGGGGAGCAGCACGGGGATCGGGATCCACGCCTTCACCGGACGCTGGGCGCCGACGGGTCGCGTGGTGAGCACGTCGACGAGGTTCCGGACGGCACGCTCCTTCGTCTCCATGGCGTCCTCGTGCGGGGCCATCCGGTAGCAGGTGACGAGGTCGACCTGGTGCGCGAGCTCCGCCGTGACGTTGCCGTGCAGGTCCATCGACGCGGAGACGACCACGTCGGGGCCGATCACCGCGCGGATGCGTCCGAGGAGGTCTGCTTCGGCGTCGTCCAGCCCCTCGACGACCATCGCCCCGTGGATGTCGTACCAGAGCCCGTCCACGGACGTCGATGCCACGATTGCGGTCAGGCGTTCCACGATCTCGGACGCGAGCTCCTCGTACGACGCGCGATCGACGATGCCGCCCGGTAGCGCGTGCCCGATGAGCGCGCCGCGGAAGTCGGCGTCCAGCGACGCGAGGAACGGGTACCGCGCCACGACCTCGTCCCCGCGGTCCGGGTGGAACGCCGGTGCGAGGGTCCGCGTCGGCGTGAACGTCGACGTCTCGATGGCGAGCCCGGCGATGGCGATGACGGGACGGTGGGCGGTGCCGGCGGTCGTGGTGCTCGTCGTGTCAGACACGGACGCTCCTGATCCTGGTGGTCGACTGGGGGATCGGCGTCGACAGGTCCTGCAGCGATGCGGCGAGCCCGCGCTGCAGGGCGAACTGTCCGGCGCCGACGAGACCCGCGTCCGCGCCGAGCGACGCGCGCTCGATGACGAGGTGCTGCGTCATGAGCGGGTGGCAGCTCTCGTAGAGCTGGCTGCGCACGGCCGCGACGAACGGGTCGAGGGTGGACAGGATGCCGCCGAGGTACACGGCATCCGGGTTGAAGAAGTTCACGTTGGCGGCGAGCACCTCGCCGAGGTACCGGCCCGCGAGCCGCACGGCACGGGTGGCCTCGGGGTCGGCGTCGGATGCGAGTCGCACGACGTCGGCCGTCGAGGTGACCGGCACCCCCGCGGCGCTGAGGATCCGGACGAGCGCGGCACCGGACGCCACGGTCTCGAGACACCCGGTGTTGCCGCAGGAGCACGGGGTGTCCCCGGCCGCGTCGATCCGAACGTGGGTGATGTCCCCTGCAGAGCCGGTGGCGCCCCGGTAGAGCCGGCCGTCGATGACGATCCCGGCACCGATCGCCGAGCCGGCCTTGATCGTGATGGCCTGTCGCCGCGATGCGGGTTGCACGATCTGCTCACCGGCGGCCATGCAGTTCGCGTCGTTGTCGACCGCCGCCGGCACCCCGAACCGCTCGGTGAGCCACGACGCGACGGGGAACCCGTTCCACCCGGGCATCCGGCTCGGCAGGTCGACGACACCGGCCTCGACGTCGACCGGGCCGGGCAGGCTGAGCCCGACGCCACGGAGACCGGCCGCTCCGCGCGACTCGATCAGCTCCTCCAGCAGCGACGCCAGTCGCTGGAGCCCGGCGGTCGGACCGTCGGAGAGCGCGAACGGGACGTTCGCGACCGACTCGAGCGAGCCTCCAGGCAGCACGATCCCGATCCGCGCGTGACCGCCGCCGACGTCGGCGGCGACCGCGTACTCGTCCACCCCACCGATCCGGAGCACCTTGCGGGGGCGACCACCGGTCGAGGCGTCGGTGCCCTCCTCGGCGAGCAGGCCGTGTGACAGGAGCTGTGACACCACGTGCGACACGGTCGAGGGAGCGGCGGCGAGCAGCCCGGCGATCTCGGTCCGGCTGGTCGCCTGACCCGACGCGACGAGCTCCAGCACACGGGAGCTGAGGTCCGGCACGACTTTCTCCAATTCCACGAAAACACCTGGCAACAACGACGCATCGCCGACTCTAACGGGCAGACAGCGTGGTCGACCCTTTCAACGGAACTGCAGAAACGAAGTATTTACAAACAAATGTTTGTTTTTCCAAGGGCTTTGGTCGTTGACTGTCCCCACGCTCCACCTCCCGAATCCCACGCACAAGGAGATCCGCATGACCAAGCCCCGTCGCTGGGCCCTCCTCACCGGGGCGGCGATCGCGGTGAGCGCACTGCTCGCCGGCTGTTCCGGAGGCGGCACCGCCGCCACGAACACCAACTCGGACGAGATCAACTACGCGCTGCCGGCGAACTTCACGCCGAACTGGATCCTGCCGATCGGCACCGCAGCGCACCTCAACACCAACAACGGCTCGATCGCCCAGTCGCTGTACGAGCCCCTCATCGCGTACGACGGTTCCACCGGCAAGATCGCCTGGAACAAGAAGGGCTCGGTCGCGACGGCCGCGGACTTCGCGAGCGACGGCAAGAGCGTCACGGTGACCCTCGGCGACCGGCACTGGTCGGACGGCAAGGCGATCACGAGCCGTGACGTCGAGTTCTGGTTCAACCTGATCAAGGCGAACAAGGCCCAGTGGGGGTCCTACTCCGAGGGCAAGGTCCCGGACAACTGGACCTCGTTCAAGGCCGACGACGACACACACTTCACGATCACGTTCGACAAGGCGTACAACTCCGACTGGATGCTCGCCAACCAGCTGAGCCTCGTCGTCCCGCTGCCGCAGCACGCGTGGGACAAGACGAGCGCCTCGGCATCGGTGTCGGACGCCGACCGCACGACCGACGGCGCGAAGGCGGTCTGGAAGACCGTCAACACCGCCGCCGGCAAGATCGCCGACTACGACTCCGACCCGCTCTGGAAGACGATCTCGGGCCCGTACGGGGTCAAGTCGTTCACCACCGCCGGCAAGGTCCAGCTCGTCGCGAACACCAAGTACGACGGCGGCCAGAAGGCGCAGATCACGACGGTCAACCTGCTGCCGTTCACCACCGCTGACGCCGAGGCGAACGCGGTCCGCTCCGGTGAGGTCGACTACGGCTACATCCAGGCGACCGACCTCGACCAAAAGGACTCCTTCACGTCGAAGGGCTACGACGTGAAGCCGTGGACCGGTTGGGCGATCACGTACATGCCGTACAACTTCAACAACCCGACGATGGGCGCGGTCTTCAAGCAGGACTACGCACGCCAGGCCGTGCAGATGTCGATCGACCAGAAGAGCCTGTCGAAGGTCGTCTTCAACGGCACCGCGACCCCGACCTACGGCCCGGTGCCGCAGGCGCAGGAGTCCGACTACGTGTCGAGCACGCAGCAGGACAACCCGTACCCGTTCAGCACGTCGAAGGCCAAGGCCCTGCTCACCAGCCACGGCTGGACCGAGAAGAGCGGCACGATGGTCTGCACCGACGCCGGTTCCGGCGCCAGCCAGTGCGGCGACGGCGTCGAGGCCGGTACGAAGTTCACCATGCAGGTGCTCTCGCAGTCCGGCTCGTCCGTGACCGACAACATGATGAGTGCGATCCAGTCCTCGCTCGCGAAGACCGGCATCGGCTTCACCATCAAGACGGCCCCGGTGTCGAGCGTCCTGTCGCAGACCCCGACGTGCACCTCGGACGAGGACAGCTGCGACTGGGACCTGTCGTTCTTCGGCACCGCCGGCAGCTGGTACTTCCCCGCCTACCCGACCGGTGAGGCCCTGTTCTCCACGGGCGGCTCGGCGAACTTCGGCAGCTACTCGAACAAGCAGGTCGACGACCTCGTCAACGCGACCACCACCTCGACCGACTCCAGCGCGGTGCAGGACTACAGCGCAGCGGTCGCGAAGGACCTGCCGGTGATCTGGCTGCCGAGCCCGGACTACCAGATCTCGGTGGTCAAGCAGGGCCTGACCGGGTTCGACCAGGACTCCCTGGCGAACTTCCACCCGGCCCAGTGGAAGTGGAGCAAGTAGGTCGCTGACGCGACCACGGACTGGCGGGGGCGGGGGGGGCCCCCGGCCCCCCCCCCCCCCCCCCCCCCGCCCCGGGGGCCCCCCCCCCCCCCCCCCCCCGGCCCCCACCGCCGC
>JASCOI010000095.1 GCA_029959665.1 Microbacteriaceae bacterium PS02333
CCCCCCCCGGGGCCCCCCCCCCCCGGGCGCCCCCCCCCCCCCCCCCCCCCGGGGGGGGGGGGGGGCGCCCCCGGCGGTGCGCCCCGCCGCCTGATCCGGACCGACGGTGCGTGGCCGTGGCTGTTCGTGCTGCCGCTGCTCATCGGCGTCGGCACGTTCTACATCTGGCCGATCATCCAGACGTTCTGGTACTCGTTCACCACGTGGGGCGTCTTCGGCGGCGCGACCTTCTCGGGCCTCGCCAACTACGGTCGCCTGCTGTCCGACCCGCAGCTGTACCAGTCCCTCCTCAACACCGTGATCTACACGGCGATCGTGCTCGTCGGCATCCCGATCGCGGTGTGGCTCGCGAGCCTCCTGAACACCCCGGGTCTGCGGTTCGCGCAGTTCTACCGCGTGCTCTTCTTCCTGCCCTACGTCGCGATGCCCGCCGCGATCGCCCTGGTCTGGCGCATCATGTTCAACGGCGACTACGGGATCGTGAACTGGTTCCTCGGGCGCTTCGGCATCGACGGCCCGTACTGGATCTCGACCCCGGGCTTCGCGCTCGTCGCGGTGAGCCTCGTCGGCCTGTGGTCGTCGCTCGGTTTCTCGATGATCATCCTCGGCGCCGGCCTCAAGGACATCCCGCCGGAGCTGTACGAGGCGGCCGAGCTCGACGGTGCGAGTCGCTGGCGCCAGTTCCGTTCCGTGACCGTGCCGCTCCTGACGCCGAGCATCTTCTTCGTGGTCATCGTCACGACGATCTCGAGCTTCCAGCTGTTCGACCTGCTCTACGCCATCCTCGGCAGCACCAACCCGGTGATCCCGAAGACGATGTCGCTCGTCTTCTACTTCTACAGCGCCGGGTTCATCGACAACGACAAGGGCTTCGCGGCCGCGATCGCGATGATCATCTTCGTGCTCATCGGCATCGTGACACTCGTGCAGTTCCGGTTCCAGAAGAAGTGGGTGCAGTCATGACCACCACCACGATCAGGACCGGGAAACGCCCGGGCCGCCGCGGCGGCTCCCACTGGTGGATCCACGTCGTCCTCGGCGTCGGCGGGTTCGCGATGGCGTTCCCGTTCCTCTGGCAGATCATCATGTCGCTGTCCACGAACGCCCAGGTGCAGTCCGTCACGCCGGTGTTCTGGCCCGGCGAGCTCCAGTGGCAGAACTTCGCCGCCGTGTTCGAGCGGCTGCCGTTCCTCAGCCAGCTCGGCACGTCGGTGTACGTCACGATCATCCGGACGATCGCGCAGATCATCCTGTGCACCTTGGCCGGTTACGCCTTCGCCCGGATGCGGTTCCGCGGTCGCGCGGTCCTCCTCGGGATCGTCTTGTCGATCCTGCTGGTGCCGTCGCAGGTGTACCTGATCTCGCAGTACCAGATCGTGCAGGGGCTCGGCTGGCTCGACACCCTCGCCGGGATCGTCGCGCCCGGTCTGTTCAGTGCGTTCGGCACGTTCCTGATGCGGACCGCGTTCCTCACCATGCCACCGGAACTCGAAGAGGCGGCACGCATGGACGGCGCGAACCCGTTCCAGGTGTTCTGGCGGATCATGCTGCCGCTCGCGCGGCCGTCGATCAGCGTGCTCGCGATCACGACCGTGCTGTGGTCGTGGAACGAGCTGCTCTGGCCGCTCGTCGTGTCGACCCGTGCCGAGGACATGCCCCTCGCCGCCGGCCTCGCGACGCTGTCGAGCGACCGGACGATCGACTACCCGGTGCTCATGGCCGCGAGCCTGATGGCGATGGCCCCGGTGCTGATCATGTTCATCGTCCTGCAGCGTCGGGTGATCGACGGGCTGGCCTCGTCCGGCCTGAAGTGAGCCGGGAGGCCCGCCCCGGCGCCGGCGCGCTGCTCGGGGCCCCCAGCGGGCGCCGCCCGGACCGGGGAGCGCGCGCCGCGGACCGCGCGGCGAGCGGCGCGGACGCCCCGCCGGCCGCGCGCGACGCGCTCGCGATGGCGGCCGTCGAAGCGGTCCTCCCGCAGACCGCCGCGTGGCTCGCCGCCCACGGGGCGACCACCGAGCAGGCGGCCGCGAGCACCGCCGACGTCGGACGCAAACGCGACCGGTACGGGATCCGGGGGACGGGGCTGGACTGGTTCTGCGCGGTCGCGACCGGACGCGTGGTGGCCGTGGGGCGCCTCCAGTTCGAACTCGGCGGCCACCTGCCGGACGGGACGCCGATGTGGAGCGTCCACATCCCGGAGACCGGGCCCCTCGACCCGGTCGCCTGCGACCGGTTGTTCGCCGACGCTCCTGACCTGCTCCGACGGCTCGCACCCGGCCACGTCGCGACGTCGTGGTCCTGCCGGTCGTGGCTCCTCGACCCCGGGCTCGCGACCGCACTCGGACCCGACGCCAACGTCGTCCGGTTCGCCCGACGGTTCCGGTTGCTCCCACCCGGTCCGCACGACGCGGCCGAGGGCGACGACAGCGCGGCGAAGTTCGTCTTCGGGACCGGGCTCGCCGCGGCGCGTGCCGCACGTCCCACCGGGCGTGCGCAGCAGGCTGTCCACGACCGATGGGCGGGCGGCGGGCACTGGACCGAGCGCACCGGGACCGCGCCGATCGCGTGAGCCGGACCAGGTCGCCGGGCGTACCGTCGTCGGCATGACCGAGCCAGATCGCGACCACCTCGACGACGGTGTCGACATGTCCTTCGAGGAACGTCGACACGACACGCTGCGCCGGATGTCCGGTTCGGACGCCCACGACGAAGCCCCGCGCGTCGAGGTCTCCGAGGAACCCGACGGCACCGTGCGCATCGACGTCGCGGACTCCGCTGCCGTGCGACCCGGTGGAACGGAGCGCACCCAGGAGCGATAGCGTCTGGGCACGCCGCGCTGTGCGGTCTGACGGGCACCATCGGATCGACGAGGAGTCGACATGGCTGGGAAGTTCGAGATCTCCACCGACGAGAGCGGCCAGTTCCGCTTCGTCCTCAAGGCGGGCAACGGCGAGGTCATCGCCGCGTCCGAGGCGTACACGACCAAGGCGGCCGCGAAGAACGGCATCGACTCGGTCAAGCGGAACGCGCCCGATGCCGAGGTCGTCGAGCTCGACTGACCGCTGGGGACGGTGGTGCACGGCATGATCGTTCCGTGCACCTCGTCCTCAGCCGTGTCGACGGTGGCGTCCTCGCGACGCCCCTGACCGACTCCGGCGACCCGGACGGTGAGCCGGTCGCGGTTCCCGACCCGGAGCTCCCGGCGTTCGTCGCCGCGCGGGAAGCACAAGGCGTCCGATGGGTGTGGGACGACACCGCGCGGTGGTACCCGCTCGTGCTCCGAGCGGGCGGTCGGGTCGCGCGCTGTGTCGACCTGCGGCTGTGCCACCGCATCCTGCGCACGGCGCTGGCGGCGCGCGGTTCCGCCCTCGCTGCTGCGCCGGTCAGCGGTTGGGACGCGCCCGCGCAGCAGGAACGCGTCGTCCGCGCGACGCAGGCACAGCTCTTCGACGATGCGCTCCTCGACGGGGCCCGCCCCGCGGACGCCGCCGATCCGGTCGAGGAACTCCGTGCGCAACTCGCCGCGGTCGCCGGTGCGTCCGATCCGGGTGCGCTGCGACTGCTCCTCGCCGCGGAGTCCGCCGGGGCGCTCGTCGCCGCCGAGATGCGGTTCGCCGGGCTGCCGTGGCGTGCCGACGTGCACGAACGCCTGCTCGAGGACGCCCTCGGCCCGCGGGTGCCCTACGGCGTCCGACCACGACGGCTGGAGGAGATCGCCGTGGTCCTCCGGCAGCGGCTCGACGACCCCGCCCTGAACCCCGACTCACCGGCGGACGTGCTCCGCTCGCTCCGCCGCGCGGGACTGGTGGTGGACAGCACCCGGAAGTGGGAGCTCCAGCGCCTGGAACACCCGGCGATCGAACCGCTCCTCGAGTACAAGCGCCTGTACCGGCTGCTCACCGCGAACGGCTGGTCGTGGCTCGACGAGTGGGTGCAGGACGGCCGGTTCCACCCGGAGTACGCGGTCGGCGGTGTCGTCACCGGGCGCTGGGCGGCGAACGGCGGCGGGGCGATGCAGCTCCCCAAGCTCGTCCGGCCGGCTGTGGTCGCCGATGAGGGGTGGAAGCTCGTCGTCGCCGATGCCGCACAGCTCGAACCGCGGGTGCTCGCGGCGATGGCCGGCGACCAGGCGATGGCCGCGGCGGGGAACGGTCGTGACCTCTACGACGGCGTCGTCGCGTCCGGGGCGGTGGAGACCCGGCAGCAGGCGAAGGGCGCGATGCTCGGCGCGATGTACGGCGCCACCCAGGGCGAGGGCGGTCGGCTCGTCCCACGGCTCGCTCGTGCCTACCCGCGGGCGCTGGACCTCGTCGAGCGAGCGGCCCGTGCGGGGGAACGCGGCGAACCCGTCACGACCCGGCTCGGGCGGACGTCGCCGATCCCGGAGTCCTCGTGGTTCGAAGCACGGAACCGTGCGTGGTCGGTCGAGGGCACCCCGGCGATGCAGCGCGCCGTGGAGTCGCGTGCCCGGAGCTGGGGACGGTTCACCCGGAACTTCGTGGTGCAGGGCACGGCGGCCGAGTGGGCCCTGTCGTGGATGGCGTCGCTGCGGACCCGGCTCGCCGCACGTTCCTCCGGTCCGGTCCGGGACGGCGCGCACCTGGTGTTCTTCGTGCACGACGAGATCGTGCTGCACGTGCCGGAGGCCGATGCGGCCTGGGTCGCCGAGCAGGTCGAGGCAGCAGCGGCGGACGCCGGGCGGATCCTGTTCGGGTCGTTCCCGATCACGTTCCCGTTGTCCGTCGCGGTCGTCGACGACTACGGCAGCGCGAAGGACTGATGAGCGGCTGACGCGCCGCGCACATCGTCCTCGGGCAGGGTGGACCGATGGACGACGAAGCTGCACGTACCGAGGAACGGTCGGTCGGCGACGTCGACCTGACCACCTGGCGGACCCGCGCCGGGCGGGCGAGCGCCACGGTGTGGACGCGACTGGGCGACCGCTTCGGCGCGCTGCCCCTGCTGATCGTCACCCTGGTCATCGGGATCGGCATCGCCGCCGTGTGCACGTGGATCGCCTCCGAGGTCTACGACGCCGTCCGGGAATCGGACGACGTCGCCGTGCTCGACCGCCCGGTGCTCGACTGGATGATGTCGGTGCGCTCCCCGGACCTCGACACCGCCGTGACGTGGTGGACCAACGTCGCAGGCACCATCGGGATGCCGATCGTCGCGCTCGGGTTCCTCATCGGCTTCACGATCCAGCGCCGGGCATGGACCCCCGTGGTGCTCCTCGTCGCTGCGAGTGCCGGGTCGCTGCTCATGACGGTCGCGGGCAAGGACCTCATCGGTCGTGCGCGTCCCCCGCTCGCCGACGCTGTCCCACCGTACGAGCACTCGCCGTCGTTCCCGTCCGGGCACACCCTCAACGCGACCGTCGTCGTCGGCACGATCGTGTACCTGCTGCTGCTCCGCGAGTCCCGGCGGGTCACCCGGGTCTGGACGGTGGTGCTCGGCGCGGTGTTCGTCGTGTCGATCGGGATCTCGCGGGTCTTCCTCGGGCACCACTGGCTGACCGACGTCCTCGCGGCGTGGGCCCTCGGGCTGGCGTGGCTCGCACTCGTGATCACCGCCCACCGGATGTACCTCACCGCCGTCCACCGCGGCCCCGGCGATATCCACAGGGCTTCGTGAGCGCTCGCGGATCGCGCGAGGATCAAGGGTCGGCCGGGAATCCAGGCGAAGCCCGGCTGAACTCGAAGAAGCACGAGAAAAGCCCCCGGCGGACACCGGGGGCTGATCTCACCTCGTGAAGAGGTCAGTGGTCTGAGTTGCGTAGTAACTCGAACCGCCTCGGTGTTCGAGTCTACGCGACCCTCCGGCCATCCGGTAGGGGAGCTCGGGCCGCGGTCTCCTGCCCTGGGATTGGAGGCCGGCGATGGCGAGACATCGGCATCGTGACGGCGATCGTGGGCGGTTCGTCCTCGTGCTCGAGATCCTCGGGCTGTTGACGGCACTCGCGACCCTCGCGGGCGCGATCCTGCGGTTGCTGTAGGTCAGCGGGGTGGCTCCGGGCAGTCGGAGCCACCCCGTCCGTCAGGTGGAGCCGATAGGTTGCCCGGCATGGAAGAACGGGTCTTCGGCGGCAGGTACCGGGTCACGGGCACGCTCGGTCACGGAGGGATGGCGTCCGTGTACCGCGCCCTCGACGAGCAGCTCGGTCGCGAGGTCGCGGTCAAGGTGTTCCGGATGGGACCCGTCGACCACGGGGAGCGGGCGCGTGCCGAGGCGGAGATCCAGGTCCTCGCGGGCCTCCGGAGCCCGGCGCTCGTCACGCTGTACGACGCGGCCCTCGACGACGCCGACGGCGACTCGTACCTCGTGATGGAGCTCGTCCCCGGCAGCGACCTCGCCACACGGCTCCGCGAAGGACCCCTCGACCGCCCCACCACCGCCCGCGTCGGTGCCCAGGTTGCTGACGGCCTCGCCGCCGTGCACGCGCAGGGCATCGTGCACCGCGACGTGAAGCCCGCGAACGTGCTCCTCGAAGCCGACGGCTCGCACGTCAAGCTCGCCGACTTCGGCATCGCGCTGCTCCGAGACGCCGCCCGGGTCACCGGGACCGGCACCGTCATGGGGACCGCCGCCTACCTGGCACCGGAGCAGGTCACCGCGCAGGGGATCAGCGGCAAGTCCGACGTGTACTCGCTCGGCCTCGTGCTCCTGGAGTGCCTGTCGGGCCGCATGCCCTTCCCCGGCAGTGCCGTCGAGTCCGCCACTGCCCGGCTCACCCGTTCGCCGGAGATCGACTCCGCCCTGCCCACGGCCTGGCGCGTGCTCCTGCACGTCATGACGGCGACCGATCCGGCCGAGCGGCCGTCCGCCACCGAGGCCGCCGAACGTCTCCGTGCACTCTCGTACGACGACGGTGCGCCCGCCACCCAGCTCCTGCCGGGAGGCCCTGGCACGCTGCCCGCGGCGGCGGCGGCCGCCGGGGCGGCCGGTGCCACGGCCGTGGCCGGCTCCGCGGGAGCGGCGCAGGCCGACGACGCGACGCAGGCGATGCCCGCGAGCCGGCCCGCAGACGACGCGACGCGCGTGCTGCCGGCGAGCACGGCCTCCAGTCCGTCCGGTTCGGACGACGTGGCGACCACCGTGCTCGGAGCACAGCGCGGATCGGGCGGTCCGACCGTCGGCGGCGGCGCACCCGTGTCGGCCCCACCCGTGTCGTCGGAGCCCCCGGCGAAGAAGCGCCGCCGCGGCCTGGTGATCACGCTCGTGATCGTCGGGGTCCTCGTGCTCGCCGGCATCGTGGCCGCGGTGCTCGCGCTCGGCGGGGGCGACGAGACGCCCGCGCCGACGGAATCGAGCTCGACGGCACCGACCGAGCAGCAGCCGAGCGACGAACCCTCCCAGCCCGAGGAGCAGCCGTCACAGGAGCCGGTGCAGCCCCAGCCGTCCGAGCCCGTCGAACCGGAGCCCTCGCAGCCGGTCGAACCGTCGCAGCCCACCGAGCCGTCGAACGGGCCGCAGCCGTCGGTGCAGCCGACGCTCCCGGTGCAGACCCCGCTCAGCAACAGCAACAGCAACAGCAACAGCAAGAGCGGCCCCGGCAACTCCGAGAACGCCCCCGGCCACAACAAGGGCTGACGGGCCGGGGTCAGGCCAGCGTGCGCTCGGCGATCGTCCTGATCGACACCGGCTCGCGGCCGAGCAGCTCGGCGAGCAGGGGGTCGACCTCGTCGAACTCGCCCGCACGGGCGCCGCGGAACATGCCGAGCATCATCTGCGCCGCCGCGTCGGGCATGCCGGCGGCGGTCTGCCGGGCGACCCACTCCTCGTCGTCGATCACGGTGCGACGGACGGTCGTGCCGGTGATCTCGGACAGGATGCTTGCGACGTCCTCGAAGGTCACGGCCTCGGCCGCCGTGAGCGCTGGCGTCGGCCCGTCGAACGTCGGGCCGTCGGCGAGCAGGACCGCGTCCGCGACGGCCAGGTCCTCCCGAGCGGTCCACGAGATCGGGCCGTCCTCGGGCAGGAGCAACTCGCCCGTCTCGGTGGCGCCGTTGACGAGCCAGCCGACGGTGTGCGCGTAGAAGCCGTTGCGGAGCGAGGTCCACGGCGTGCCGATGTCGGCGAGTGCGGTCTCGGTGTGCGCGTGGTCCACCGAGAACGCGACGGGGGAGTCCGCCTTCGTGTTCTGGTGCGCGGTGTAGAAGACGCGTTCGGCGCCGGCATCCACCGCAGCCCGGGCGGCTGCCGCGTGCAGGGCGACGCCGTCGGGCCCGAGCGTCGAGCCGGAGACGACGAGCACGCGGTCAGCGCCCTCGAACGCACGGTCGAGCGATGCGGGATCCGCGAAGTCACCCGCACGGACGCGCACGCCCGTCGCGGCCAGGTCGGCGGCCTTCGCGGTGTCCCGGACGCTGACGCCGATCTGGTCCGCCGGCAGGCGATCGAGCAGTGCGTGGACGATGGCGGAGCCGAGTGCTCCGGTGCCGCCGGTGACGATGATCATGGGGACAACCCTTCGTTATCGTTGGAAACGTCGTGAGCGTAACACCGTAAACACGGCGCTAACAAGCATCCGTTATCGTTGGTCCATGACCGACTCCGTCCGCGACCGCATCGTCGACGCCGCCGCCGACCTGCTCGCCGACGTCGGGCCGGCCGGGGTCACCACCCGAGCCGTCGCTGCCGCGGCGAACGTGCAGGCGCCGACGATCTACCGACAGTTCGGCGACAAGGACGGTCTGCTCGAGGCCGTCGCCGACCGGGTCTTCGCCGCGTACGTCGCCGGCAAGACGGTTCCGGACGACGTCGACCCCGTCGAGCACCTCCGTGACTCGTTCGACGCGCACATCGCGTTCGGGCTCGCGAACCCCGGGCTGACGGCGTTGTTCTCGGACCCGCTGCGCTCACACTCGACGACCGAGGACCAGGGGATCGCCGTCCTCCGCGAGCGCATCCACCGCGTGGCGCTCGCCGGACGACTCCGGGTCCCCGAGCCCCGCGCGGTGTCGCTCGTGCACGCCATCGGGGTCGGCGTCGTCCTCGACCTGATCGGCACGCCGGACGCCGAGCGTGACCCGGCGCTCGTCGCTGCGGCGTGGGATGCGCTTGCGTCCGCGATCCTGGTGGCGGCGCCGGAGGTCGATCCGGGGTCGCGCGCCGCGGCCGTCCAGCTCGCCGCCGACGACGACGCGCTCGCCGCGCTGTCGCCGGCGGAGCGGGCGCTCATGCGCGACTGGCTCGCCCGGATCGCCGACGCCTGACCGGGCCCGGCCCGGCCCGGAGTCTCGGGCTGAGCGACAGTTCTCGGGCCCCGCGCCGCGTGAACTGTCGCTGAGCGCGAGACTCGCGCTCAGCCGAGGCAACGGGTTTCGTCCATCCGCTGGAGCAAATAGGGTGGGGGCGTGCGAGAACTGCAACGGAGCGGTGGCCCCACGACGGCCGTCGCCGCGAAGAACGGTGTCGGCTTCACATCCCTCGAGGCGTTCCTGGTGGACGAGCCGGAAGCGAGCGTGCCCGGGTTCGCCGGGCGGACGGTCGAGTCCGGCGACGAGCTGTCGTGGGTGTGGTTCCCCGAGCGGACCCTCCCGGACGGCAGGTCCGAGCCCGAGGAGCAGGACCTCGAGCACTTCTGGGACGCCACGGCGTTCACGCTCGACATCGTCTTCGCCGACGGCACCCGGCTCAGCGAGCAGGCAGCGGACCAGTACGGCGACGCGCTGACGCCGGAGGCGCAGGACGCCGCCCGCAAGGCCTGGGTCGACCAGTGGAACCGTCGCGCGGCGGACCTCACGCCGTTCGCGGGTCGGGTCGTCGACCGCCTGGAGGCCCGGCTCGGCTCCGGCACGTCGGTCAGGGGGCTCCGTGGCTGGCTCGACGACGTCCGGATCGAGCAGCCGCGTCGGGCCGCCGCGACCCGCCCGCTCGACCACGTCCGCACGACCCGCGGCACGCAGGCGTCCTCCCGGTTCTCCCGCGGCAACAACGCGCCGCTCGTCGGGCTCCCGCACGGCGGGGTGTTCGGCCTGCCGATGACCGACGCGGCGAGCAACCGCTGGCCGTACGCGTACCAGGAGCACAACCGGGCGAGCGACAACCGCCCCGCGATCCAGGCGTTCGCCACGAGCCACATCCCGTCGCCGTGGATGGGGGACCGCGGGGTGTTCCAGGTGATGCCGTCCCCGCTCGGGTCGCCGGACGTCGACCGCGGCGCACGGGCCCTGGCGTTCGACCACGACGACGAGCTCGACGGCCCGCACCGCTACCGCGTGGCGCTCGAGCAGGGCGTCACCGCAGAGATGACCCCCGGCGAGTTCGCCCTCGGCTTCCGCTTCACCGGCACGAGGAGCATCGTGCTCGACCACCACGGCCGGGTGCTCGAGTCCTCCGTGCGCATCGAGGACGGCACCGCGATCGTGGAGGCGCACCTCGACGACCGACCCGGCACGCCTCCGCACTTCGTGCACCTCCGGGTCCCCGGCGCGACGGCGGACCACACGACGTCGACGGACCAGCAGCTCCGTGGCTGGCTCGCCGTCGAGGGGGACACCGACGTGCTCCTCGGCATCTCGACCGTCTCCTACGAGGACGCCCGCGCGAACCTCGACGCCGCCGGTTCCTTCGACGCGATGCGCGAGCGGGCCGAGCGCGAGTGGACCGAGAAGCTCGCAACGCTCGACGTCGAGGGTGCCACCGACGACCAGCTGACCTCGCTCTACTCGGGCCTCTACCGGCTGTTCCTCTACCCGAACCGCGCCGGCGAGACGGCTCTGACGGGAGCCCCGCACTACCGGTCCCCGTACGGCGAAGTCCTCGCCGAGCCGATCCGCGACGAGCCGGGGCCGGAGGTCGTCGACGGGGCGATGACCACCACGAACGGCTTCTGGGACACCTACCGAACCGCCTGGCCGCTCCTCGGGCTGCTCACCCCGGACACCGCGGGGGAGCTCGCACAGGGCTTCGTCCAGCACTTCCACGACGGTGGCTGGACCCCTCGGTGGAGCGCCCCCGGCGCCGAGGACTGCATGACCGGGACGACGAGCGACACCGTCTTCGGGGACCTGCTGTCGAAGGGTGTCGACGGGTTCGACCTGGAGCAGGCGTACCGGAGCGCCGTGAAGAACGCGACCGTCCCGCCACGTGACGAGCGTGTCGGACGGAAGGGGAGCCTCCCGGGCGCCTTCCGCGGCCACGTCGACACCGACACGTCCGAGGGGATGTCCTGGACCCTCGACGCCGCGATCAACGACTGGAGCGTCTCGGTCATGGCGACCGCCCTGGCGGACCGGACCACCGACGCCGCGGAACGCGCGCGGTACACGGCAGAGGCCGAGTGGTTCGCCCGTCGGTCCCTGCAGTACCGGAACGTGTTCGACCGTCGTCGCGGGTTCTTCATCGGGCGGACGCCCGACGGGCGGTGGCGCGAGGGCGAGGGCTACGACCCGGACCAGTGGGGCGGCGACTACACCGAGACGAACGCCTGGGGCACGATGTTCACCGCCCCGCACGACGGCGCCGGGATCGTCGACCTGCACGGCGGGCCGGAGGGCTTCGACGCCGCGATCGACCGGTTCTTCGCGACGAAGGAGACGGGCGCGACCGACCGTGCCGGCCACTACGGCTTCCCGATCCACGAGATGACCGAGGCCCGCGACGTCCGGATCGGCATGCTCGGACTCTCGAACCAGCCGGCGCACCACATCCCGTTCTTCCCGATGTTCACCGGGCGACACGACGACGCGCACCGCATCGTCCGCTCGTGTCTGGACCGCCTCTTCGTCGGCTCCGACCTCGGGCAGGGCTACCCGGGCGACGAGGACAACGGCGAGATGAGCGCCTGGTACGTCTTCGCCACGATCGGCCTCTACCCGTTGGCACCGGCCAGTGGTTCCTACGTGATCGTGCCGCCGTCGGTCCGGCGCGCAGTGCTGCGACCCCCGGGAGGCTCGTCCACCGTCATCGAGACCGCTGGCGCTGGTCGGTTCATCGCCTCGGTCACCGTCGACGGCTCGCCCTGGACGTCCGTCAGCATCCCGCACGCGGTCGTCGTCGGCGCGTCGACGATCGTCGTCGAGCTGTCCGAGACGCCGACCGGGTGGGCGTCGGACACGCGGCCCGTCTCGGCGTCGGACGTGCACGGGTACCGCGACACCCCGACGGACGTCCTGCCCGTGGGGACGTCTGCACTGACGGACGACACCGGACGGACGCCGACGGCGCTCGCCGCGGGGACGACCGTGTCCTTCGACGTGTCGATCGAGTCGGCGTCGCTCTACACGGTGACCGCAGCGGCGCCGGGGACCTACTCGTGGCAGGTCGCGCTCGGGTCGTCCTCGGTCGACGTCACCGACGCCGTGTTCGAGTGGGCAGGCCAGACCCGGGTGTTCCCGATCACCGGCGGTGGGGCGTCGTTCGCGTTCACCGCTGGCACGGACGTGGAGCTGACCCAGCTGGAACTCATGGCTGCCGACGGGCGGCTCTGAGGCGCTGCTCATGCGGGACGGGCATGCTCGTCCCATGTCGATGAGCAGCGCGTTCGATCCCTCGCAGGGCCGCGCCATCCCCGAAGACCAGGTGTCCGAGAACGGCCTCGAGCTCGACGAGGACCCCGCGCACGGGCTGGACATCGCGGTCGAGGTGGTCAGTAGCGCCGCCGCGGACCCCGCCGCTCCGTCCCTGTTCCTCGCCCCGGTCTCCACCCCGTCTCCCGCCGACCCGGAGTAGCCCACGCCGGCCCGACCGGTAGTATTCCAGGATGACACCGACGGCGCACGTCGACGAATCCGAACCGGGCGACCGGCGCGACCCCGCGCGTACATCCTCGCGGCCGCGATTCCTGCAGTTGATGCGCACGATCTCGTCCGGGACGAGCTGCGAGCGTTGAAGCCCCGTTCCGCTCGGAAGCTGCATTGGACCGAGAGTGACGCCGCGCACCGACAGCGGATCGCGACCGCACTCGCGGCGTTGCCGTTGACGTTCGTTGCCGCGGTCGCGATCCTGCCTCCGACGTCTCGCAGCGAGCGTCGGCGCCGAGTCGCGCTCGAACGCCTGTTGTTCGAGTTGCTTGCCGTCGGTATCGACAGCGTGGTCCTGGAGTCTCGCGGGCCCGCGGATCGGCACGACCGAGCGCACGTCGATGCGCTCCGAGCGCGCCGGATGATCGGCAGAGTGCGGGTCGACCACGTCGCAGGGACCGCTGACCCGCTGCTCTGGGCGGCCGACGCAGCATGTGGCCTCATCGCGCAGGACAGACGAGAGGAGTCGGCGCGTCGAGGACTGTTCAACGACCGGATGGTCGTGCACGAAGTCCGACGCTGAAAGCGCGAATCCCCGGGCCCCGCTATACCGCAGGATCTCCCAGGGACCACTTCCGCACCCACCGCGATGGGGCGACTCCGATCAGTCTGACATATCAGGGTCGCAGTCGCAATCGATCCGGCCGATGGTCGGCAGACGCCGTACTCGAAACCGACGTGGGAGCCTGTGAAGCCGCGGCGCCGCGTCTGGGGGACCGTCCGAGTCGGAGTAGCTCAGGACTCCGGTTCGGCGTCGGCCCGATCCGCCGTCTGCTGGAGCAGTCCGGTGGCGAGGTCGTTGAAGACGCTGGTCAGGTCGACGCCGACGGATGCGCTGACCTCGCGGAGCACCGTCGCGGAGCGCTTCCGCGAGCCCGCGATGACGTCCTCACCCGCTGGGCTCAGCGCGATGAGGGAACCACGGCGGTCGGACGGATTCGGGCGCCGCTCCACCAGGCCGGCGGCGGACAGGCGATCGACCAGGTTCGTCACCGCGCCCGACGTCAGGCCGAGGTAGCCGGCGAGCTCCGTCGCGGTCGAGTACCCCGTGTCGCTGATCAGGGCGAGCGCACGCATGCCCGTCTCGTGGATGCCGGCGAGGGTGCTGAGCCGCGCGACGAGGCCCTTCTCCGCGCGGACCACGGCGTCGAACGCAGCGAGGAGGTCGCCCACCTCGTCATCTGCTGTCCCCGTCACCGGTGTGCTCCCCGTCTCGTGCGCTGCCGGTCCAGGATGGCACGTCCGACCGGGTGCACCCGCGCCCGCCCCCCACTCTGGGGATGCAGTGCGGGTTCCAACTACTTGAATGACTGGCTATCTTGATCATTAAGAAAAACCGCCACCAACTCCCACAGTCATCGAGGTATCCCGTGTCCAACCCGAACCGCATCTCCCCGGTCAAGCGCCTCCGCTTCGCGCCCGTTGCGCTCATCGCGGGCATCTTCGCCGCCGTCCTCCTCTCCCTCTCGCTCACCGGCACCCTCTCCGGGTTCGCGGCCAGCATCACCAACAGCAGCAACACCGCCGCCAGCGGCACGCTCGTCATGCAGGAGCAGAACGCGAACGCCTCCGTCACCTGCCTGAGCACCGACGGCGGCTCGGTCTCGACGAACTCCGCGACGTGCTCCACGATCAACAAGTTCGGCGGCAGCACCACGATGACCCCCGGCGTGACGGTGAACACTCCGATCACCATCAAGAACACCGGTACCTCGGCCGCGAGCACCTTCACGCTGACCCCCGGCGCGACCTGCACCCAGTCGGCCAACGGCACGCAGAACGGCACCGCGACCGACCTCTGCTCGAAGATGAACCTCGTGATCACGTCGGGCTCCACCACGGTCTTCTCCGGCACGCTCGCCAGCTTCAAGGGCGCCGCTGCCTCCGCGTTCTCGATGCCCGCCGCGCCGGCCGCCGGCGCCTCGGTCCCGTTCAACTTCGCCGTCACGCTCGACAGCAGCGCCGGGAACACCTACCAGGGCCTCGCGGCGTCCGTCCCGATGACCTGGACCTTCACCGCCTGATCGTCCCCTCCCCACCCCAGGGCGACACCTCGACCGGTCCCGAGACGGCCGAGGTGTCGCTGGATCCCCACC
>JASCOI010000096.1 GCA_029959665.1 Microbacteriaceae bacterium PS02333
GGCGCCGCCCCCCGGGGGGGGCGGGTCGGCGGGGGGCGCCCCCCCACGCCCCCCCCCGTCCGCCCCGTGACCGGGCCGTCCGTGGACTGCGCCGTCCGTCGATTGGGCCGACCCGTGACGGGTCAGGCCGTCGGCTGCGCCGCACCGCGGCGCGTCCGCGTCGTCGCCCACAGGACGAGCGCAGCGGCGACCACGGTCAGGGCGATGCTGCCGACCGTGACCGCCTCGTCGAACCCGGCGGTCTGCGCTGCGGTCCAGTGCGCCGAGGCGATCGACCCGGTGAAGAGCGCGGCGAGGATCGTGCCCACGACCGCGAGCCCGACGCCGGAGGCGACCTCGGAGGCGGTGTCGACGAGTGCCGCGCCGATCGTCGTCCGGTCCTCGGGGAGGCCGCGGAGCACGTTGACGCCGGCGACGACACCGACCACGCGCATGCCGGCGGCGACGAGCACCAGCGCGACGGCGACAGCCAGGTAGCCGGTCCGCCCGAGCACGGCGAACACCGCGAGCCCGAGGACCACGGAGGTGGCGCTCGTCCACGCCGCACGCCCGAGACCGACCCGCTGGACGAACGGTCCGACGAACCGGCCACCCGCGATCAGGACCACGACCTGCGGCAGCATGCCGACGGCGGCGAGCGCGGGGGACCAGCCCCAGGCGAGCTGGAGCTGCAGGGTGACGAGGTACCCCATGCCTGCGACCGCGATGCCGGTCGCAGCCTTGTACGCGAGACCGGCGGACACCAGTGGACGGGCGATCAGGCCGAGGTCGAGGAGTGGGTGGTGGGCCGTGCGCTCGCGCAGGACGAAGAGCACGACCGCCAGGGCCGCGGCGGTCGTCGCGATCCACGGTCCGACGCTGCCGACCCCGTCGTGCACGAACAGCGTCGGTGCCACGAGTGCGCAGACGATCGCCGCCGTGCCGAGGACCGCTCCGAGCACGTCGACGGGGTCGCGGTGGAGCTCGGTCGGGTCGTCGCGAGCGATGCCGGCGCGGATCCCGAGGAACGCGAGTGCCGCGATCGGGACGTTGACGAGCAGCAGCACCTGCCAGGGCGCGACCGCGAGGACCAGGCCGCCGACCGTGGGACCGATCGCGAGCCCGACGAGGCCGACCGTCGAGATCACGGTGGTGGCGCGGACCCGCAGGTCGTCCTCGCGGAAGAGCCGGAACGCCAACGCCATCGATCCCGGTGTCGTCATCGCGGCAGCGATGCCCATCACGATCCGGACCGCGACGAGTTGCTCGGCCGTCGTCACGAACATCGTCGCCAGGCTGGCGAGCCCCAAGAGCACCAGGCCGAGCAGCATCACGCGGCGACGGCCGAACCGGTCGGCGACGGCACCGAAGCCCAGCATGAGACCGCCGAACACCACCGCGTACGAGCCGGTCACCCACTGCAGGGCGGTCGTGCTCGCGTGGAGGTCGCGCCCGATCGTGGGGAGTGCCACGTTGAGGATCGAGTTGTCGAGCATCTCGAAGAGGAACACCGCCGACAGACCGGCGAGTGCGACCCACGCATCCCGGAGTGACGCGCGAGACTGCGGGATGATGACGTCGGACTGTTCGGTGGACATGTCGGTAGATTAACTGACTAAAGTTAGTTACACAAGGCACGAGGGAGTTGTGATGCCCAGGACCGCGACCCGCGGGGGACCGCAGACGCGCGAGAAGATCGCGTCGACTGCGGCGGAACTGTTCCTCGAACACGGGTTCGACGCGGTGACGGTCGCACAGATCGCCCGGGCAGCCGGTGTCTCGAGCGTCACGGTCTTCAACCACTTCGCGCGCAAAGAGGACCTCTTCCTCGATCGTTCGGACGAGGCCCG
This sequence comes from Microbacteriaceae bacterium PS02333, assembly GCA_029959665.1. Lineage (GTDB taxonomy): Bacteria > Actinomycetota > Actinomycetes > Actinomycetales > Microbacteriaceae > Curtobacterium > Curtobacterium guangdongense. The sequence continues at coordinate 1,830 of JASCOI010000096.1, forward strand.
CGACCTGCTCGTCGGAGCCGTCACGGAGCGCGCGGACGGCGTCGGGGTGGGGGAGGCCTTGTCTGCCCTGTTCCACCGACTCGCCGACGAGCACCATCCGCTGTCCGGGCTCGATCCGCGGTCCGTGCCGTTCTTCCGGACGATCGCCGGGTCGCCGGCACTGCTCGCGCACGCGCGTGCGATCGCCACGGAGCTCCAGGCCGCGCTCCGCGACGCGCTCTCATCGGACCGGTCGTTCGCGGCCGACGCCGGACTGGCAGCGGCGTACGTGGTCGCCGGGTACGCCTCGGTGCTCGTCGAGACCGCCGGCCGCGTGCTCGCGGGGGAGTCGAGTGACGATGTCGCAGCCGCACACCGCGTCCGCGTCGACCGTCTCCTCGACACGCTCCGTCACGGCGTTCTGCCAGCCTGACCCCGGACATCCACACCGATCACCCAGTGCACGTCATGTCGCATGCAGGACAGTGTGCGCATGGCAGCACAGGAGAACCGCTCGGGGGTCGGAGCGTTCATCGGGTTCATCGGGTTCAGCACGCTCGCCGGACTGCTCGTGACCGTCGGTGTCACCCCCGCCATCGCCGTGCTCGGCGTCACCACGACGTCGACGATCGACGTCTTCGACTCGCTGCCGGAGTACATCGAGATCGGTGACCTGCCGCAGCGGAACGAGGTACTCGCGTACCAGGGCGGGCAGTCCGTCCACCTGGCCACCGTGTACGCCCAGAACCGCGAAGAGCTGCAGCTCGACGAGATCAGCGAGTACCTCCGGGATGCGGCCGTCGACGGCGAGGACAAGCGGTTCTGGGATCACGGCGGCGTGGACGCGTCCTCGGTCGTCCGTGCCGCCGTCGGCAGCGTGGCCAGCGGGGGGCTCGGCGGGTCAGGTGGCGCGTCGACGCTGACGATGCAGCTCGTCCGCAACATCAAGATGCAGCAGGCGCTCGACCTCCCGACGCAGGAGGAGGTCGACGCCGCGTACCGCGAGGCCATCGAGCCGTCGGCGTCCCGGAAGCTCGCGGAGATGAAGCTGGCGATCGGTCTCGAGAAGAAGTACTCCAAGAAGGAGATCCTCGCCGCGTACCTCAACATCGCCTACTTCGGCGACCAGACCTACGGGGTGCAGGCCGCGGCGCAGCGCTACTTCGGCAAGGACGCGACGAACCTCACACCAGCCGAGGCTGCTTCGATCCTGGCGATCGTGCAATGGCCCGAGAAACGCGACCTCTCCGATCCGTCGCACTACCCGGCCAACACCGACCGCCGAGACGTCATCCTCGGGTCGATGCACGCGCAGGGGCACCTCACCCGGGCCCAGTACGACGAGGCGATCGCGGCGCAGCCGGAACAGTACGTCCACCTCACGGCGCCGTCGCAGGGATGCGTGGCCGCCGCCGGGGTCGGATCCCAGTTCTTCTGCGACTACGCCGTTGGGGTCGTGAAGTCGATGACCCAACTCGGCGCGACCCAGGACCAGCGCGACGCTGCCTGGCGGAACGGTGGCTTCACGATCCAGACGAGCCTCGACCTCGACCTGAACGGACAGCAGAAGGGCCTGCTCGACGAGTACGACCCCAACACCGAGGCCCGGATCGCACTCGGATCCACGCTCGACACCGTCGAGGCGTCCACCGGCCGCGTGCTGACGATGGCGCAGAACCGCAACTACAACCAGCTGCCGTCCTGCGCCGCGGTCGACTCGGACCAGGGCGCCTGCGCACCCGCGACGGACACGAGCATCAACTACAGCGTCGACCAGGACCGCGGCGGCGGGATCGGCTTCCAGCCCGGGTCCACGTACAAGCTGTTCACCCTGCTCGCGTGGCTCGAAGCCGGTCGGAGTGTGAACGCCGTCGTGAACGGGACACCGCACACGACGAGCCGCTGGACGCAGTGCGGTGAGACCATCACCGCGGCGTGGAGCCCGAAGAACGACTCGCCGGGGCAGCGCGGCAACTACACGGTGGCTGCCGCGACCGCCGGATCCGTGAACGCCGCGTACGCGTCGATGGCGGCGAAGCTCGACCTCTGCGACATCCGCGACGTCGCCGCCAAGCTCGGCGTGCACCTCGCCGCGGGCGGCGACCTGCCGGCGAACCCGGCGTCGATCCTCGGCACGTCGAACATCGCCCCGCTGACGATGGCGTCCGCGTACGCGGCGGTCGCGAACGGCGGCGTGTACTGCGCCCCGACCGTGGTCGATGCCATCACCGACCGGAGTGGGAAGTCCCTCGGTGGGCAGCAGCGCTCGTGCACGCAGGCACTGTCGCCGGCAGTCGCCGACACCGCGTTCCGCACGATGCAGGGGACCGTCGCCCGGGGTACGGCCGTCGGCGCGCAGACACCGGACGGGACGCCGCTGTTCGCGAAGACCGGCACCACGGACGACGCCGACCAGATCTGGCTCGTCGGCGGGAGCAAGCAGGCGGTCACCGCCTACTGGCAGGGGCTGACCGACGGGAAGAAGACGAACCTCCGGCACTACGGCAGCGGAGCGGGCGGCACCTACGCGAGCATGCGGTCGAACGTCTGGAAGCAGGCGCAGACCGCGGTCAACCAGGCGATGCGGGCGGCGGCGTAGCTGGCTTGCTGGCTGGCTGGCTTGCTTGCTTGCTTGCTTGCTTGCTTGGTCAGCGTTGCGGTCGGTAGACGTTCGCCATCGCGCCGCCGGCGAACGTCGTCGAGCTGACGAGCTCCAGGTCCAGTTCGCGGGGGAGTCCGGCGAAGAGGGCGTCCCCACCACCGAGCGCGACGGGCAGCACCACGAGCCGGTACTCGTCCACCAGATCTGCGTGCACGAGGCTCCGGCAGAACGAGGTGCCGCCCTGCGCGAGCACGGCCCCGTCGTGCTCGGCCTTCAGGCGGGTGACCTCGGCGGCCAGGTCCCCGTCCGCGACCCGCGCGTCCCGCCACACCTCGGCAACGTCCAGCGTGCGTGGGTCGAAGCCGTCCCGGGTGAACACGACCTTCCGCACGCTGTTCATCGGTTCCGCGACGGGCACCGTCGCGGTCGACCAGAACCCGGCGATGGACTCGAACGTCCGGCGACCGAAGACGTGGACCGCGGCGCTCGCGACCGTGTCGGTCACCCACGATGCCGAGTCGGGAGTGCCCGCGCGGAACATCCAGTCGGATCCGTCCGCGCCGCTCGTGTACCCGTCCAGCGACATGGACATCTTCAGGACCAGTGCACCCACGCTCACCACCCACCCTCGTTCGCTCGTTCCGGCTGCTGTCCCTGCCATGATGATCCGGTGCGCGCAGTCATGTACGAGGAGTTCGGTGCCACCCCGGCGATCGTCGACGTCGATCGGGAACCGTGCCCGCCGAACGGCGTCGTGGTGCGGGTCGCAGCGACCGGCGTCTGCCGCAGCGACTGGCACGCCTGGCGCGGCCACGACGACTCGGTCACGCTGCCGCACGTCCCCGGACACGAGTTCGCGGGCGTCGTCGTCGAGGCTGGCCCCGATGTCCGTGACCACCGGGTGGGGGACCGTGTCACCGCACCGTTCGTCTTCGCCTGTGGGACCTGCCCCGAGTGCCTGGACGGCGCCACCCAGGTCTGCACACGGCAGGAGCAGCCGGGGTTCACCCTGCCCGGGTCGTTCGCCGAGGAACTCGTCGTCCCGCAGGCCGACCTGAACCTCGTCGCGCTGCCCGACGCCGTCGGGTTCGCCGAGGCCGCGGGGCTCGGGTGTCGCTTCGGCACGGCGTACCACGCGCTGCACGCCCGCGGCCGGCTGCGGGCAGGGGAGTACGTCGCGGTGTTCGGGTGCGGCGGCGTCGGGCTGTCCGCCGTGATCGTCGCGATCGCAGCGGGTGCACACGTCGTCGCCGTGGACGTCTCGCCCGATGCGCTCGCACGCGCCGAGGCCCTCGGTGCGACGACCGTGCCGTCGGGGGAGCGGGCCGTGGAGCGGGTCCGGGAGCTGACCGTCGGCGGAGCGCACGTCTCGGTCGACGCCTACGGCAGTCGCGCGACATCGGTCGCCGCCGTCGCGTCACTCCGCCCGCGGGGTCGGCACGTGCAGGTCGGGTTGCTCCTCGACGACGAGGCTGCGCCGGCGATCCCGATGGGCCGGGTGATCGGCGAGGAACTCGAGCTGTTCGGGAGCCACGGCATCTCCGTCGGGGAGTACGCCGCGATGCTCGACGACGTCGTCGCCGGACGACTGCGTCCGGACGAGTCCATCGGACGGACGATCGACTTCTCGGAGCTGCCCGTGGCGCTCCAGGCGATGGACGGCCCGAGCTCGTCGGTGGGGATGACCGTCGCGGTGTTCTGAGCCAACGCTCGGGAGTCCACACATGTCGAGCGCCCCATCACACGCATGTGATGGGGCGCCCCGTGGTCTCAGTCGCGCTCTTCGAGGGTGAGGGCGACACCGAGTGCCATGAACGTCGGCGCCCAGTGGCCGACGAAGATGCCCCATCGATCGGACTGTGCCTTGTCGTGGTGCTTGTTGCCGCGGGAGAACAGCCAGCTGATCAGCGAGAGGGCGATCGAGAGGAACGCACCGAGGTAGGCGTAGTCGCTGCGGAAACCGATGCTGCTGAGGTACTTGACGGGGTGCATGAGGTGCCTTTCGTCGGCGGGGACCGTCGAGCGACGGCATTGCACCTGAGCCAACTCGTCGCCGTCCGCGACCACGTCCAGTTTCAGCACTGCGGGGTGGTTCCTGGTAGACCGGGACGTGCAACGGACCACCGGGGGACTACTGATGACATCGGAGCAGATCGATGCCCATGCTGAGGCGTTGATCACCTCGTTCGTGGAACCGGGCCGGCGCTCCCGACTCGCCGGACTCCGCGGCTCTGTTCCCGCCCGAAGGAAGTTCGCGATCGAGGTCGCACTCCGGCAGCCGTTCCGAACCGATCGGCGCTTGCCGGTCGTGTCGGGAACGGGGCCGGCTCCCGAAACGGTGCTGCGACAGCTCGAACGGCTCGGCGCGACAGCGGACACATCGTGTGTGGTGTTCACGGTCGACGGCAATGAGCTCGTCCAGAATCTCCGGTCAGCCCTGGACGAGCACGCCGGACAAGCTGGAGGCGTCGTGGTCTCGATCGCACCCGGCACGCTGGTGTACACGGAGTCGGAGCGGGGAGCCCGGTTCGTCCTGCGCGATGTCCCGGAACGGTCGAGCTGACATAATATGCATTATCGGCGCATCGACCGGTATCTCAATCAGAGCGATCCGGCCACCCCGACCACCGATCCCGCCTGCCACCGGACCGGCACCGTCGGACGGCTCGATGAACGAGTACGACGACGTGTCCGACACCGCCGCTGCAACCGGAGCTCCTGGCGGCGCGCCCCACCCGAAGAGCTCGGCGTAGAACGTCCGAAGGCGGTCGTGATCTGAACCGATGAGTTCGACGTGCACGACGGGATTTCCCATCGCCTCAGCATGCACCGACCCGTGGCGCTTCATGAGCTGACATAACGAAAGCTGTCAAGTCGTCGTGCTCGTCGCCTTCTGCGCGTCGAGCTTTCGCAGTCCCGCCGCCGCCCGCTTCCGCACCCACGCTCGGCGATCGAAGAGTTTCTCTTCGAAAACCTGGCGTGCACGAGGATTCGCACTATGGCTCAACGCATCGATGGCGTGACCATCGACATCAGGGTCCCGTGTGAGATCAAGCAATACGTCGATCACCTCCTCCTTCCGCGATTTCCTCAGTGCAAGCGCCAACATCTCGCGGTCCCGCCCGTATTGGCGGTCCAGAGCGAGGGAACTCACTTCGTCCGCATAGGCGTCGTCGAAGGTGGCTTCGATCGCACTGCCAATCGCCCATCTCGCTCGAATCGGGTCGTCGTTCGGAGTCCTCGTGAACGCTTCGAGCAGCACGGGGACCAGCTACGGCATGCCTGCACTGCTCCTCCGCGGCAAGGGGCTCGTCGCCGCCACGGGGAACGCCCGGCTCCTGTCCGTCTACCCGCCCATCGGCACGGTCGTCTCAGCGCTCGGCCACCGCCTCGACGGGTCCGAGACGACGACGGGCAGCATCCACTGCTCAGCGGACCGCACGCTGCCCGACGCCGTCGTCGAACGCCTCGTGGACCTCCGGCGAGCAGAGATCAAGCGCGCCGTCCGCGCCTGAGGTCGAGCCCTACGACTTCTCCCCGTCCTCAGTGGGGACGTCGTCGGCGTCGATCTCCAGCGCTGCGCTCTCCTCTCCCGACTCTTCGAGCACCTCGGGCTCGGTGTCGGGCTGCTCGGGCGCTCCGCCTTGCGTGGTCTCTTCTGCCGGATCCGGCTGGCTGTAGCTCATGGACCGGACCGTACGCGCGCAACACTGGAGTTGCCGTCAGCCACCGCATTCCGGACTGGAGGCTCGCCCTGCATCCGGCACCGCGCCTCCAGTCCGTCCCGTGGCCGGCACGACCGGACGTGCGAGTGCGCAGAAACGGCGACCCGACCGCCGCTCAGCCCCCGACGTACTCCGCCAAGTGCTGCCCGGTCACCGTGGACCGCGCGGCGACGAGCTCGGCCGGCGTCCCCTCGAACACCACCCGCCCGCCGTCGTGCCCCGCACCGGGCCCGAGGTCGATGATCCGGTCCGCGTGCGCCATCACCGCTTGGTGGTGCTCGATCACGACGACGCTCTTGCCCGAGTCGACCAGCCGGTCGAGCAACCCGAGGAGCTGTTCGACGTCGGCGAGGTGCAGGCCGGTCGTGGGCTCGTCGAGGACGATGATCCCGCCCCGCTCCCCCAGGTGGGTCGCGAGCTTCAGTCGCTGGCGTTCCCCGCCGGACAACGTGGTGAGCGGCTGTCCGATCGTCAGGTACCCGAGGCCGACGTCCACCAGACGCTCGAGCACCGCGTGCGCCGCCGGCACTCGCGTCTCGCCGCTGCCGAAGAACACCGCCGCCGAGGCGACGGGCATCGCGAGCACCTCGCTGATGTCCTTGCCGCCGAACCGGTACTCGAGCACCGACTGGTCGAAGCGCTTGCCATCGCACTCGGCACAGGTCGTCGAGACACCGGCCATCATCCCGAGGTCGGTGTAGATCACGCCGGCACCGTTGCAGGCCGGGCACGCACCCTCGGAGTTGGCGCTGAACAACGCCGGCTTCACGCCGTTGGCCTTCGCGAACGCCTTGCGGATCGGCTCGAGCATCCCGGTGTACGTCGCCGGGTTGCTCCGCCTGGAGCCCTTGATCGCGCTCTGGTCGATCGCGACGACGTCGTCCATCGGCGAGAGCGACCCGTGGATGAGCGTGCTCTTCCCGGAGCCAGCGACCCCGGTGACGACGGTGAGCACCCCGAGCGGCACGTCGACGTCCACGTCCTGCAGGTTGTGCCGGTCCGCGCCGCGGATCTCGATCGCGCCGGTCGGGACGCGCACGTCGGTCTTGACCGACACCCGGTCGTCCAGGTGCTTCCCCGTGACGGTGCCGCTCCCCCGCAGGCCGTCGACCGGACCCTGGTAGCAGAGGGTCCCGCCGCCGGTGCCCGCCCCTGGACCGAGGTCGACGACGTGGTCGGCGATCTGGATCACCTCGGGCTTGTGCTCGACGACGAGCACGGTGTTGCCCTTGTCGCGCAGGCGGAGCAGCAGCCCGTTCATCCGCTCGATGTCGTGCGGGTGCAGACCGGTGCTCGGCTCGTCGAACACGTACGTGACGTCGCTCAGCGAGGAGCCGAGGTGCTTCACCATCTTGACGCGCTGGCCCTCGCCCCCGGACAGGGTGCCGGTTGGTCGGTCGAGCGACAGGTACCCGAGGCCGATCTCGACGAAGGAGTCCACGGCGGCCCGGAGCCCGTCGAGCAGCGGCCCGACCGACGGCTCGTCGAGCCCGTGCAACCAGGCCGCGAGGTCGGTGATCTGCATGGCGCAGACGTCGGCGATGCTCGCCCCGGCGATCTTCGACGACCGCGCGACCTCGTTGAGGCGGGTTCCGTCGCAGTCCGGGCAGGTGGTGAAGGTCACGGCACGGTCGACGAACGCACGGATGTGCGGCTGCATCGCTTCGCGGTCCTTCTGCAGGAACGACCTTCGGACGCGGAGCACGAGGCCCTCGTACGTCATGTTGATGCCGGCGATCTTGCGCTTCGTCGGCTCGCGGTAGAGGAAGTCCTGTCGCTCCTGCTCGGTGAAGTCGCGGATCGGCTTGTCGCCGTCGACGTAGCCGGACTCGGCGAACATCCGGACGTTCCAGCCCTCTGTCCCGTAGCCGGGGATCGTGATCGCGCCGTTCGACAGCGCCTTCGAGTCGTCGTACAACTGCGTGAGGTCGATGTCGGTGACGCTCCCCCGCCCTTCGCACCGCGCGCACATGCCGCCGAGCCGGTTGAAGCTGACCTTCTGGGCCTTGGCGTCGGTGCCCTTCTGCACGGTGATCGCCCCGCCGGCAGACACGGTCGCCAGGTTGAACGAGAACGCGTTCGGACCGCCGACGTGCGGCTGCCCGAGCCGGCTGAACAGCACACGCAGCATCGCGTTCGCGTCCGTGACGGTGCCCACGGTGGAGCGCGGGTCCGCCCCGATGCGCTCCTGGTCGACGACGATCGCGGTGGTGAGCCCGTCGAGCACATCGACGTCCGGACGGCCGAGCGTCGGCATGAACCCCTGCACGAAGGCGCTGTACGTCTCGTTGATCATGCGCTGCGACTCCGCCGCGACGGTGCCGAACACGAGCGAGCTCTTGCCGGACCCCGACACCCCCGTGAACACCGTCAGCCGACGCTTCGGCAGGTCGACGTCGACGTCGCGCAGGTTGTTCTCGCGCGCGCCGCGGACACGGATGCGATCGTGGCTGTCGGCGATCGACGCGTCACTGGTATGCATGTCGATCAGCGTACCGGCCGCTACCGACACGGTCGTGGCCTGCACGGACGACTCAGCACGACCCCCACCGTCCCGCCCGCGCGGCCGCCGCACGCTCCTCGAGCGCGGACAGGTACGGGTGGTTCGCCACGTTCGGCCACACCCGGATCGCCGTCGCCGCACCGCTCGACACGAGCTCGCCCTCGACGAAGCGCCCGTCGTCGGTCCAGACGCTGAACAGGCTTCGCCTCCGGGGTGTCGACGCCGATCAGCCGCACCCGGATCGGGTTCGTCGTGGTCACCACGGCGTTGGGCGTCGCGTGCTGCAGTTGCAGCGTGTCGCCGTCGTAGACGGACCTGACCGTCATCGGGAACGCGGCAGCCGGGCGGACGGGAGCCGACGTCGGGACCGGTGACGAGCCTCCAGGCCGACCACCGGGACCGTCTGGAGGCGCGACCAGCGACGGCGGACCGGCAGGCGTCCGCGAGACGCTCACCGGGGTCGGACCGGCTGACGCGACCGCCGACGGACGTGTCAGCGGGCTCGCCTGCGCGAGCCACACCGCGCCGACGGCCGCCCCGACCACGACGACCACCGCCGTGGTGACGACCCGTCTGCGCGCGCCCATGCGGCCACCGTACGACCGGGGTCCGGTGCTGTCCGGACGGCGTCGGCGGGCACGGCCATACTGTCGCCATGGCACTCCGCTGGTACTCGATCGTCGTCGACAGCCACGACCCGCACGCACTCGCGCGATGGTGGGGCGAGACGCTCGCGTGGCCGGTCGTGTACGAGTCCGACGACGAAGCCGTGATCGCGCCGGCGCACGCGCTCGAGCTCCCGGAGGGCACGCCGCGCGAGCAGCAGCCGCAGGGAATCGTGTTCGTGCCGGTGCCGGAGGGCAAGACCGTGAAGAACCGGCTCCACATCGACCTCGCACCCGCGCCGGACGACTCGCACCAGGGAGCGGTCGACGCCCTGGTGGCCCGGGGCGCGACGCTCGCCGACGTCGGTCAGGCCGAGGTGCCGTGGGTGGTGCTGGCCGATCCCGAGGGCAACGAGTTCTGCGTGCTCACGCCCCGCGAGTGACCCGTCGGACCAGATCGGGCAGCTCGGCGGGCTCGAACGGTTCGTCCGTGGCGTCGAGCTCGTCGGCGGTCCACCAGCGGGAGCCGAGGATGTCGACCCGCTCGTCGTCGGTCCACTCGTCACTCGACAGCACGAAGCCCGTGGTCCGCACGACGTAGAACTCGGAGTGGCCGCGGTCGTGGTCGGCCTGGTCCCACGTGACGTCGAAGTCCCACGACCAGACGGGTTCGCCCGGGTCGGTGATCACGATTCCGGTCTCCTCGCGGAGCTCGCGGATCGCGGCGTCCCGGTGCGTCTCCCCCGGGTCGACTCCCCCACCCGGCGTGATCCACCGGTGGAAGCCGTCCGACGACGGGGCGTTCGTGTCCATCAGGAACACGCGGCCGTCGTCGTCGAGCAGCAGGATGCGGGAGGTCAGGCGGAGCCCGGGTGCAGCAGTCACCCGGCCGACGCTACCCCCGAGCGCTCAGGCCGTGAAGCCGCTGACGTCGCCGACCAGGCGCGTGTTGTCCGCCGGGATCGGCTCGACCGCGGCGAGGGCGATCTCGGCGGCGAACTCGGACACGCTGTAGAGCTTGCCGACGGCCCCGCGACGCTCCTCGATCGCGCCGGGGTTCAACCGGTTGAGCAGCGTCGCGGTGATCGTGCCCTCGATCATGTCGCCGGAGACGACGACGAACTCGATGCCGGCTGCCTCGAGCTGCGGGAGGAACTCGCGGAGCGCGGTCTCACCGGCGTGCTTGCTCTTGGCGACGGGCAGGTACTCCGGCATCGTCTCGGCTGTCTCGACGAAGTGGGCCTGGTGGCTCGTGACGAACACGACGCGGGAGCCGGCGGCCATGTGGGGCACGGCGGTCTGGAGCATGTCGACCTGCGCGTCACGGTTCAGGCGGAGCGCGTAGTCCTCGCCCATGCCCGACTCCATGCCGCCTGATGCGTTGAGCACGAGGAGGTCGATGCCGCCCCACGCCTCGACGACGGCGTCGACCATCGCCTGCACCGAGTCGTGGTCCGTCAGGTCGGCGCCCACCGCGAGGGCCTCTCCCCCGGCGGCGACGATGCCCTCGGCGATCTGCTCGGCGCGACGGGCCTTGTTCCGGTAGTTGACGACGACCTTGGCGCCCGCCTCGGCCAGGTACCCGACGGTGTCGGCGCCGATGCCGCGGGACGAGCCGGTGACGAGGGCGCGCTTGCCGACGAGGGATCCGGGGGCGAGGGGGCTGCTCACAGTGGTGTTCTCCAGTTCGTGACCGTGCATCGGGACCGGTCGAGCCTACCAATCCGTGCGCCCGGTCAGACGTCGTTTGATATGTTGAACGGACTTGAACCGGCCGTCGCGACGCTGCGCTGCCGCGCGCGACCGAGGGAGGGAGATCGCGTGAACATCTCGGATTGGATCCAGACGATCATCTGGATCGCACTGGTGCTGGTGCTGGGGGTGGTCGAGGTCTTCACTCTCGACTTCATCTTCATCATGCTGGCCGCCGGCGCGGCAGGCGGTCTGATCGCCGCCCTGATCGGCGCACCCTGGTGGCTGTCCGCCATCATCGCCGCGGCCGTCGCGCTCCTGCTGCTCGCGCTCGTCCGCCCGCGGCTCCTCATCGCGCTCGGACGGAACGCCGACCCCCACCGCACCGGCGTCGAAGGACTCGTCGGCATGGCGGGCACGGTCGCCGTCGCGTTCACCTCAACCGCCCCCGGCCAGGTCCGCCTGGCGAACGGCGAGACCTGGAGCGCGCGCATCGCCGTCACCGCTCCGGATCGCACCCCGCCGCTCGGCACCCACGTCGTCGTCGAGTCCATCGAGGGCTCGACCGCCGTCGTCCGCATCGAACAGAAGGCTGCTTCATGACCCTGGAACCCGGGACGATCGTGCTCCTCGTACTGATCGTCGTCATCGTCATCTTCGTGATCGTCGTGCTCGCCAAGGCGATCCGCATCGTCCCACAGGCGACCGCGGGCGTCGTGGAGCGCCTCGGCAAGTACCACAAGACGCTCGCCCCCGGCCTGAACCTGCTCGTGCCGTTCATCGACCGCCTCCGGCCGCTGCTCGACATGCGTGAACAGGTCGTGTCGTTCCCGCCGCAGCCCGTGATCACCGAGGACAACCTCGTCGTCTCGATCGACACGGTCGTCTACTTCCAGGTCACGGACGCCCGTGCCGCCACCTACGAGATCGCGAACTACCTGGGCGCCGTCGAGCAGCTGACGACCACCACGCTCCGCAACGTCGTCGGTGGGCTCAACCTCGAGGAAGCGCTGACCAGCCGCGACAACATCAACGGCCAGCTCCGCGTCGTGCTCGACGAGGCGACCGGCAAGTGGGGCATCCGCGTCGGGCGCGTGGAGCTCAAGGCGATCGAGCCGCCCGTGTCGATCGTCGACGCCATGGAGCAGCAGCTCCGTGCGGAGCGCAACCGTCGCGCCGCGATCCTGCAGGCCGAGGGCACCAAGCAGTCGCAGATCCTCGAAGCAGAGGGTCAGCGACAGGCGGCGATCCTCGCTGCGGAGGGTGACGCCAAGGCCCAGGTGCTCCGCGCAGAGGGTGAAGCGCAGGCCATCGCCACGGTGTTCGACGCGATCCACACCGGTGACCCGGACGAGAAGCTGCTGTCGTACCAGTACCTGCAGACCCTGCCGAAGATCGCCGAGGGCACGGCCAACAAGCTCTGGATGATCCCGAGCGAGTTCACCGAGGCCCTCTCCGGCATCGCGAAGGGCTTCACCGCTCCCCGGTCCGGCGGCGGCGCTCCGGCGGCCGGCGCTGCTGGCGGCAGCGACTTCCTCGCGAAGATCTCCAAGCTCGCGAGCGAGAGCCTCGCGAACACCGCGGTCTCCGACCCCTCGGGTGGCAGCGCTGGTGCGAACCCGAACGCGACCGCGTCGGACATCGTCCCGGACGCAGGTCTCGACGAGCGTCTCGCGGAGTCGAACCGCAGCGTCGACGAGAAGCTCCGCGCCGCGGCCGACGCAACGCGAGCGCAGCTGGCGGACCAGCAGGACCAGCAGGACCGGCAGGACGACCAGAAGTAGCACGGAACGACGAAGGGCCCCGCCCCCCGGGGGGGGGGCGCGGGGGGGGGGGCGGGGGGGCGCCGC
>JASCOI010000097.1 GCA_029959665.1 Microbacteriaceae bacterium PS02333
GCGCGGGGCCGGACCGACACCGAGCCTCCAGTCCGCCGGCGGGCGGGGTCACCCCTTCTCGGCGCCGACCAGGCCGCGGACGAAGTACTTCTGCAGGAACAGGTACGCGACCACGATCGGGACCACCGCGATGAGCGCGGCGGCGGTCGCCGCCGGCAGGTTGCTCGACTGGAGGGAGAAGAACGACGCGATGGCGGGCGCGATCGTGCGCGTCTCCGGGGTGGTGAGGATGTAGCCGGAGAGGGCGTACTCGTTCCAGACGCCGACACCGGTGATGATGCCCACCGTCGCGGTGACGGGCTTCAGCATCGGGACGACGACGAAGAAGAGGGTCTGGAAGGTGTTCGCGCCGTCGATGCGTGCGGCTTCCTCGACCGAGATCGGCAGCGTCCGCATGAACGAGCTGTAGAGGAAGATCGCGAGCGGCAGGCTCGACGTCACCATCACCAGGATGACGCCCCAGTAGGTGTTCAGCGCGTGCATCCCGGAGAGCAGTCGGTAGAGCGGGACGAGGATGCTCAGCGCCGGGACCATCATCAGGCCGACGTTGATGCTCAGCACCGCGCGGTTGAGTGCGGTGTGCCGTCGGGCGAGCGGGTAGGCGGCGAGCGCGCCGAGCACGCACACGAGGACGGTCGAGACCCCGGCGACGAGGACGCTGTTGAGCATGGCGCGGAAGATCCCGCCCTCCGAGACCGCCTGCACGAAGTTCCCGAAGAAGAGGTTCGAGGTCGGGAACGCCAGCTGCGGGCTGAGGTCGGTCTTCTGTTTGAGCGAGGTGGTGAGGGCGACCCAGAACGGCAGGAGCTGCAGGACGACGACGACCAGCACGAAGATGCTGACGAGCGAGTTCGGGATCCAGGGCGCCGGGCTGCCGTTCCGGGTGGCCCGGCCGGTGGTCGTTGTCATGACTGCTCCAGTCGACGGCGGTTCAGCGCGGCGTTCGCCACGACGGTGAGGATGGCGATGATGACGAAGAGTGCGACGCCCATCGCCGAGGAGTAGCCGGCCGCCTGGTTGGCGAAGTAGGTCGTGCCGATGAGCGTCGAAACCGAACTCGTGGCGGTTCCGGGTCCGCCGCCGGTGAGGATCTGGATGACGTCGAAGAGCTTCAGCCCGCCGATGAGGTTGAGGATGATGCTCGTGGCGAAGGCGGGCTGCAGCAACGGGAGCGTGACCGCCCAGAACCGCTGCCAGGCGTTCGCCCCGTCGAGCATGGCCGCCTCGGTGTACTCCGGCGAGATCGACTGCAGGCCTGCGAGGTAGATGATCATCGACGTACCGACGAACTGCAGCGAGTTCACGACGACGATGAGCGTGACGCCGCTGGCCGCGCTGCTCAACCACGCGTGCTTCGTGCCCCCGAGCGCGACGACGATCGCGTTGAGGCTGCCGTTGTCGTACTGGAACAGGAGGTAGTAGAACGTGCCCATCACGATCGGCGACACGAGCACCGGCAGGTAGATGATCGCCTTCGCGACGTTGCGGCCGCGCAGCTTGCCGTCCAGCGCCAGGGCGAGCCCGAGGCCGAGGACCTGCTGCACGAGCGTGCTGCCGATGCCGTAGACGAAGGTGTTGACGAGGACCGACCGGAAGGTGTCGTCGGTGAAGAGGTGCACGTAGTTCGCCCACCCGACCCACGAGAAGTCCGGCGTGTAGCCGTCCCAGTCGGTGAACGAGAGCCGGACGCCGCTGATCAGCGGGTACACCGTGAAGACGGCGAACAGCGCGAGTGCCGGGACGTACATCAGGTTGATGGCGGCCCCGCGAAGACGCCGGGGGCGGATCGGCACGGGGGTCGGGACCGCCGCCCGCTGGGTGCCGGCCCGCGGCGGCGGGGTGGTGGTCGGTGCGGTCATGCTGCTGTCCTCCGGGTTCGTGGCGTTGCTGCTGGTGCTCCGGTGCGTGCGTGGGGGGGGGGGGCGGGGGGGGGGGGGGGGGGGGGGGGGCGGCGGGGGGGGCCGCCCCCCCCCCCCCCCACGGGTCAGTCGGCCTTCTTGTAGAGCGTGGAGAAGTCGCTCGCGGTCTTGGCGACGCTCTCCGACGGTGACGACTGTCCGGCCACGACGGCGTCAGCGGTGGTGACGACCGTGTTCCACATCCCGTTCGGCAGGTACACGCGGTCGAAGTACGGCCGGAGCTCGACCTTGCCCGGCGTCACCCACTGCTCGTAGCTCGGCTCGAGGGAGCCGAGGTCGGAGTCGACGTCGGTGAGGCCGGGGAGGCTCCCGGTCGACTCGGCGAGCTTCGCGTCGACCGCGGGCTTGGCGAGGAACGCCAGGTACTGCTTCGCGACGTCGAGGTGCTTGCCGTTCTTCGCGGCACCGAACGCGGTGTTCTCGCCGCCGATCAGGTACGACGACGTGCCGTTGATCGCCGGGACGGGGATGAACTGGAGCTTCGCGTCGGGGTTGTACTGCTGCGCCTGCGTGATCAGCGAGTTGCTGCTCAGGGCGAAGGCGGCGCGGTCCTCGGCGAGCGCCCTGGCCATGTCGTCCCCGGTCGCCGAGGAGTAGTCCGGGTTGATCCAGTGCTGGGAACGGAACTGCTCGAGGACGTCGAGGACCTTCTCGTACCCGGCCTTCTGGAAGCTGCCCTTCTTCATGGCGGCGAGCTCGGAGTCGCTGAAGGCTCCCGGTGCGAGCCAGTCGACGACGTTGCCGGCGGAGCCGTCCTTCGAGCCGGCGAGCGTCAACGGCACGGCTCCCGAGTCGGCGACCTTCCGCGACGCCTGCATGAAGGCATCCCAATCCGTCAGGGAGGCCGGGTCGACGCCGGCCTTCTGGAGCACCGTCTCGTTGACGATGAGCCCGGCGACCGCGGTGTCGACCGGGAAGGCGAAGAACTGTCCCTTCGAGTTCTTCATCGCGGCATCGAGTACCGGGTTGAAGTCCTTCGCCCACGATTCCCCCTGGAGCGGTGCGAGGAACGAGCTGTAGCGGTCACGCGACCAGCCGTGGGTCGCCCAGAGGTCCGGCGGGTTGTTGGCCGCGAGGCGGACCTTCATCTGCGACTCGTAGTCGTTCCCGCCCGTCTTCAGGTCGATCGTCACACCGGGGTGCGCGCGCTCGAACGCCTTCGTCTCCTTCTGCAGGACCGCGAGGAGCGGGGAGTCGGCGGACTGTGCGGTCTGGAACTCGAGGGTGGTCCCGCCGGAGGCGGATCCGGAGGCGCTGCACGCGCTGAGGGTGGCGGTGAGCGCGACGACCGCGAGCCCGAGTGCGGCTGCGCGTCGGGTGCGGGATCGCGGGGCGGGGGTCGTGGTGTGGCGGAACTGCATCGTCGAACCTCCTGGTGGGGGCGAGCGTCGTTGCTCGATGCGGGGACGTTACCCGAGTAAACCCATCCGATCAAGAGGCTTGCATGACCTGATTTCTGGCGGTTGACTCCGGTAAACCGTCGTGTCACACTGGCCCGCATCCGACCGGGCGGTGCCCGGATCGCGCAACGACGCACGAAAGGCATCACGTCATGACGTTCACCCTCGGCATGGTCGGCGCCGGGCAGTTCTCCGCCCACTTCGCCTCGCTCTTCCACCTGCACCCCGGGATCTCGGAGGTGTGGGCGACGGACGTCATCGACGGCCGTGCCGACCGGCTGGTCTCCGACCTGCACCTCGCCGGCACGTTCCCCGACTTCGACGCCATGCTCGCCAGCCCGGACATCGACGCGGTCGCGGTGTTCACCCAGCGCTGGACGCACGCGCCCCTCGTGGTCCGTGCGCTGCGCGCGGGCAAACACGTCTACTCCGCCGTGCCGATGGCCACGTCGGAGGCCGACATGCGGGAGATCATCGCCGCGGTCGAGGAGACCGGGCTCGTCTACATGATGGGCGAGACGAGCCAGTACAACCCCGCCACGGTGTTCGCGCGGCGCAAGTACGAAGCGGGCGCGTTCGGCCGGGTCTTCTACGCGGAGGGCGACTACCTCCACGACATGGACCTCGGCTTCTACGACGCGTACCGGTACAGCGGCGGCGACGAGTGGAAGGCGACCGCGAGCTACCCGCCGATGCTCTACCCGACGCACGCGATCGGCGGGGTGCTCGGCGCGATCCCGCAGCACGCCGTGAGCGTGTCGTGCATCGGCATGCACGACGACAGCGGCGACGGGGTCTTCGACACCGAGGTGAGCATGTTCGACAACGACTTCTCGAACATGACAGCGCTGTTCGAGCTTGACGGCGGCGGCACCATGCGGATCAACGAGTTCCGACGGGTCGGCTACCCTTCGCCCCTCCGCGAGTCGCGGTTCAGCTGGTTCGGCACCCGCGCCAGCTTCGAGCAGCTCGCCACGACGTCGCTCTGGCAGGACAAGCACGGGGCCGAGGACGTGTCCGAGGACATCGCCACGCTGCCGACCCTCGACGAGGACGACCCGCTGCTCGCCGACGTCGCACCGTCGCTCCGGAAGGCCTTCGTCTCGGGGCACGCGCCCGTGCACGAACCGGACACCGCGCGGCTCCCCGCGACCTTCGCCGTCGCGCCGAACGGGCACGAGGGCAGCCACCAGTTCCTCGTCGACGACTTCGTGCGGGCGGTAGACACCGGGACGCTGCCGCCGGTCAACGCCTGGCAGGCGGCGCGGTACACCCTGCCCGGCGTTGCGGCGCTGGAGTCCGCCCGTCGGGGTGGCGAGCGGATCGCGGTGCCCGACCTCGGCGACGCCCCGGTCCCGGTCGGCGCGCCGCTCGGGCTCGGCCGCGGGCTCGAAGTCTCGCGCTGACGAACGGTCCACGGGCGCGGCGTCCGCAGGCGCGGAGCACGCACGGAGCAGGCACGGCCTGGCCGTATCGTGGCCTGGAACGGAAGGAGACCGGGTGAGCACTCCAGCTCGGAAGGCGACACGGCGCGACGTCGCTCGCTTGGCCGGTGTCAGCGACGCCGTGGTGAGCTACACGCTGAACGGCGGGGCCCCGGTCGCCGCCGGTACCGCAGCCCGCGTCCTCGCCGCCGTGGAGGAACTCGGGTACCAGCCGAACCGTGCCGCGCTCGCGCTCCGTTCCGGCTCCGCGCACACGCTCGTCCTCGTCGTCCCGGGCGGCGCGGACCCGATCTTCGCGAATCCGTTCTTCAGCGAGTACGCCAGCACGCTCGAGGAAGCGGCCCAGGCGCGCGGCTACGCGTTGTACACGACGTCGACCTCGTTCGAGCCGCAGACCATCGTCGCCCGCTTCCACGAGTTCGCCGCGCGACAGGTCGACGGCGTACTCGTCCTCCCCGGCGCCGAGCCACTGCCCCGGACCGCCCTCGACCGGGTCGGGCTGCCCTGGGTCGAGCTCAACGTCGCGACACCCCAGGACGGCGTCGCGAGCCTCGGCGTCGACCTCCGGCACGGCGCGTTCGTCACCACGACCCACCTGCTCGAGCACGGGTACGAGCGCGTCGGCTTCATCGGCCCGCCGGAGGGCGTCGAACCGCGCTAC
The DNA here is from genome assembly GCA_029959665.1 of Microbacteriaceae bacterium PS02333. Classification (GTDB taxonomy): domain Bacteria; phylum Actinomycetota; class Actinomycetes; order Actinomycetales; family Microbacteriaceae; genus Curtobacterium; species Curtobacterium guangdongense. The sequence goes on from JASCOI010000097.1 coordinate 5,426, forward strand.
GTCGGATGGCTGGAGGCATGCGCCGCCGCCGGTGTCGCCGCGGGCCCGTTCGTGCCGACGACCATGACGCACACCAGTGGTCGCGCCGCGGGGATCGCGATCGCGGACGACCCCGACCGGGCTCGGGCGTACTTCGTGGTGTCCGACCGGACCGCCGTCGGCGTGATGCGCGGGCTGCACGAGCGCGGACTCGACATCCCCGGCGAGGTGGCGATCGCCGGGTTCGACGGGTCCTGGGAGGGCGACTACTCCTGGCCGTCCCTCACGTCGTTCCGCCAGCCGTTACCGGAGATGGCGCGGAGCGCGGTGGCACGGGTGCTCGACGCGGCGCAGGGCGCGAAGGAGCACGAGCTCTTCCGTGGCGCCCTGTTGCGGCGACGCTCGTGCGGCTGTCCGGACCCGGTGGCGGTGGACGAACCCACGGTCTGACCGGGCGACCCTCAGCCCGCGGCCGTCGACGTGAGCCGGACCGGGACGGCCTTCGACACCGGGGTGTTGCTGCCCTTCGCCGCGCTGTCGAGCGGCACGAGCACGTTCGCCTCCGGGAAGTACGCCGCGGCGCAGCCCCGAGCGCTCGGGTAGGCGACGATGCGGTAGTCGTGCAGGACGCGCTCGACGTCGTCGTCCCAGACCGTCTCGATGTCGACGTGCTCCCCGTCGGCCAGCCCGAGTTCCTCGAGGTCGGCCGGGTTGACGAACACGACCTGCCGACCCTTCTTGATGCCGCGGTACCGGTCGTTGAGGCTGTAGATCGTGGTGTTGTACTGGTCGTGGGAGCGCAGGGTCTGCAGCAGCAGGGTCCCCTCCGGGCGCTCGACGTGCTCCAGCTCGTTGACGGTGAGCATCGCCTTGCCGGTCGCCGTGGCGAAGGTCCGGGAGTCCCGCGGGCCGTTCGGCAGCACGAAACCCTCCTTGCTGCCTGCGCGGCGGGAGTAGTCCTCGAACCCGGGGACGACGCGGCTGATGTGGTCGCGGATGACGTCGTAGTCGGCGCGCATCGCCGCCCAGTCGATCGGGACGCGGTCGCCGAGCGTCGCCTCCGCGAGCTCGCACACGATGGCGACCTCGGAGCGCAGCCCGGGTGCGACGGGTGGGACCTGTCCGTGGCTGCCGTGCACGGAGCAGACGGTGTCCTCGACGGAGACGAACTGCGGACCGGCGTCCTGCACGTCGATCTCGGTCCGGCCCATGGTGGGCAGGATGAGTGCCTCCTCGCCGACGACGGCGTGCGAGCGGTTCAGCTTCGTCGAGACCTGCACGGTCATCTCGGTCCCCCGGAACGCCTGCTCGGCGAGCCGGCTGTCCGAGATCGCGGCGACGAGGTTGCCGCCCATCCCCATCCAGAACTTGATGTCGCCGTTGCGCATCGCGTGGATGCCCTTCAGCGCGTCGACACCGTGCTCGCGGGGCGGCTCGAAGTGGAACTCCTCCGACAGGGCGTCGAGGAACGTGTCCGGCATCTGCTCCCAGATGCCCATCGTGCGGTCGCCCTGCACGTTGCTGTGCCCGCGGATCGGGGAGGCACCCGCACCCGGTCGGCCGATGTTGCCGCGGAGGAGCAGCAGGTTGATGATCTCCTTGATCGTGTCGACGGCCTTCGTGTGCTGGGTGATGCCCATCGCCCACGTGATGATCGTGCGGTCGGACCAGATGTAGCGCTCGTCGATCTCCTCGATCGTCAGGCCGGTGGCGCGGACGACCTCGTCGTCGTCGACCTGCATGATGTGCCGTGTGAAGGCCTCGTACCCGCTGGTGTGCTCCGCGATGAAGGCGTGGTCGACGACAGACCCCGGTGCGGCCTGCTCGGCGAGGAGCACCCGCTTCGAGATCGCCTGCAGCAGGGCCATGTCACCGCCGAGCCGGATCTGCAGGAACTGGTCGGCCATCTGGGTGCCCTTGCCGACGACGCCCCTGACCTTCTGCGGGTTCTTGTACCGGCGGAGTCCGGCTTCCGGCAGCGGGTTGACGGCGACGATCTCGGCGCCGTTCTGCTTGGCGTCCTCGAGCGCGGTGAGCATCCGCGGGTGGTTCGTGCCGGGGTTCTGCCCCATCACGATGATGAGCTGCGTCCGCTCGAAGTCGTCGTACGCGATCGTCGACTTGCCGATGCCGACGACCTCCGCCATCGCGAGGCTCGTCGACTCGTGGCACATGTTCGAGCAGTCGGGCAGGTTGTTCGTCCCGAAGGCCCGGACGAACAGCTGGTAGACGAAGGCCGCCTCGTTCGACGTCCGACCGGAGGTGTAGAAGGACGCCTGGTCGGGGCTGTCGAGTCCGGAGAGCTTGTCGGCGATGATCTGGAACGCGCGCTCCCACGAGACCGGCTCGTAGTGGTCCTTCCCGGCGGGCTTCCACACCGGCTCGGTCAGGCGCCCCTGCATGCCGAGCCAGTACTCGGACTTGTCGGCGAGGTCGTCGACGGAGTGCTCCGCCCAGAACGACCGCGGCACGAGGACCGGGTTCGCCTCCCAGGTGACCGCCTTCGCGCCGTTCTCGCAGAACTCCGCCACCTTGCGGTGGTCGGGGTCCGGCCACGCGCAGCTCATGCAGTCGAAGCCGCCCTTCTGGTTGAGCGACGTCATGAGCTTGAGGGTGCGGGTGAGGCCGAGCTGCTTGATCGCCGGGTCCATCGAGTGCAGGACACCGGGCACGCCGGCGGCCCAGTCCTTCGGTTCGCCGACGGTGAGGTCGGCGTCGGTCACGTCGTCGACTGGGGGCTGCTCGGTCATGATGCGCTCACGGTGTCTCGGTGTTCCTCGGATGCTGCTGCTGCCGGTTCGGCGATGCGTTCGGGCCTGCTGTAGACGACCATGCTCTGCCCGCGGAGGAACCCGACGATGGTGACACCGACCTCCTTCGCGAGGTCGACGGCGAGCGACGACGGAGCCGACACCGCGGCGAGGACGGGGATCCCGGCCATGGACGCCTTCTGCGTGAGTTCGAAGCTCGCGCGACCGGACACCATGAGGACCATCCCGGTGAGCGGCAACCGGTCCTCCTTCACGGCCCACCCGACCACCTTGTCGACGGCGTTGTGCCTGCCGACGTCCTCGCGGAGCACCAGCATCTCGCCGGTGCGGCCGTCGAACAGCGCCGCCGCGTGCAGGCCGCCGGTCTTCTCGAACACGGCCTGGGCATCGCGGAGCACGTCGGGGAACGTGGCGAGGAGCGCCGGGGTGAGCACGAGGTCGTCGTGCAGGACGCTGTGCTGCGAGGTCGTCCGCACCGCGTCGATGCTGGCCTTGCCACAGAGGCCGCAGGAGCTCGTCGTGTAGAACGCCCGCTCGAGGCTCGGGTCCGGCGCGGGGACACCCGGGGCGAGCGTCACGTCGAGGACGTTGTACGTGTTCAGTCCCTCGTCCGTCGCGCCGGCGCAGTACCGCGCCGTGGCGAAGTCGTCCCCGCGGGCGATCACGCCCTCGGAGACCAGGAAGCCGGCGGCGAGGTCGACGTCGTTGCCCGGCGTCCGCATCGTGATGGCGAGGGAGCTCCCGCCGACCCGGATCTCGAGCGGTTCCTCGACCGCGAGCAGGTCGTCACGGACGGAACGCGAGGTGCCGACGGTGATGCGGGTGACGCGCTTCCTCGACGTGATCCGGCTCATGCCTCGGGTCTACCACCCGGCCTCGGCACACCGCCAGTGGAGCGCGGTCATCGGACCCACGGCAGCACGATGGCCGGCACCGTGTCGCCCGCCAGTCGCCCACCCGCCCCGACGACCACCAGGCCGTCGGCGTCGGCGAGGCCCCGCAGCATGGCCGAGGTCTGGTGGCGTGCCGGCACCGCACCGTCCTCGGTGTCGCGGTGGGCGAGCACGAGGTCGCCGGGGCGGTCGTTCGGCACGTCGACCGCGAGGCGCGTCGACCGCACGGCCTCGATCGGACGACCGAGCAGCCCGGCGACGAGTGGCCCACCGAGGAGGACGAGCCCGACCATCGCCGCCATCGGGTTCCCGGGCAGGCAGAGGAAGAGCGTGTCACCTCGGCGGGCGAGCAGCACCGGCCGTCCCGGACGGACGTCGACGCGGTCGATCAGCAGCTCCGCGCCGATGCGCCGCAGTGCGCCACGGACGTGGTCGGCCGAGGAGCCCGCCGTGCCGCCGGTCGAGACGACGAGCCGCTCAGGAGCGCCGTCGAACGCCGCGGTCGTGCGGTCCGGGTCGTCGAGGACGCGCTCGGCGGCGACCGGTTCGGCGCCGAACGATCGGAGGACGGTCGGCAGCGTGTGGGTGAAGACGTCCCGCACCTGCCCGGGTCGTGGGACGCCGGAGCCGACGATCTCGTCGCCGAGCACCAGGACGCGGGCCGTCGGGGCGGGCATCACGAGCACCTCGTCGACGCCGGAGGCCGCGGCGAGCGCTGCGCGGGGCGGGGTCAGGACGGTGCCGGCGGGGAACAGCAGCTGCCCGCGGGCGACTTCCTCACCGGCCGGGCGGATGTGCGGTCGGCGCGCGGTGGTGTGGCGGACGAGTCGGCCACCGACGTCGACGTCGGCGTCCTCCGACCGGACGACCGCGGCGGTACCGGGCGGGATCGGCGCCCCGGTCGTGATCGGCCGCGCGGTCCCCGCGGCGAGGACCTCGGTCGGTGGGACGGCTCCCGCCACGATCGGCGCGCCGAGTGACCACGGCCCGTCGCCCGCGACCGCCCATCCGTCCATCGCTGCGCCGTCGTGCCCGGGGACGTCGCCGGGCGCGTGCAGGTCCGCGGCGAGCGTGCTGCCGAGCGCGCCTGCGAGGAGGAGCGGTTGCGGTCGCGTCGCCGGACCGGCACCCTGACGGTGCGCCTCGTCGCGTGCCGCCGACCAGGAGGGGAGCGCCTCGGTCACCGGGCGTCGGATCCGGGGGTACTGCTGTCCCGTGCCGTCGCGAGTCCGGTCGCGACGGCCGCGGCGTCCACGACGTCGTCGGGCGAACCGCCGCGGAGACCCGCGGCGTAGCCGACCAGGAACGTCGTGAGGGGTGCCGCCGGCCTGGCGACACCGTGCGCCGCGTCGCGGGCGAGGTCGAGCACGACGTCGCGGTCGAGGACGAAGTCGGCGGGGAGCCCGAGCGCGTCGGCGAGCTCCGTGGTCCATGCGGCGAGGACGTCGTCGGTGGTCATGCCGTCAGTCAAGCAGGCCTCGGTCGCCGACGAGCCGTGCGACGTCCTCCGGATCGTCCACGTCCGCACAGATCGCCGACGAGAGCGGGACCGAGGTCAGGTCCAGCGGGGCGAGGAGCCGGCGCATCGACAGGTCGCGCGGGTCACCGGCCACCCGGAGGGCGTTCCGGAGCGCGTCCGATCGGTACAGCGCGAGGAGCGGCTGCCGTCGGCCGTCGTCGTCGACCGCCACGAAGCCGTCCGTCGGCATCCGGTCGGACCGGGAGGCTGCGATCCGGAGCAGCTCGGCCGCCGCACGCCCGGGGTGCACGAGGTCACATGCGAGGACGAGCGTCCAGGGCGCGACAGCGGACGGCGAGGTGGCCCGCGGCGAAGTGGCCCGCGGCGAAGTGGACAGCGCCGCGGCGCCGGCGGCGAGCGCCGCGACCGGGCCGCCGAACGGCGGGTCCTCGCGCGTGCGGACCGCGCGTGACGGGGCGTCCCGGTGGTCGGGCAGACCGACGACGACGATCTGCTCGGCTCCCTCGGCCGCCGCCAGCGCACGGTCCGACAGCGTGACACCGTCCGCGACGATCGCCGTCTTGTCCACGCCCCCGAGTCGCGATGCCCGGCCCCCCGCGAGCAGGACGGCGTCGTACCGGACCGTGCCACGAGCCTCCGTCTCGACCATGGCCGAACTGTACCCGCGCGCCGAACGGATCAGTCGGTGTCGCCCGCGCCGCCGTCGACGACGGCCGCGGTGTCCGGCGCTGCCTGCTCGATGACCGCGGTGGCGTCCGCGATGTCGGCGGCGTCCGCGACGTGCACGTGGATGCGACCCGGTTCGACGGAGGCGCCGGTCACCGTGTGCTTCGCCACCACCTGCCGGTACGCCGACACCTCGGGCGACGGGTCACCGATGCCGTCCTTCCCGGCGCCGTCGTGGTTCGCGATCGAGAAGTCCGGGTTGTACCGGTCGAGCGTGTCCTTCCGCGGGTGGTTCCATGCCTCGGCGGACACCGACACGGTCTTCCACCCCGACCCGGAGGCAGCATCCCGCGCCGCGTCCCACCCGCCGACCAGGTCGGACGGCTGCCGCACGTGGAGCTCGATCGACGCCTGCTCGGTACCGGACTCGCCCGCGGATCGGATGTTCCCGCCGAGCCACCGGCCGCCGTCCCGGAGCCCGTCGACGACGTGCAGGATCTCCGCGTTCTCGGACGCGCGCCGGCCGACGAAGAACCCGAAGCCGTCCGTCTCGATGTGTGCCCCGTACGACACGGAGGCGTTCGACGTCCGGCTCACCCACCGGCCGACCTCGTCCGTGACGCGCCGGAGTTGCTCGTCGGACAGGTCGTCGTCGGTGGTGACGAACGCGGAGACGGTCCCGGCGAACGGGAGGCTGTTCTGTCCGTTGCCGCGGACGCTCCGCACACCGTCGATCCTCGACAGCGCCTGCTCCGCCTTGTCGACACCGGCGCTCCCGGCGTTCACGTGCGTCGAGCAGCCGGTGAGCACCAGCGCGAGGGCGACACCGGCGACGGCAGCACGGACCCCTCGTCTCCCCCGGACCATGGCGAGAGCGTACCGCAGGGCCTCGCGCCCCCCCGGGCTCGCGTCGTGCCGGGACTGGCGCTGGCCGCCGGCGATGTCAGGCGGGTTTGCTGCGGTACGTGTACTGGTAGTAGTCCGACAGCTGCAGTCCGGCTGCGGCTTCCTCGTCGACCACGACGGTCGCGTGCTCGTGGAGCTGCAGTGCACTGCCCGGGACGAACGAGCTGAGCGGCCCTTCCACCGCGGCGGCGATCGCATCCGCCTTCGCCGAGCCCTGCGCCACGAGCACCAGCTGCTGCGCCTCCAGGATCGTGCCGAGCCCCTGCGTCATGCAGTGCGTCGGCACCTGGTCCAGGGAGTCGAAGAACCGGGCGTTCGCCGCACGCGTCGACGGCGCCAACGTCTTGATCCGGGTCCGGGACGCGAACGAGGACGTCGGCTCGTTGAAGCCGATGTGCCCGTTCGCCCCGATCCCGAGGATCTGCACGTCGATCCCACCGGCGGCACGGATCGCGGCGTCGTACTCCTTCGCCGCGAACTCGATGTCCGCAGCCCGCCCATCCGGCACGCGGACCCGCGACGGGTCGAACCCCAGCGGCGCCACCACGTCACGGGCGATGACCGACGCGTACGACTCGGGGTGCTCCAACGGGATCCCGACGTACTCGTCCAGGGCGAACCCGCGCGCTTCCGCGAAGGAGATCTCCCCCGCGTCGACCCGACGCTGCAGGTCGGTGTAGATGCCCTGAGGGCTGGAACCGGTCGCGAGACCGATGACGGCTGACGGCTTCTTCGCCACGACCGAGGCGATATTCGCCGCAGCGACGCGACCGACCTCAGCGGGCGTGGGCAGGATGACGATCTCCACGTCGGCGCTCCTCAGCGGTCCGCGAAGCCGCCGAGCATCCCGGAGATGAACCGCTTCTGCAGGAAGAAGTACAGGACCACGATCGGCAGGGCGACGATCACCCCCGCAGCGGACAGCAGCGAGTAGTCGGTCAGGTGGGCGCCCTTGAAGAAGGCGAGGCCGAGCGGCGCGGTCCGGTGGTCCTCGCTCGTGATGAGCACCAGGGGCAGCAGGAACTCGTTCCAGGTCCACATCGTGATGAGGAGCGCCATCGTCATGATCGGGGCGACGGCCGCGGGGACGATGACCTGCCAGAGCAGCCGCACGTCCCGGGCACCGTCGAGCCGGGCAGCCTCGATGACCTCCCCGGGGAAGCTCCGGAACTGGCTGCGCATCCAGAAGATCCCGAACGCCAGGGACTGTGCGGTCTGCGGCAGGATCAGGCTCGTGTAGGTGTCGGTCAGCCCGACGCTCCGCAGGTTGAAGTAGAGCGGGATGATGAACGCCTCGGCGGGGAGCATCAGCCCGGCGAGCATCACGAAGAAGAGCACGTTCGAGCCGAAGAAGTCCAGCCGTGCGAACGCGAACCCGGCGAAGACCGCGAGGACGGTCGTGAGGACGACGACCGACACCGTGACGAGCACGCTCGAGAACATGTAGCTCGCGAAGTGCCCCTGGTTCCACGCGGCGCCGAAGTTCCCGAGGTCGATCGACGTCGGCACGCTGAACCCGCCGGAGTTCTGCGCCGACGGGGTGACCGAGGACAGCAGCACCCCGATGAGCGGGATGATCGCGAAGAGCGCGAACAGCGTCAGGATCACGTAGTTCACGGTCTTCTCGCGGACGGAGATCCTCATGCGACGTCCTTCGGCTGGAGACGGCCGATCAGGGCCGTGACGATCATGATGACGACGGTGAGCGAGACGGCGACCGCGGCAGCCGACCCGACCTGCCCGGTCTGGAACGCCCGGTTGTACGCCTCGAACGCGGGCACGGACGTCGAGTTGCCCGGCCCACCGCTCGTCGTGACGTAGACCAGGTCGAACGTCTTCAGCGCCGACACCACCGTGAGGGTGAGCGCTGCGGCGATCTGCCCGCGGAGGGACGGCAGCGTGATCGAGAAGAACTCCCGAGCGGCCCCGGCGCCGTCGATGCGAGCAGCTTCGAACAGGCTCGGGTGGATGTTGCCGACGCCGGACAGGAAGAGCACCAGGCAGAGCCCGACGTTGAGCCAGGTGCCGACGAAGCCGATCGCGGGCAGGGCGGTGTCGTAGCCGCCGAGCCAGACCTGTGCGAACTGCCCGAGGCCGACGAGCCGGAGCCCGTCGTTCAGCAGGCCGTCGGAGGAGTAGATCGAGACCCAGATGGTCGCGACGACGACCGACGCGATGACCTGCGGGAGGAAGAGCACGGTGCGGAAGAACGACATCCCCCGGAGGCCGTTCGCCCGCGAGATGAGCGCCGTCAGGAACAGCGCCACGACCACCGGGATCGCGGCGTAGAACACCATCAGCACGAGTGCGTGCCCGAACGACGCCCGGAGCTGGGTGTCGGTGAAGACGTCCGCGTAGTTCGCGAACCCGGCCCACGTCGCGGCCGAGAGCCCGTCCCAGTCGTAGAACGAGTACTGGATGCTCTGCAGGAACGGCACCCCGAGGAACACCGCGAAGACGACGAACGCGGGGAGGATGTAGAGGTACGCGACGAGGCTCCGCCGCCGCTTCCGGACGGCGCCGGCCGTCCGGCGGGTCCGCCCGCGGGGGGGGGGGGGGGGGGGGGGGGGGGCGCGCGGGGGGGGGGGGGGGGGGGGGGGGGGTGGGTGGGGGCGGCGCCCCC
>JASCOI010000098.1 GCA_029959665.1 Microbacteriaceae bacterium PS02333
CCATCGCGAGCGCACCGGCGGCACGGTTCTTCACGGTGTGGCCGGCGAAGTAGTCGGCGCCGCCCGTCGTCACCTGGAGGATGCCGTCCGAGCCGGCCTCGGTCAGGCCCTGGAGGACCGCGTTGATGGTCTGGGACGAGGAGACGTTCACGGCGGGGTACGCGAACTTGCCCGCCTTCGCTCGGTCGATCATCTCGGCGTACTGTTCCGGCGTTGCGATGGGCACTGGGATCTCCTTCGACTTCGGTGGTGGCCGGTCCGATCGTAGTCAGCCCCAGCAGAGTGTGACCTGGTCTGCACATCCGTTCGTCCCGCGGGGTGGGTGTGGTCCCGGTCGGTAGGCTTGGGCCGTGACTCCCACGACTGAAACCGGATCCCTCTTCCTGCAGCCCGACCGCAACCTCGCGCTGGAACTCGTGCGTGCGACCGAGGCCGCGGCGATCCGTGCGCAACCGTGGGTCGGTCGTGGTGAGAAGAACCTCGCGGACGGTGCTGCCGTCGACGCGATGCGGAAGTTCCTCGGCACGGTGAACTTCGACGGCGTGGTCGTCATCGGCGAGGGCGAGAAGGACAACGCCCCGATGCTCTACAACGGCGAGCACGTCGGCAACGGGCACGGCCCCGCGTGCGACATCGCGGTCGACCCGATCGACGGTACCTCGCTCACGGCTGCCGGCCGCCAGAACGCCATCTCCGTGATGGCCGTCTCGGACCGTGGCTCGATGTACGACCCGTCCGCAGTGTTCTACATGGACAAGATCGCCGCAGGCCCCGACGGCCGTGGGGTCCTGGACCTCGAGAAGCCGATCGGCGAGAACATCCGCGCGCTCGCGAAGGCGAAGCACAAGGACCTCGAGGACATGCAGATCGCCGTGCTCGACCGCCCCCGCCACGACGAGCTCATCCGTGCGATCCGTGCGACCGGTGCCGGCACCCGACTGCTGCTCGACGGCGACGTCGCCGGTGGCATCGCGGCGGCGCTGCCCGGTTCACCGATCGACATGTGCGTCGGCGTCGGCGGCACCCCCGAGGGTATCATCACCGCGTGCGCGATCAAGGCGCTCGGCGGTGTGATCCTCGGCAAGCTCCAGCCCAAGGACGACGAGGAGCGTGAGAAGGCGATCGCCGCCGGGCACGACCTCGACAAGGTCCTCGACCAGGACGACCTCGTCACGGGCGACAACACGTTCTTCGTCGCGACGGGTGTCACGGACGGCGTGCTGGTCGACGGTGTCCGTCGCTCGCGCGGTGTCATCCACACGGACTCGCTCGTGCTGCGGTCGCGCTCGAACACGATCCGCCGCATCCAGGCGGACCACCGCGCCGAGAAGTGGTTCTGATCCGTCCCGTCTGCTGACGCGCTCGGCGCACAACGAAAAGCCGTCCACACCACGTGATCACGTGGCGCGGACGGCTTTTCGTTGCGCGGGAGCACTTCGTGCCGGGCGGTGCGCCGCGGCGGCTGGTGCCGCGCGGGGGCGTCAGTCGCGGTCGGGGGAGCCGACGAGCTCGGGCGCGGTGAGCAGCCGCGGCTCGTCGTCGATCGTGGCGGGGTCGGCGATGACCTTCGACTCGTCGAGGAGTGACAGCCGCCGGGCGCTCGGCAGCACCTGGCGTTCGAGCGACCCGACGAAGCGGTTGTAGTCGACGACGGTGCCCCGGATCGACCGGCCGAGCTTGTCGACGTGCGCCGCCATCGTCGAGAGCCGGCCGTGGAGCTCCCGCGAGATCGTGAAGAGCTCCCGCGCTTCTTGCGTGACGACGTCCTGCTGCCAGGAGAACGCCACCGTCTTGAGCACCGACCAGAGCGTCACGGGCGACGCCAGAGCCACCCGCTTGCGGAAGGCGTGGTCGAGCAGCCCGGGGTCCGCGGCGAGGGCGCTGGCGATGAGGGACTCGGACGGGATGAACGCCACCGTGAGTTCCGGCGAGGCGTCGTACCCGGACCAGTACTCCCGCGCGGCGAGGGCATCCACGTGTGCCCGCAGCGCCTTGACGTGCTGCGCCATCAGCTGTGTGCGGCGTGCTCCCTCGGCACCGGTGGCCGACGCCGGGATCTCCACCGCCTGCAGGTAGGCGCTGAACGGCACCTTCGCGTCGACCGCGATGCTCTTGCCGCCGGGCAGGTGCACGATCATGTCGGGGCGGGCCGCTCCGGCCGACGTCGTCACGGAGGACTGCACGTCGAAGTCGACCCGCTCGAGGAGCCCCGCCGCTTCGACCACGTTGCGCAGCTGCGTCTCACCCCAGACACCACGGGTGCTGTTGGCGGACAGGGCGCTCGCGAGGGTCTCGGCCGTGGCCCGCAGGCGCTCTTCGGACTCGGCGGCGGACCGCAGCTGGGTGGAGATCGCTCCGTACTGCTCGCTGCGGGAGCGTTCGAGCTCGGCGATCTTCGCGCGCATCACGTCGAGGGTCTCGGCGACGGGGCTGAGCGCCGTGAGGACCTTCGATTCGTCCTGTGCCCTGGCGGACTCGGCGCCGTGCATGCGCTGCACGAGGTGCTCGAGCTCGGCCGCCCGGCGTTCCAGCGAGTCGACCTGCCGCCGGTACTGGGCGTCCTGCGCATCGAGCCGTTCCTCCGCGTCGCGGCGCACTTCGTCCAGGCGCGCGCGGAGCGCGGTGGCGGTTGCGTCGGCCGCCCCGGACCGGGTGCGCGCGACCGACCACGCGATCGCGGCGCCGGCCACGGCGCCGATCAGGAGGCCGATGAGCAGGGCGGTGAAGTCCATGCCCAGACCTTCCCAGGACCCACCGACACCGGTGTTCCGGGGGCGATCCGAGCCTCCAGGCAGCCCGCTGCAAGCGGTGCAGAACCATGTCATGACATTAAGCCAAGGAGGGTGTACAGTCGTGATCGTCCGCCGATGAAGCCGCACGGAAGGTCCCGCACGTCGCATGACGAACGAAGCTCCCCACGCCTACGACGTGATCACCATGGGTCGCGTGAGCGTTGACATCTACCCGCAACAGACGGGTCCGCTCGAGGACGTCGAGACCTTCTCGAAGTCGGTCGGCGGCAGCGCCACGAACGTTGCGATCGCCGCTGCACGACACGGTGCCGACGCCGCGGTCATCACCCGCACCGGCAACGATCCGTTCGGCAGGTACATCGCCAGGACCCTCCCGGAGTTCGGCGTCGCCAACGCCTTCGTGGACACCGTCGACGGGCTGAACACCCCGGTCGCCTTCTGCGAGATCTTCCCGCCGGACGACTTCCCGCTCTACTTCTACCGGGCGCCGAAGGCCCCCGACCTGATGATCACCGCGAAGTCGCTGCCGCTCCACGAGATCGAGCGTGCGAAGGTGTTCTGGACCACGGTGACCGGCCTCAGCGAGGAGCCGAGTCGACAGGCGCACCACACGGCATTCGCGGCTCGCTCCGCGTCGGAGCACGGCACCAAGCTGCACACCGTGTTGGACCTCGACTACCGGTCGATGTTCTGGTCCTCGCCGGAGGCCGCGACGCGCGAGGTCGCCGTCGCCCTGGAGCACGCCACCGTCGCCGTCGGCAACCGCGAGGAGTGCGAGGTCGCGGTGGGGGAGACCGATCCCGTCCGTGCTGCCGACGCGCTGCTCGAACGCGGCGTCGAGATCGCAATCGTGAAGCAGGGCCCGAAGGGCGTGCTCGCGAAGACCCGCGACGAGTTCGTCGAGCTCCGCCCGCACCACATCGACGTCGTCAACGGCCTCGGGTCCGGCGACGGCTTCGGCGGCGCGCTCACCCACGGCCTGCTGCAGGGCTGGGGCCTCGAGCGCATCCTGGCGTTCGCCAACGCGGCCGGTGCGATCGTCGCGACGCGGTTCGAGTGCTCCACCGCGATGCCGACGAGCGACGAGATCGAGACGTTCCTGCAGGAGAACCCGACGGAAGAAGCGGTCAATGCCTGAGATCAGCAGTGTCGACTTCCAGCGGCTGCGCGACGTGCGTGCCGGGTCACCGGAGACGATCGCGAGCACGCTCGCAGCACGGACCAAGCGGCCGCTCCTGGCCGACGACGGCAAGCTCTTCATCGTCGCCGCGGACCACCCGGCCCGTGGTGCTCTGGCGGTGCGCGACGACGAGTCCGCGATGGCCGACCGCTACGACCTGCTCGAGCGGCTGGTCACGGCCCTCGGCCGCCCTGGTGTCGACGGCGTGCTCGGCACACCGGACATCCTCGAGGACCTGGCGCTGCTCGGCGCCCTCGATGGCAAGGTCGTCGTCGGCTCGATGAACCGCGGCGGGCTGCGCGGTGCGACGTTCGAAATGGACGACCGGTACACGGCGTACTCGGCCCGGTCCATCGCGGACGCCGGCCTCGACTTCGCCAAGCTGCTCGTCCGCATCAACCTGTCGGACGCCGGCACCGCACCGACGCTCGAGGCGACCGCCCGGGCCGTGACCGAGGCCGCTGAGCACCGTCTCCCGATCATGCTCGAGCCCTTCATGTCGACGTGGCGGGACGACAAGGTCGTGAACGACCTGACCGCGGACGCCGTCATCACCTCCATGGCGATCGCCGCCGGGCTCGGCGAGTCCAGCGCCTACAGCTGGCTGAAGATCCCCGTCGTCGAGGACATGGAGCGGGTGATGGCAGCGACGACGCTGCCGACGCTGCTGCTCGGTGGCGACCCGTCGTCCCGGCCGCTCGAGACCTACGCCAAGTGGGCGGACGCGCTCGCACTGCCCGGCGTCCGCGGGCTCGTCGTCGGACGCACCCTGCTCTACCCGCCGGACGGGGACGTCGCCGGCGCCGTCGACGTCGCCTCCGGCCTCGTCCACACCCAGGAGGCCCGGCGCGGGTCCTCCACAGATCTGCACGACCCAGCCACGGGACTCCAGGGCCCGGGCACGCTGGACACGTCCCTCTCGGAAGGAAGCAACGCATGACCATCGCGGAAGACACCACGACCACCACGACGGTGGGCCACTGGATCGACGGTCGGCGAGTCGACTCGGCGAGCGGCAACACCGCTCCGGTCTACGACCCGGCGCTCGGCGTCGCGACGAAGCAGGTCGCGCTGGCGAACGAGGACGAGATCCAGGCGGCGATCGCCAGTGCGAAGGCCGCGTTCCCGAAGTGGGGCAACCTCTCGCTGGCCAAGCGTCAGCAGATCCTCTTCGCCTTCCGCGAGATCCTGAACCGTGACAAGGCCGAGCTCGCCGAGATCATCACGAGCGAGCACGGCAAGGTCCTCGACGACGCGCTCGGTGAGATCGCTCGTGGGCAGGAAGTGGTGGAGCTCGCGACGAGCATCCCGCAGCTGCTCAAGGGTGAGTTCAGCGACCAGGTCTCGACGGGCATCGACGTGTACTCGATCCGGCAGCCGCTCGGCGTCGTCGGCATCATCAGCCCGTTCAACTTCCCCGCGATGGTGCCGCTGTGGTTCCTGCCGATCGCCATCGCCGCCGGCAACACCGTCGTGCTCAAGCCGAGTGAGAAGGACCCGAGCGCGGCGATCTGGCTGGCCGAGAAGTTCCAGGAGGCCGGCCTGCCGGACGGCGTCTTCAACGTCCTCAACGGCGACAAGCTGTCCGTCGACGGACTCCTGACGAGCCCCGACGTCGAGTCGATCTCGTTCGTCGGTTCGACGCCGATCGCGCAGTACGTCTACGAGACCGGCACGAAGCACGGCAAGCGCGTGCAGGCCCTCGGCGGCGCGAAGAACCACATGCTCGTGCTGCCGGACGCCGACCTCGACCTCGTCGCCGACAACGCCATCAACGCGGGCTTCGGCTCCGCCGGTGAACGCTGCATGGCGATCTCGGTCGTCGTCGCGGTCGAGCCCGTCGCGGACGAGCTCATCGAGAAGATCAAGGACCGTGCCGCCACGCTGCGCATCGGTGACGGGCGTCGCGGCTGCGACATGGGCCCCCTCGTCACGAAGCAGCACCGCGACAAGGTCGCCTCGTACATCGAGGTCGCAGAGCAGGACGGCGCGGTGGTCGTGGTGGACGGCCGCACCGTCCGACCCGACGGCGACGAGAACGGGTTCTGGCTCGGCCCGACCCTGATCGACAAGGTCCCGACCACGAGCCGCGTCTACACCGAGGAGATCTTCGGTCCGGTGCTGTCGGTCGTGCGCGTCGCGACCTACGAAGAGGGTCTCGAGCTCATCAACTCCGGTGCGTTCGGCAACGGCACCGCCATCTTCACGAACGACGGCGGCGCTGCCCGTCGGTTCCAGCGCGACGTGCAGGTCGGGATGATCGGCATCAACGTCCCGATCCCCGTGCCGGTGGCGTACTACTCGTTCGGCGGCTGGAAGAACTCGCTGTTCGGCGACCACAAGGCGTACGGCGCCGACGGCGTGAGCTTCTTCACGCGGCAGAAGGCGATCACGAGCCGGTGGCTGGACCCGTCGCACGGCGGCATCAACCTCGGCTTCCCCTCGAACAACTGAGGACGACGGCATGACGAACGACAACTGGTTCATCCCGGCAGGGAGCCGCCCCGACGGCGGGTGGACCGACGTGGTGGACGGCCGCATCGAGGGGTGGGCGCACACGGGGCTCCGGACCGGGGCACTCACCGACGGCGGTTCGCTCGCGCTGGACGCCACGGCCGTGGAGCGCCTGGTGGTGCCGCTGTCGGGGAGCTTCACCGTGGTCCACGACGGCGTGACACAGGTCCTCGAGGGACGCGACAGCGTCTTCGACGGCCCCACCGACGTCCTGTACCTGGGATCCGGAATGGCCGCGACGATCACCGGTGTCGGCCGACTGGCGGTCGCCGAAGCGCCGACGGCCGAGACCAAGCCGTCCACGTACATCACGCGGCAGGACGTGCCGGTGGAACTCCGCGGTGCCGGCCAGTCCAGCCGCCAGGTGCACAACTTCGGCACCCCGGCAGCGCTCGATGCCGCCAAGTTCATCGTCTGCGAGGTGATCACGCCCGCCGGCAACTGGTCGTCGTACCCGCCGCACAAGCACGACACGACCGTCCCGGGCGGCGAGTCGAACCTCGAGGAGATCTACTACTACGAGTCGGCCGTGGCACGCGGCGTGGACGCCCCGGCGTCCGCCGACCCGTTCGCGTTGCACCGGACGTACGCCTCGGACGACCGCGCGATCGACGAGTTCCGCGAGGTCCGGACGGGCGACATCGCGCTGGTGCCGTACGGCTGGCACGGACCGGCAGTCGCCGCCCCCGGCTACGACATGTACTACCTCAACGTGATGGCCGGGCCCGATCCGGAGCGCGTGTGGAACATCACCGACGACCCGGCCCACGGCTGGGTCCGCCAGGTGTGGGAGACCGAGACCATCGACCCGCGCCTGCCCTACGCACCGAAGAAGGAGGACGTGTGACCACCACCACACGCCGCATGACCGTCGGTCAGGCCCTCGTCGAGTTCCTGGCCAACCAGTGGACCGTCGACGGCGAGCACCGCGAACGCACCATCCCCGGGATCTTCGGCATCTTCGGGCACGGCAACGTCGCCGGCGTCGGTCAGGCCATCAAGCAGCTGCACGTCGAGCAGCCCGGCCTGTTGCCGTACCACCAGGCCCGCAACGAGCAGGCCATGGTGCACGAAGCAGTCGGCTTCGCCCGCATGCACCGTCGTCGCGCGACGTTCGCCGCGACGGCGTCGGTCGGCCCAGGGGCCGCGAACATGCTCACCGCCGCTGCGCTCGCCACGACGAACCGGCTGCCTGCCCTCCTGCTGCCGTCGGACACCTTCGCGACGCGGACCACCGACCCGGTACTGCAGCAGATCGAGATGCCGCACGACACCTCGCTGCAGGTCACGGACGCGTTCCGCCCGCTCTCCCGGTTCTTCGACCGGGTCGAGCGTCCCGAGCAGTTGTTCTCGATCGCGCTCGCCGCGATGCGCGTGCTCACCGACCCCGCCGAGACCGGCGCGGTGACGATCGCGCTGCCCGAGGACGTGCAGGCCGAGGAGTTCGACGTCCCGGTCGCGTTCCTGCAACCGCGCGAGTGGCACATCCGTCGTCCACTGCCCGAGCACGGGCCACTCGCCCGGGCGGTCGCCGCGATCCAGGCCGCGGAGCGTCCGGTGATCGTCGCCGGGGGCGGCGTCCTGTACTCCGCGGCGTCCGAGCAGCTGCGGGCGTTCGTCGAGGCCACCGGCATCCCGGTCGGCACCTCGCAGGCCGGGGGCGGTGCGCTCGCGTGGGACCACCCGCAGTACCTCGGTGGCATCGGCGCGACCGGCACCGCCGCGGCGAACGCGATCGCTGCAGAAGCCGACCTCGTCATCGGCATCGGGACCCGGTACAGCGACTTCACGACCGCGTCGCGGACGGCGTTCCAGAACCCGGACGTCACGTTCGTGAACGTCAACGTCGCCGCGTTCGACGCGTACAAGCACGGCACGCAGCTGCCGCTGATCGCGGACGCACGGGAGGCTCTGGTCGCCCTGACGGAGTCGCTCACGTCGTTCTCGGTGTCGGATCGGTACGCGTCCGAGATCGCCGAGCAGAAGCGCGCCTGGGACGCGCTGGTCGACGCCGCGTTCGCGCCGTCGGGCAACGCGTTGCCCGGCCAGCCGGAGATCATCGGTGCGGTCCAGTCCGTGTCGGATCCGCGCGACGTCGTCATCCAGGCGGCCGGTTCGCTGCCCGGCGACCTGCACAAGCTCTGGCGCGTCCGGGACGAACTGGGCTACCACGTCGAGTACGCCTTCTCGTGCATGGGCTACGAGATCGCCGGCGGCCTCGGCGTCCGTCGGGGTGCTCCCGACCGCGACGCGATCGTCATGGTCGGTGACGGCTCGTACCTGATGCTGCACACCGAGCTCGTCACCGCGGTGGCGGAGGGCATCAAGATCATCGTCGTGCTCATCCAGAACCACGGGTACGCGTCGATCGGGCACCTCTCCGAGACCGTCGGTTCCGAGCGGTACGGCACCAAGTACCGCTACCTGGACGACACCCAGTCGTTCGAGGACGGCGATCCGTTGCCCGTCGACCTCGCGGCGAACGCCCGGTCGTACGGCGTCGACGTCATCAAGGTCGAGCCGGGCCCGAACGCGATCGAGGACCTCAAGGCCGCGGTGCGCCAGGCCAAGGCGAACGACCACACCACCCTCGTGCACATCAACTCGGACCCGCTCGTCTACGCCCCGGACGGCGACGGCTGGTGGGACGTCCCGGTCGCACAGACCTCGACCCTGTCGACCACGCAGGCCGCCCGAGCCGACTACGAGCAGCAGGTCGCGGCACAGCGCCCGCTCCTCGGCTAGACCCACCACCACCTCGTGCAGAAAGAAGACGACGACGTCATGACCGACACCGCCACCCCGACCGGCGCTCCGTCCACGGACGCCACCCCCGCGTCGATCCGCATCGGCACCGCTCCCGACTCGTGGGGCGTCTGGTTCCCGGACGACCCGAAGCAGGTCCCGTGGCAGCGCTTCCTGGACGAAGCGGCGGCGGCCGGCTACGAGTGGATCGAGCTCGGCCCGTACGGGTACCTGCCGACCGACCCCGCGCAGCTGTCCGACGAACTCGAGTCGCGTGGGCTGAAGCTGTCCGCGGGCACCGTCTTCACGGGGTTCCACAAGGGGGACGACCAGTTCCAGCGGGCGTGGGACCAGGCCGTCGCGGTCGCCGGACTCGCGGCGAAGCTCGGCGCGGAACACCTCGTGACGATCCCGGACCTCTGGCGCTCGGACGCCACGGAAGAGGTCCTGGAGCCCCGGACGCTCACGGACGAGCAGTGGGAGCGGCTCGGCAAGGGCCACGACCAGCTCGGTAAGGCGCTGCTCGAGGAGTTCGGCGTCCACCAGCAGTTCCACACGCACGCGGACAGCCACGTGGGGACCTACAAGGAGACCGTTCGCTTCCTCGAGGTCACGGACCCGCAGTACACGAACCTCTGCCTCGACACCGGGCACTTCGCCTACTACGGCGGCGACAACCTCAAGCTCATCGCGGCGCACCCGGAGCGGATCGGCTACCTGCACCTCAAGCAGGTCGACACCGACCTGCTGTTCGACGTGCTGAAGAACGACGTGCCGTTCGCGACCGCCGTCGCGCAGGGCATCATGACCGAGCCGCCGCACGGCACACCTGAGCTCGCGCCGATCATCGAGGCAGTGGCCGCGATCAACCCGGACGTCTTCGGCATCGTCGAGCAGGACATGTACGGCTGCTCGGTCGATGCTCCCGGCCCGATCGCGGAGCGCACGTTCCAGCACATCCTCGGTTCCACGTCCGCCGCCCGCGCGTCCTGACACGCAGCAGCGCCATCACCTCCAGGAGACATCGAATGAGCACCACTGACAACCTCCGCGTCGCCGTCGTCGGCGCCGGGGCCATGGGCAGCGACCACATCCGCCGCATCACGTCGACCATCGCCGGTGCCGACGTCGTCGCGATCGTGGACCCCGACACGGCGCGGGCCACCGCCGCTGCCGCGAAGGCCCCGGGCGCGATCACCGCCGCGTCGTTCGAAGAAGCCCTCGACGCCACCCCCATCGACGCCGTCATCGTCGCGACGCCGGGCTTCCTGCACGAGCCGGTGCTCGTGCCGGCGATCGAGCGCGGACTCGCGGTGCTCTGCGAGAAGCCCCTCACGACGAGTGCGGAGGACTCGCTGCGGATCGTCGAGCTCGAGCAGGCGAAGTCGGACCGCCCGAAGATCCAGGTCGGCTTCATGCGTCGCTTCGACAAGGGCTACCAGGAACTCCGGGCGCTCCGCGAGTCGGGGTCGAACGGCGCACTGCTCGCCCTGCACCACGCGCACCGCAACCCGACGACCCCGCCGAACTTCAGCGAGTCGATGCTCATCCACGACTCGGTGATCCACGAGATCGACATCATCCCGTTCATCACGGGCGAGGCGATCACGAGCGTCGAGGTCAAGAAGCCGCGCAAGAACTCGCTCGCGCCGGCCGACCTGCCCGAGCCGCAGTTCGTGCTGTTCACGACCGAGTCGGGCACGATGGCGATCGTCGAGATCAACGTGAACGCGCAGTTCGGGTACCAGGTCACGACCGATGCCGTGTTCGAGTCCGGCGTCGCGTACATCGGACGCGAGACCTCGCTGAACCTCGTGTCGCAGGGGGTCTCCGGCCAGGGTGTCACGCCGTCGTTCGTGGAGCGCTTCGGTGCCGCCTACGACGAAGAGGTCCAGCGCTGGGTCGATGCCGCCAAGCAGGGCGGGATCGACGGCCCGAGCGCATGGGACGGCTACACGGCGTCCGTCGTCGCCGAGGTGGCCGTCCGTGCGCAGCAGTCCGGGGCCCTCGAGTCCGTGACCTACGCCACGGCGAAGCCCGCCTTCTACGACGCCGGCGCGAGCGCAATCGCGGAGGCCTGATGCCGAAGATCGCACTCGACCCCACCCCCTTCCACCACGACCTGTCCCTGCTGGAGTTCCCGCGGAAGGTCGCGGACCTCGGCTACGAGTACCTGCAGCTCACCCCGCACAAGGACTTCATCCCGTTCTTCCGGCACCCGAAGGCGGACGACGACCTCGTCGACGCGTTCGCGGCAGCCTGCACGGACGCCGGCGTCCAGGTCGCGTCGGTGCTGCCGGTACTCCGGTGGTCCGGGCCGGACCGGGAGACCCGCGAGACCGCCGTCAAGCAGTGGAAGCGTGTCATCGAGATCACGAAGCGCTTGGGCGTCGACACGATCAACACGGAGTTCTCGGGCCGTCCGGAGCGTGCCGAAGAATCAGAGGCGCAGTTCTACTGGGCGATGGAAGAGCTCCTGCCGATCATCGAGGACGCCGACCTGCGCGTGCTCATCGACCCGCACCCCGACGACTTCGTCGAGGACGGCCTCGAAGCCCTGCGCGTGATCCGTGGGCTCAACTCGAAGAACATCGGTTTCGTCTTCGTGGCGTGCCACACCTTCCACTACGGCGGGGACATGGACGCGATCATCGACGCCGCGGGTGACTCACTCCAGCTGATCCACGTCGCGGACGCCTACGACCACCACCGGTCGCACGGTCTCCGCTACATCACCAACCCGCCCGGCAACGCCGTCCGCGTCCACCAGCACCTGCCGGTCGGGCAGGGCGACGTCGACTTCGACGCGTTCTGGGCCGCGCTCGACCGCGTGGGTTTCTCGGCGAGGCCGGACACCGTCGCGGTGTCGAGCGTCTTCGCCGAGGACGAGAACGCCGACGAGGTCTCGCGCTTCCAGCTCGACACGATCACGAAGGGACTGCACCGATGACCGACACCCTGGCGACCCCGGCCTCCTCCGACGTCGACACCCGCCCCGTCACCCTCCAGGCGACGGAGCAGACGATCACCGCGCTCTGGAACGACTCCGCCGATCCGCGCGAGCTCGCGACCGCGATCCACGAGTACGGCGCCGTCGGGGCGACCTGCAACCCCGTGATCGCCTACACGTGCATCAAGCAGGACCCGGACACCTGGGTCCCACGCATCCGCGAGATCGCCGCAGAACACCCGACCGCGGGGGAGTCCTGGATCGGCTGGAAGGCCGTCGAGGAGCTCTCCATCGCCGCCGCCGCACAGCTCCTCCCGGCGTTCGAGGCATCGGGCGGCCGCAACGGGCGACTGAGCATGCAGACGGACCCGCGTCTCCACCGCGATCGAGACGCCCTCGTCGAGCAGGCCGTCCGGTTCTCGGCGCTCGCGCCGAACATCATCGTGAAGATCCCCGCGACGAAGGTCGGCATCGCCGCGATCGAAGCGGCGGCGTACCGCGGTGTGTCGATCAACGCGACGGTGTCCTTCACGGTGCCGCAGGTCGTCGCCGTCGGAGAGGCGATCGAGCGTGCACTCGACCGTCGAGCCGCCGACGGCCTGCCGGACCAGGAGTTCGGTCACGTCGTCACCCTCATGGCCGGGCGGCGCGACGACTGGCTCAAGACCGTAGTGCAGCGCGACCACGTGATGGTCGACCCCGGCATCCTCGAGTGGGCGGGCGTCGCCGCCGTGAAGAACGCCTACCGGGTGTTCCAGGAGCGCGGCTTCCGGTCCCGTGTGCTCGTCGCGGCGTTCCGCAACGCGCTGCAGTGGTCCGAGTTCCAGGGCGGCGACCTCGTCGTCTCGCCGCCGTTCCAGTGGTCGAAGGACATCAACGCCAACGCGTTCCCGTTCCGACCGGATGCGATCGGCGACGAGGTCCCCGCGCACGTCATCGACGCGCTGCGTGCTGCCACGCCGGAGTTCGCCCGCGCCTACGACGTGGACGGCATGACGATCGACGAGTTCGACCGGTTCGGTGCCACGGTGAAGACCCTGCGGCAGTTCCTCGACGCGGACGCACAGCTGGACGCCCTGGTCCGGGACATCATCGTCCCCGCCGAGTAGCTCGCCCGCCACACGAACACGCGCCACCACGAACACGCACCACCACGCACCACCACGCACCACCACGAGCAGAGGAGCTCAATGGACACGATCGGCGTCGGCCTCATCTCCGTCGGCTGGATGGGGCGGCTGCACTCCCGTGCGTACCGCGCCCTGCCCGACCACTTCCCGGAACTCGGCGTCGCGCCCCGCCTCGTGGTCGCCGCGGACCCGGTCCCGGCCGCACGGGACCAGGCGGTCGAACGACTCGGGTACGAGCGCGCCGTCGCCGACTACCACGAGGTCCTCGCCGATCCCGAGGTCGACGTCGTGTCGATCTGCTCCCCGAACTTCCTGCACCGTGAGATGGCGGTCGCCGCGGCCGCCGCCGGCAAGCCGTTCTGGATCGAGAAGCCGATGGGGCGCTACGCCAGCGACTCCCGAGCGATCCACGAGGCCGTCCAGCGGGCCAGCGTGATCACGAGCGTCGGCTTCAACTACCGGCACGCCCCGGCGATCGAGCGCGCCCGCGAGCTGGTCCGGAGCGGACGCCTCGGCCGGATCACGAACGTCCGCGGGTCGCTCCTCGCGGACTACTCCTCCGATCCGGCAGCACCGCTGACCTGGCGGTTCGAGCGGGAGCGTGCCGGCTCCGGGGTCCTCGGCGACCTGTTGTCGCACGGCCTCGACCTGGCGCAGTACGTGGTCGGGCGCATCGCGAGCGTGACGGCGCTGGCGGAGACGTTCATCACCGAGCGGCCGCTTCCAGGTGCCGGGATCGTCGACCGGTCCGCTGCCGCGACGGGCGAACGGAAGCCGGTCGAGAACGAGGACTACGCGGCCCTGCTCTTCCGCTTCGAGGACGGCGCCGTCGGCACGATGGACTCGAGCCGGGTCATGCACGGGCCGCACGCCGAGTACACGATCGAGGTCTACGGCACGAGGGGCTCGGTCCGGTGGGACTTCCAGCGCCTCAACGAGCTCGAGGTCTCCCTCGACGGGCAAGAGATCGACGGGTACGCGACGCACTACGTCGCCGGCGGGGACGGCGAGTTCGCGCGCTTCCAGCCCGGCGCGGGCACGGCCATGGGCTACGACGACCTGAAGACCATCGAGGCCGCCCAGTTCGTCGCCAGCGTCCGCCGCGGGGAGCAGCTCGCGCCGTCGGTCGCCGACGGCCTGGCGGCCGCGTCGATCGTGGAAGCGGCGGAGGCCTCGCTCGCCGACGGAGCCTGGCACGACGTGGCGCGCGTCGACGGACCGCTCACCTACGCAGCGGCGACCCCCGTGATCTAGACGGAACCAGGGGCGGACGGGGGGGGGGGGGGGCGCGGGGGCCCCCCCCCCCCCCGGGGGGGGGGGCCGCGCGGCCCCCGCGG
>JASCOI010000099.1 GCA_029959665.1 Microbacteriaceae bacterium PS02333
CGGCGCACGCGCCGGCCGGGCGCGACCTTCTCGGGGCGCCCCCCGGCGACGAGCGGCGCCGACCCCGCCGTGTGAGGTTCCGGGCGCGCGGGTGCGGGCGGACTCGGAACGACAGGATCGCTGTCGTACGACAGCGACTTCGTCGTTCCGGGTCGGCACGCGGGGCGGCGCGCCGGGTCGGCACGCTGGGCGCCGACCCGCGGCGCAGCTACTCGGCCGAGTGGCGGCCGTGCGCGTGGTCGCCGTCGGCCGGACGGGAGGCTCTGCTCGCCTCGAGCGCGTCCGTCCCGTCCGTCGGGACGTCTGCCTCCACCGGTGCAGCATGCGCGGCACGGCGGGTACGGATGGCGCCCGTGGCCGTGGCGGGCTCGTCCACCGGCGCAGCGGCCGAGTGTGCACCGTGCGTCGGCGCGTCCGGCAGCGGGGCGCGGGTGTCGTCACTCGAGACGTCATCCGGCAGCACCGACACGTCGGACCTCCCGGTGGACCGGGCCGAGCGCGGCTGCGCGGGGACGTCCGGCGACGTGGGCACGATCCCCATCGGCCCCGTGTCGGGTGACACGAGCGAGCCGGTGTTCGTCGCCGCGCCCTGTGCGTCGACGGTGAGCCGATCGGGGTCGTTGCCGGCTGCTGCGGCACGGGCGGTGTCCGCCTGCTCCTGCAGCGCCGACGTCTTCCGCAGCGGCGGCACCCGGAAGAACCACGTCAGGACGAAGGCGATGAGGATCACGCCGAGGCCGACGTAGTACACCGTGACGGCCGAGCTGCTGAACCCGACGAGGAACGGCCGGGTCAGTCGCTTGTCGGCACCGTTGAGGAACGAGGTGTCACTCGTCGCCGAGCTCGACGAAGAATCGGCCTTCGAGTTGCCGTTCTTGAGCTGCTTGATGAGCGTCGGGGCGACCTCGTCGACGACGTTCTTCCGCTGCGACGCGTTCGAGTAGTCCACCTGCAAAGTGCCGTCGACGACGTCGGCCTGGGCCTTCGACGCAGCCGTCTCGAGCGCCTGCTGTTCGGCATCGGGCTTCGCGGCCGCGACCTGCTCGTCGATGACCGACTGCGCCTGTGCGGCGGGGATCGCACCGGCGGCGACCTGCTGCTGCACGCCCGCGGTGACCTGCTTCGTGACGGCGGCGTCGGCGGCTTCCTTGGCCTGCACGGCGCCCTTGTTCAGGCCGTCCTGCACGTTCTGCTTCACGGGGTCGGTGATCGGCGTCCAGATCTGGTCCATCACGCCCTTGTTGTCCTTGGCGTTCGCGACGGACGGGGTGAGGGCGGCGTTCAGGGCGCTCGTCAGGTCGGACTTGTTCTGCATCGCCGTCGTGATGTTCGTCGGCATCAGCGTGAACAACACGGAGAGGAGCACGGCGGTGCCCATCGTGCCGCCGATCTGGCGGAAGAAGGTCGCGGCGCTGGTGGCGACACCGATGTCCCGCGGGGACACCGAGTTCTGCGCGGCCAGGGTCAGCGTCTGCATGAGCTGCCCGAGCCCGAGGCCGATGCCGAACATGCCGAGCATCAGGAACCACAGCGGGCGGTCGGCGGTGAGGAAGGTCAGGACGGTGAACCCGATCGCGGTGAACGCCGTCCCGGTGATCGGGAAGACCTGGTAGTTGCCGGTCCTGGAGATGATCTGACCCGAGGCGATCGACGCGATCATCAGGCCGAGGACCATCGGCAGCATCGCGAAGCCGGACTCCGTCGGGGTGACGCCCTTCACGATCTGCAGGTACAGCGGAATCGTCAGCATCGCGCCGAACATCCCGAAGCCGACGAGCACGGACAGGATCGCGGACATCGAGAACACCCGCGAGCCGAAGAGCTTCAGCGGCAGGATCGCGTCGTCCTTCATGGCGCGCTCGACCAGGATGAACGCGATGAGCCCGACGGCGCCGGTCACGTAGCAGGCGATCGAACCGGCCGAACTCCAGCCCCAGGTGCGGCCCTGCTCGGCGACGAGCAGCAGCGGCACGAGCGTCACGATGACGAGCGCGGCACCCCACCAGTCGATGCGCGGCTTGGCCTTCCGCTCGCCGACCTTCGGCAGGTGCAGGAACGTCAGCACCATGATCAGCGCGATGATGCCGATCGGCACGTTGATGAGGAACACCCAGCGCCAGCCGGCGATGAACACGATCTCGCTCGCGCCGGCGAAGAGGCCACCGACGAGCGGCCCGATGACGCTCGAGATGCCGAACACCGCGAGGAAGTAGCCCTGGTACTTCGCGCGCTCGCGGGGAGCGAGCATGTCGCCCATGATCGCGAGCGGCAGCGACATCAGACCACC
The DNA here is from genome assembly GCA_029959665.1 of Microbacteriaceae bacterium PS02333. Lineage (GTDB taxonomy): Bacteria > Actinomycetota > Actinomycetes > Actinomycetales > Microbacteriaceae > Curtobacterium > Curtobacterium guangdongense. Next base: position 2,288 of record JASCOI010000099.1, read on the forward strand.
AGCGCCGAGGCCCTGCAGCGCGCGGAACCCGGCGAGCATGAGCATCGAGGTCGAGAACGACGCGGCGAAGGATCCGACGATGAAGATGCCGATCGCGGTGAGGAACAGCGGACGCCGGCCGAAGATGTCGGAGAGCTTGCCGTAGATCGGTGTCGTGATCGTCGAGGCGATCAGGTACCCCGTCGTGACCCAGGCCTGCTGGTCGAGCCCGTGCAGGTCGTCGCCGATGGTGCGGATGGCGGTGCCGACGATCGTCTGGTCGAGGGCGCCGAGGAACATACCGGCCATCAGGCCGTAGATCACCAGCAGGATCTGCCGGTGGTTCATCACGACGTTGGATGCCGTGGTGGGTCCCGCTGGAGCGGTCGCCGTCTGGGTCATGTGCAGGGTCTCCCGGGTACCGAAGCGCTGGTGACAAGAATTTTGCGCTGTCTGCAAAGTTACAACTGCCGCAAGCCGTGCGGTCACGTAGGTGCGGCTTCCTGTGTGGATCGGCAGCGTTCCGCGGGACGAACAGTAAGGTCGCCCCCATGAGCACGCCCGACGGCATCACGGTACGCCCGACCTCCGTCGGCGGTTCCCGTCCGGCCGTGATCGTCCTCCCGGGTGGCGGCTACGAGGAACACGGCCGGACGAGTTCCGAGCCGATGGCCGACTGGTACGCCGGCATCGGCCTGCACGCCTTCCTGTTCCGCTACCCGCTCCGCACGCCGGAGACGGTCGGCCCGCTGCACCCGGCGCCGATCGACGCGACCCGCGCCGTGTTCACCTGGCTCCGGTCGGGACAGGCAGGCGCGGACACCGGGCTCGACATCGACACGGACCGCATCGGCGTCGTCGGGTCGAGCGCCGGGGGACACCTGGCGGCCTCGCTCGCGAACGGCATCGACGACCCCGAGGCCGACCGGCCGGCGTTCTGCGTCCTGAGCTACCCGGTGATCTCGATGGAGCACCCGACGAGGCCGCGTCCGATGGTCGGCCTCCTCGGCGAGGACCCGTCGTGGCGGACGCGCCGCGAGCTCTCGATGGAGACCCGCGTCGACGAGCGCACGCCGCCGACGTTCGTCTGGACGACGGCGGACGACCGGATCGTCCGCGCGTCGAACGCGCTGTCCTACGCGGACGCGCTGGTCCGGGCCGAGGTGGACGTCGAGGTGCACGTGTTCCCCCGCGGCCGGCACGGGCTCGGCACCGCCGTCCGCGAACCGCACACGTCCCAGTGGACCCGGCTCTGCGAGAACTGGCTGCGGTACCAGCGCGTGCTGACCGACTGAGCCGACCAGGGCCTCCAGACCGCAACTGGAGGCCCGGCGCACGTCCGTCAGACGGCCGCCGTCTCGACGACCCTGGTCACACCTCGCGCGGCCAGGTCCGCCGGATCGGCCGCGGTCCGGCTCGTGACCACGGTGACCGCCTCGCCGGCGGCGCGGAGGCGGTGCCAGCGGTCGAAGACCGCGCCACCCGGCGCGAGGTCGGTGCGGCGGACGGGCAGGTCCGCGTCGTCGACGTCCACCACGACGGCGGTCGTCCGGGGGGTCGGCGCCGGTGTCGCCCGACGTGCCTCGGCGACGACCTCGGCGTAGCGGCGGCCGAGGGGCTTCACCCGGTTGTCGACGTCGAGCAGGCCGAGCGTGTACTCGAGGTCCTTGAAGTCGCCGAGCTCGCGGGAGACGTCGTGCGAACACCACCACGTGACGGCGTGCAGGTGCTCGCTGCTCAGCGCGGCCGCGACCGTTCGTTCGAGGAACTCGGGCATCTCGTCGTCGGCGAGGTGGCGGTCCGGCGCGCCCACCTCCTGCAGCCAGACCGGGCGGTCGGGGTCCGTCGCGAAGGCCTTCGAGAGCTCGATCATCCACTCGGCGTGCCGGACGGACTCGTCGGAGAGCGCGCCGTACCGCCCGGCCACGCCGTTGAAGATCCACGAGTGCACCGTGGTGACGTCGCCGAGGCGGCTGGCGTGGGCGGGCACGAAGGGGTGCCCGTCGCGGTACCAGAGGTGGTCGTTCTCGCTGTGGGTGACGACGTGTCGTGGGTCCTTGTCGCGCGGGGCGCCGAGCAGGGACTCCAGCCAGTGTGTGACCTGGTCGGTGTCGGCGGGCATCGCCGCCGGGTTCGGTGGCTGGAACTGGTTGACCTCGTTGCCGAGCGTCAGGCCGGTGAAGTTCGGCCGGTCGCGCACGGCGTCGTACACGGCGGCGACGAGGTCGGCCTGGGCCCGGATCGCCGGGGGATCGGTGAACATGTTGCCGTCGTGCCAGTTGACGAGCCACGCCGGGATGAAGTCGAAGCCGGACATGTGCCCCTGGATCACGTCGACGCTGGCGTCGAGGCCGAACTCCGCGGCGACGTCGACGACCTTCACGACGTCGTCGAGCGCCTGCCTGCGGATGAGCGTGCGGTTCGGTTGCAGCGTGGGCCAGAGCGGGAACAGCCGGACGTGGTCCAGGCCGAGGCCCGCGATCGCCTCGAGGTCACGGCGGACCGCGTCTTCCTGCACCGACTGCCACTGGAACATCCAGTCGGTGGACGGCACGTAGTTCACGCCGAAGCGCGGAGCGGTGGTCATCGGTCTCCCTCGGTCGGGGCGGTCGGCGCATGGGGCGTCGGGCGTCCGGTCGTCGGCGCTCGCCCGGACGAACCGCGGACGTGGAGGGCGCGGCCGCTCACCTCGGCGTCGGTGACGTCCTCGCCCCGGACCAGGCGCTCGACGAGGGTGACCGCCGTGCGCGCCGACTCCTCCACCGGCGCGTCGAGTGCGGTGAGCGTCGGACGGACGATCGACGACACCCAGGAGTCCTCCCACGCGACGACGGACAGGTCGTCGGGGACGCGGACGCCGAGTTCGGGGGCGTGCGCGATCACCTCGGCCGCGATCGCCTCGCCGTCGAGGACGATCGCCGTCGCGCCGTCGAGCCGGCCGAGCAGGTCGGCGACCGGGTCCTCTGCGTCCGCGCGCCAGGCCAGGACGACGGCGTCGATGCCGCGTGCTCCGGCGGCGGCGGTGAACCGGGCATCGCGTGCGCCGGTGTGCGCGAGCGACGGGCCGTCGCCGACGCGGGCGATGCGCCGGTGCCCGAGGCCGTCGAGGTGGTCAAGCAGCGCGCCGGTGGCGTCCACGTCCCCGACCGTGACGGCAGGGATCGTGCTGCCAGGGACGGGGGCGCCGAGCATCACTGACGGCGCCGACAGGTGCTGGAGGAGCGAGACGCGCGGGTCGTCGATCCGGACGTCGACGAGCAGGAAGCCGTCGACCCGCTGCTCCGTCCACCACTGGCGGTAGACCTCGGCCTCGTCCTCGGCACGGACGAGGGTCAGCGAGAGCGACCACCCGATCGCGGCGAGCGGCTCGGTGAGCCCTGCGATCAGACGCATCGTGAACGGATCGCGTTGGAAGGTGTCACGCGAGCGGGCGAGCACGAGGCCGAGGCTGCGGCCAGCGCTCCCGGAGAGCTTGCGGCTCGCCAGGTTCGGCCGCCAGTTCAGGTCGTCGGCAGCCTTGCGGATCCGGGCGGCGGTCGCGGCCGAGACGTTCGGCCGGCCGTTGAAGACGTGGGAGACCGCCGAGGTCGAGACGCCGGCGCGCTTGGCGACCTGCGCGATCGTCACACGACGACGGTCGACGGCTCCGGCGGTGGTGTCGCTCATGCCGACGAGCGTAGAGGGTTGACCGGTCCGTGTAAAGCGGTATACGTTGCTCGTCACCTGAAGTACACCGCTGTACCAAACACACCGCGAACCGCTCCACCTTCCACTGCCAAGGAGGCACCGTGACGGACGGAATCAGCAGGCGGACCCTCCTCGGCGCCGGCCTCGGCGCCGGGGTCCTCGCCCCGATCCTCGCCGGGTGCGCCGCGCTCACACCGGCTTCGAGCGGGCCGGGGACCCTCAGTGTGCACACCCAGTTGAGCGGTGCCGTCGCGGGGGCCAGGACGTTCTCCGACGTCGTCGCCGCGTACCGACGACGCACGAGCCGCAAGGTCGCGCTCCTGTCGAACGGGTCCGACCTGCCGATCGTGTTCGAGACGAGTTCGCTCGCCGGCAAGGAAGCCGACGTCGCCATCGTCAACATGGTCGGGCGCACCCTGTCGTGGACGGGGGAGCACGCCACGATCCCCGTGAACCAGTACCTCGACGACTGGGGCCTTCGGGACGAGATCATCCCCGAGGCCATCGACGAGTGGACCGACGACCAGGGCCGCGTCCGGGCGTTCCCCTTCACCAGGACGAACTGGCCGGTGTCGTTCAACACCGCCCTACTGGAGCAGGCGGGCGTGAGCGAGATCCCGACCACGTCCGACCAGCTCGTCGCCGCGGCGGACCGGCTCCGTGCCGCAGGCATCGGGCCGGTGACCGTCGGCGGCTCCGACTGGAGCGGGCAGAAGCTCCTCATGCAGGTCATGCAGGGGTTCATCACCCAGGACGAGGCCACGAAGGTCTTCTCCACCGGCAAGATCTCGGAGAGCGCCGGCGCGGTCCGGGGCGTCGAGCACTTCGTCGAGCTCCGCGACGCCGGCGTCTTCGTCGACTCGGTCCAGGGGTTCACCTCGGACTCCGAGCTCACGCAGTTCAACACGCGCAAGGCCGCGATCGTCCCGGCGATGTCGTCGGCACTCGCGCTCGTGTCGGAGGAGCGTGCCGCCGAGGTCACGGTGGGCGGCTGGCCGGTACCGTCGGCGAACGCCGTGATCACGCACCCGAGCGTCATCAAGAGCTACAACGGGCACGGCATCTGGATCAGCGAGAACGGCCGCGAGAAGCTCGACCTGATCAAGCCGTTCGTGCAGTACCTGTACTCGTCGGCCGTCACCAGCGAGTTCGTCCTCGACTCCGGACGCGACATGAGCCGCATCACGGACACCGTCAGTCAGGACTTCCCGCTCGTCGCGCAGGCGTCCGCACTCACCGACGACCAGGTCACCCCGGTGATGCTGCCCGACCTGCTCGTGCCGGACTCGGCGTACGAGCCGATGATCCGCGCGACGTCGCTCGCGTACGGCTCCGGCACGTCGGCCGAACGGATCATCGACCTGTTCGAGCGCGCCTACACGGCCGCCTGACCACCCGCACGAGAAGGAGCTCCCATGGCAGTGCTCGTCGAGGAACCACCCGTCCGGTCAGCCGGGACGCCCCCGAACCGGTCCCGGCGCGGGGCCACCGGCGTCGGGGAGGCCCGTGGTCGCTTCCCGACCTTCGCGATCCCGGCGCTGGTCTGGTACGGCCTCTTCATGATCGGCCCGGTCGTCGCGATGATCGTCATCGCGTTCCTGAGCTGGCCCGGCATGCTCGTCACCCCGACGTTCGCGGGGCTCGACAACTTCCGCGTGCTGTTCTCCGACGAGACCTTCTGGGCCGCCGTGCGGAACAGCACGATCCAGATCGTCGTCGGGCTCCCGGTCATGATCGTGTTGGCGTTCCTGCTCGCGTTCCACGTCGTGCAGAAGCCCAGGGGGCACAAGGTGCTCCGCTACCTGCTCTTCATCCCCGCGCTGATCTCGGCTCCGGCGACGGCCATGATGTTCTACGCGATGCTGAACCCCGACGGCCTCGTCAACGGGGTGCTCGCGACGCTCGGCATCGGCGGGAAGGCCTGGCTCGCGGATCCGGCCACCGCGCTCGGCGCCCTCATCGTCGTCGACCTCTGGGCGGGCATCGGCTACTCGGCGGTGCTCATCGCGTCGCGGCTCGACGGCGTCGACGGCGAGGTCGTCCAGGCGGCTCGGATGGACGGCGCCGGATCGTGGCGGCTCGCGTGGGGTGTGTACTGGCCGATCGCGCGCGACTTCATCGGCGTCGTCGCGATGCTGCAGTTCCTGTCCATGCTCTTCAGCTCGGCGCAGAACGTGCTGCTGCTGACCCAGGGCGGGCCGGGGACCGCCACCACGACGCTGTCGTACCTCGTGTACCAGAAGGCGTTCGTCGACACCGACCTCGGCTACAGCCAGGCCGTCGGCGTGGTCCTCTTCGTCCTCGGGCTCGTGGGCATGTTCATCATCCGTCGCGTCCTGCGCAAGACGCACTGACCAGGGAGACCACCATGGCGAAACCGACCGCAGGCACCCGCCTCCGCGACCGCATCGGCTCGATCACCGGCGGCACCATCGCGTGGGTCTACGCCGCCCTGCTCATCCTGCCGTTCTACTACTTCGTCGTGTCGTCCTTCAAGGACAACGACGGCATCTTCGAGTCGCCGCTGGCACTGCCCGCCAGCTGGGACCTCAGCAACTTCACCGACGCCGTGCGACAGGCATCGCTCGGTCCCGCGATCGCGAACTCCGCGATCACGACCGTCGCCGCGTTGGTCCTCACCCTCGTGCTCGCGCTCCCCGCGTCGTTCGCCCTCGCACGCGCCACCGGTCGCGCGGGACGGATCGTCGAGGCACTGTTCTCCCTCGGGTTCCTCATCCCGTCGTTCGCTGCGCTCTTCCCGACCTTCCTGCTCGCGGCCGGGATGGGCCTGTTCCACACCAGGACCTTCCTCGTGCTGCTTCTGCCGGCCACGGCGATGCCCCTGGCCGTGGTCATCCTCACGCAGTTCATGCGGACCATCCCGCGCGAGCTCGAGGAAGCGGCGTCGATGGACGGCGCGTCCGCCTGGCAGGTGATGCGGCAGGTGTACCTCCCGATCTGCATCCCCGGGATCGCGACCGTGCTGCTGCTGAACTTCCTGTCGTTCTGGAACGAGTACCTCTACGCCCTCGTGCTGATCGGCCCGGACACCGCGCAACGGACGATCCAGGTCGCGCTGCCGACGTTGAAGGTCGACGCGGGGACCGACTACGGGATGCTCATGGCTGGCACGCTCGTCACCCTGCTGCCGGTGTACCTCGTCTACACGATCCTCCAGCGGCAGATGCAGAAGGCGCTGGTCTCCGGGGCGATCAAGGGATGACCGACACCGCCCGTACGACCGGCGCCGACCGCGCTGCCGGCACCGCCCCGCGCGCCGCCGACCTCGACGTCCGCGCCCGGATCGGCCAGGTCAACCAGCGGCTCAAGGGCTGGGAAGCCGTCCGCTGGGTCGACGGACGCCCTCGTGTCACGGACGTGCTCCGGGCCGAGGTCGACCGGTGGGGCGGCATCGGCGCGGTGTACGGGGTCCTCCGCGCCGACCCGTGGTCCGGTGTGCACTGGGGCAACGGCATCCCGCCGGAACGCTCCGCCGAGGCGTACGCGGCGGTCCAGGACCACGTCGTGGCCAACAGCGACGGCCGCGTCCCGACCCTGTTCGTGGAAGAGGTCCCGCACGGACTGCAGGCCCTCGGCGGGACGACCGTCCCCGTGAACCTGGCCCTCGGCGCGGCGATGGACGTGGAGCTGGTGGAGGAACTCGCGGCCGCCGTCGCTGCCGAGGTCCGGGCGCGAGGCACCCACGTCGCGCTGGTCTCCGGCCTCGACGTCCTCCGCGATCCCCGATGGGGACGCGCCGAGGAGTGCTGGTCCGAGGACGCCGCCCTCGCCGCGCTCATGGTCGGGGCGACCGTCCGTGGCATGCAGGGTGGCGGTGACGGCCCCATCGACGGTCGGCACGTCGCCGTCGTCGCGAAGCACCTCGCCGGGCAGGGCGCCGGGATCGGCGGACGCAACGGCTCCGGCGCGCCGATCGGCCGGCGCGAACTCGCCGAGGTGCACCTGCCGCCGGCGCTCGCCGCCGCCCGTGCGCACGTGGTGGGGTTCATGGCGGCCTACAACGACGTCGACGGCGTCCCGTGCTGCGGCAACCGCGACCTCCTCACCGCCACGATCCGCGAGGCCTGGGGGTGGAACGGTCTGGTGATGGCCGACGGCACGGCCGTCGACCGGCTCCGCGACGTCACTCCCGACCCGGCGACCGCCGCTGCCCTCGCCCTCCGCGCCGGGGTCGACCTGAGCCTGTGGGACGAGGCGTTCACGCACCTCGACGAGGCGCTCGACCGTGGGCTCGTGGACCTCGCCGACCTGGACCGTGCGGTCGACCGGGTCCTGGCGGTCAAGGAGCGGGTCGGGCTGTTCGGCGAGGCCCCGGCGACCGTCACTGGTGCCGAGCGCGCGACCGCCGTCCTCGCGGACCGAGCCGCACACCGCGCCGTCGTCGCCCTGGGGGACACCACGCCGCGTGTGCGTGCCGACTCGATCGTCGCGCTCCTCGGCCCGAACGCCGACGACCTGGACGCGCAGCTCGGCGACTACTCGCCGCCGCGTCCGACGAGCGATCCGGCAGCGTCGACGGTGCGCTCCGCACTGGAGGCCAGGCTCGGCCCCGACCGGGTCCGGTACGCCCCGGGGAGCGGACTCCGCCGACCCCTGCCGGGCCCCGACGCGTCGACTGGCGTCGCCGCAGCCCTCGCCGGTGCGGACGTCGCGGTGGTCGTGCTCGGCGGGTCCAGCCGCCGGACCTACGACGACGGCTTCGAGGACAACGGTGCCGTCAGCGGCCCGGCACCGGACACCACGAACGGCGAGGGCGTCGACCTGGCGTCGGTGGCGATCCCGGAGGCCCAGCTCGCGGTCCTCCGTGCAGCGCGGGACGCCGGGCTGCCCGTCGTGGCCGTGGTCGTCGACGGGCGGCCTCGCGTCCTGACCGCGGTGACGGCGCTCGCGGACGCCGTGCTCGTCGTGCCGTTCCCCGGACCGGCAGGCGGTGCGGCCGTGGTGGACGTGCTCCTCGGAGCGCCGGCGGAGGGTCGGCTGCCCGCGACCTGGCCCGCGGCCGACGGGACCTGGCCGGTGGCGCACGACGAGCGGCTCGAGACCGCCCGCGGCTACGTCGACGTCACCGAGCCGTCACTGCCGCTCGGTCTGCCGGGGCCGGGCGCGGGGGTGCAGGTGGGACTCGGGGACGTGCGTGGCGCGCTCACGGTGTCGAGCCTCCTGGGCGGCGCGGTGGTGACCGTCCCGGTGGTCGTGACCAACGAGTCGGAACACGACCGCCGCGTCGCCGTGCCGCTCTGGTCGCGCCGGCGGGAGCCCGGCGTGCGCCCGCGGCGACGTCGGGTGCTCGCACTCGTCACGCTGGACGTCCAGGCGGGCGCGACGGTGCGAGGGGAGTACGTGCTCGGGCTGGACGCGCTCGGGACCTGGGGCGACGACCTGCGGCTCGGTGCCCGGCCGCTCGACGTGCTGTGCTGGACCGAGGACGTCACCACGCCACCGGACTCCGCTCGACTCGTCCGCGTGACCGACGACGACGGACGCATCCCATGGGTGTCGTGACCGGCGTCGATCTCGTGCGCATCGCCCCGACCATCCGCGCGGCGGCCGACCGTGTGCGCACGTCGGTCGGTGACGAGGTCGGCGACCGGGTCGAACGGGCCATGCTGCGGACTCTCCGCGACACGATCAGCGTCGACGAAGCTGGCGCGTTCGTCATCACCGGGGACATCCCGGCGATGTGGCTGCGGGACTCCACGACGCAGATGACCCCCTACCTGCGGCTCGTCGGGGAGTGCCAGAGCTCGCCGCGGTGCTCTGGTCGGTCGTGGCGCGGCAGATCCGGCTCATCGAGCACGACCCGTACGCCAACTCCTTCAACCGGGAGCCGGACGGCGCGCACTACGACCCGGACGACCTGCACGACGACCCGCTCGTGTGGGAGCAGAAGTACGAGGTGGACAGCCTCGGCTACCCGGTGACGTTCGCGCACGCACTGTGGCGGGCCACCGGCGACACCTCAGTGCTCGACGACCGGGCGCATCGGGTGTTCCGGACGATCGTCGACCAGTGGCGACTCGAGACGCACCACGGTCGCTCCGCGTACCGGTTCGTTCGACCGGGCGCGAAGGCGACCGAGACCCTGGCGCGAGACGGGCGCGGGAGCCCCGTCGCCGTGACGGGTATGACGTGGAGCGGGTTCCGGCCCTCGGACGACGCCTGCACCTTCGGGTACAACGTCCCGGCGAACCTGTTCGCCGCCGAGGCCCTGCTCGCGGTCGCGTCCATCGCCCGCGACGTCTGGGACGATCCGGTCCTCGCCGACGACGCCGACACGCTCCGGTCGTCGATCACGGACGGGGTCGCGGCGCACGGGGTCGTCCCGGGACCGTCGGGACCCGACGTCTACGCGTACGAGGTCGACGGCCTCGGCGGCGTCCTGCTCATGGACGACGCGAACACCCCGTCGTTGCTGTCCCTGCCGCTCTCGGCTCCGTCCGTCGTGGACCGCGCGGTGTGGGCGGCGACGCGCGCGTTCGTGACGTCACCGGCGAACCCGTACTGGTTCAGCGGCTCGAGCGCATCCGGGATCGGGAGCCCGCACACCCTGCCTGGCCGGGTGTGGCCGATCGCGCTCGCCGTCGAGGGGCTGGTGTCGGGCTCACCGTCGCGGCGGCGCGAGGTCCTCGACCTGCTCGTGGCCACCGACGCCGGCACCGGCGACGTGCACGAGGCGTTCGACGTCGACGACCCGACGCAGTTCTCGCGGCCGTGGTTCTCGTGGGCGGACGCGATGTTCTGCGAACTGGCGATGGCGGCGGCGGAGGACTGACCCCCGCCGCTGCCGCCGCTACGCGCCGAGCGCCGCGTCGACGATCTCCTTCGCCTCGCGCTGCACCTGCTCCAGGTGCTCCTGCGAGACGAAGCTCTCGGCGTAGATCTTGTAGACGTCCTCGGTACCGGACGGACGCGCGGCGAACCACGCCTTGTCCGTGACGACCTTGACGCCGCCCACCGCTGCGTCGTTCCCTGGCGCCTTCGAGAGCTTCGCGGTGATCGGGTCGCCCGCCAGGGTCTCGGCGGTGATGGCGTCGCCGTCGAGCTTCGACAGGCGTGCCTTCTGCTCCTTGCTGGCCGCCGCGTCGACGCGCTGGTAGACCGGAGCACCGAAGCGGTCGGTCAGCTCGGTGTAGAGCTGCGAGGGGGTCTTGCCCGTGACCGCGACGATCTCCGACGCCAGGAGCGCAAGGATGATGCCGTCCTTGTCGGTCGTCCAGGCGGTGCCGTCCGTGCGGAGGAACGACGCGCCGGCCGACTCCTCGCCACCGAAGGCCACCGAGCCGTCGATCAGGCCGGGGACGAACCACTTGAACCCGACCGGGACCTCCCACAGGCGGCGGCCGAGGGACTCCGCGACGCGGTCGATGATGCTCGAGGAGACCAGGGTCTTGCCGATCGCCGCGTCCTCGCGCCAGGCGGGACGGTGCGCGTAGAGGTACTCGATCGCGACGGCGAGGTAGTGGTTCGGGTTCATCAGCCCGCCGTCGGGCGTGACGATGCCGTGGCGGTCGGAGTCCGCGTCGTTGCCGGTGAGCACGTCGAACTCGTCCTTGTGCGCGAGGACCGAGGCCATCGCGGAGGGGCTCGACGGGTCCATCCGGATCTTGCCGTCCCAGTCGAGCGTCATGAACGACCAGGTCGGGTCGACGTCGGGGTTCACGACGGTGAGGTCGAGGCCGTAGTGGTCGCGGATCGCGTTCCAGTACGGCAGGGACGCGCCGCCGAGCGGGTCGGCGCCGATCTTCACGCCGGCTCGCTTGATCGCCGGGATGTCGATGATGTTCTCGAGGTCCGCGACGTAGGTGTGCAGGAAGTCGTAGCGGTCGGGCGTCGCGTGCTCGGTGCGCTTGACCTCGGCGTTGCCGCCCTCGATGATCGCGTTCGCACGGTTCGCGATCCACGACGTGGCGTCGCTGTCCGCAGGGCCGCCGTGCGGGGGGTTGTACTTGAAGCCGCCGTCGCGGGGCGGGTTGTGGCTCGGCGTGATGACGATGCCGTCAGCGGTGTCCGAGTTGCCCGCGCGATTGTAGCGGATGATCGCGTGGCTGAGTGCCGGCGTCGGCACGTAGCCGTTCTCGCTGTCCGCGAGGACGTGCACGTCGTTCGCGGCGAGGACCTCGAGCGCGGTGCGCTCGGCCGGGCCGGAGAGTGCGTGGGTGTCGCGGCCGATGAAGAGCGGGCCGTCGGTGCCCTGCGACTGCCGGTACTCGACGATCGCCTGCGTGATGGCGGCGATGTGGGTGTCGTTGAACGCGGTGTCGAGTGAGGAGCCGCGGTGCCCGGAGGTGCCGAACACCACCTTCTGCTCGGCGATCGAGACGTCCGGGACGCGCTCGTAGTACGCGGCGATGAGGGCGTCGAGGTCGACGAGGTCGTCTGCGGTCGCTGGGGTACCGGCGCGGTCGTTCATGCCCCCATCCTGGCATCGCCGCGAGCGGCGCGCTCAGGTGTGGCGCGCGGTGCGCGCCGGACGGGCGGACGGGAGGCTCGTTGCGGGGTCGCCCCGAG
>JASCOI010000009.1 GCA_029959665.1 Microbacteriaceae bacterium PS02333
TTTACCCGCCGGGGGGGCCGCCCCCCGCGCGCGGGGGGGGGCGGGGGGGGGGGGGGGGGGGGGGGGGGGGGCGCCCCCCCCCCCCCCCTCCAGTCCACCGTGTGGTCACCTGGGTCTGGCTAGGATGCATGGGTGATTGACCCCCAGCTGCTGCGCGACGATCCCGATGTCATCAAGGCCTCACAGGCTGCGCGCGGCGCCTCCGTCGACGTCGTCGACGAGGCGGTCGCCGCGGACGCCGCCAGGCGGAGCGCGATCTCGTCGTTCGAGGCACTGCGTGCCGAGCAGAACGCCTTCGGCAAGACCGTCGCGAAGGCGCCGAAGGACGAGAAGGCCGCGCTCGTGCAGCAGGCCCAGGCGCTCGCCGCCGGTGTGAAGGAAGCACAGGCCGCCGTCACGGCAGCCGAGGACACCTTCAACCGCGTCGTCCGCTCGATCCCGAACGTCGTGCTGCCCGGCGTCCCTGCCGGTGGTGAGGACGACTTCGTCACGATCAAGACGGTCGGCACCAAGCCGGAGTTCGACTTCGAGCCGAAGGACCACGCGGACCTCGGTGAGATCCTCGACATCATCGACATCCCCCGCGGTGTGAAGGTGTCCGGCTCGCGCTTCTACTTCCTCAAGGGCCTCGGCGCCCGGCTCGAGATCGCGCTCATGTCGCTCGGGCTCGACCGTGCGATCCAGCACGGCTTCACGCCGCTGATCACCCCGACGCTCGTCCGCCCCGAGACGATGGCCGGCACCGGCTTCCTCGGCGAGCACGCCGCAGAGGTGTACCGGCTCGAGGCCGACGACCTCTACCTGACCGGCACCAGCGAGGTCGCCCTCGCCGGCTACCACGCCGACGAGATCCTGGCGTTCCCGTCCGACGACGACGCCGCGCTGCGGTACGCCGGATGGTCGACCTGCTACCGGCGCGAGGCCGGCTCGGCGGGCAAGGACAACCGCGGCATCCTCCGCGTGCACCAGTTCAACAAGCTCGAGATGTTCTCGTACGTCCACCCGGACCAGGCGGACGCCGAGCACGCGAAGCTGATGGCGTACCAGGAGTCGATGCTGCAGGACCTCGGGCTGCACTACCGCGTCATCGAGACCGCAGCCGGTGACCTCGGCACGTCGGCCGCGCGGAAGTACGACCTCGAAGCGTGGGTCCCGACGCAGGGCACCTTCCGCGAGCTCACCTCGACGTCGAACTGCACGACGTTCCAGGCCCGTCGCCTCGACATCCGCTACCGCACGGAGAGCGGCAAGACCGCGCCGGTCGCCACGCTCAACGGCACGCTCGCGACCACCCGCTGGCTCGTCGCGATCCTCGAGACCCACCAGCAGCCCGACGGGTCGGTCGTCGTCCCGGAGGTGCTCCGCCCGTACCTCGGCGGCGTCGAGGTGATCGAACCCCGATGAGCGGTCGTTCCGAGGGCGCGCCCACGCACGGTTCCGCCGCGTCCACCCGCGTGAAGCGCTGGCTCGTCGCCCTCGACATCGACGGCACCGTGATGCGCGAGGACGGTGTCGTCACGGACACCACCGTCGAGGCGATCAAGGCCGCTGCTGCCGCCGGACACGAGGTCATGCTCTCCACCGGACGCAGCGAGAACATGACGGTGCCCGTGCTGCAGAAGCTCGGCATCGAGCCCGAGTACCTCGTGTGCGCCAACGGCGCCGTCACCCTGCGGCGCTCGACGTCCCCGCACGCGAACAACGGCTACGTGCGGGTCCACGTCGAGACCTTCGACCCGACCGACGTGCTGCAGACGATCCGCGGAGCGCTGTCGAACGCGGCGTACGGGGTGGAGTCGCCCGACGGGCACTTCCTGCTCTCGGGGGAGTTCCCCGACGACGCGATGACGGCGTCGGGCGACCACGTGGCGTTCGAGTCGCTGTTGGGCGTCCCGGCCACGCGTGTCGTGGTGATCTCTCCGGAGCACGGGCTCGAGGAGTTCCTGGCGATCGTCGACCGGATGGGGCTGCACAAGGTCTCGTACAACGTCGGGTGGACCGCCTGGCTCGACATCGCACCAGAGGGTGTGACGAAGGCGACGGCGATGGAGCGCGTGCGGGAGTGGTTCGACATCCCGCGCTCCCGGGTGTTCGCAGCGGGGGACGGGCGCAACGACATCGACATGCTGCGATGGGCCTCCACGTCCGGGCGCGGGGTCGCGATGGGGCAGGCGCCGTCCGACGTCGTCGATGCCGCCAGCGAGACCACGGGCGGCGTGACCGACGACGGGCTGGCCGCGGCGCTGGACACCCTGCCGCGCTAGGCGTCCTCACCGCCCGGTACACTGCTCGGGACACGGTCACGTCTCGCCACGTGGCCGTGTCATGGAGGGTTGTCCGAGTGGCCGATGGAGCCTGTCTTGAAAACAGGTGGGCAGAGATGTCTCGTGGGTTCGAATCCCACACCCTCCGCACCCGACCGTTTGGTTATTTCCATCGACGCCATTGGGGAATTTCTCCTCCGATCCGCGCGCTGGTGCGGATCTGCGGGCGAGTTTCTGGCTCTGAGGGCGCCGTGCCGATGTGCACTTTCTGCGGCGGCGCACCGGGTGTGCGCTCTGATCGCCTTTCGAAAACAATCCCTGACCTGGGCTTTCGTGTTCAGCTGGCGCCCGTGGGCCCTCATATGCAAAGCGGAGAGGCGTCTTCGGGTTCGCGCTGTCTCGCATCGCTCCCTGAGTTGCCCGGGTGGGGGTGTTCTTCGCTCGAGTCGCGGCGCTGGCTGGGCCTGCTGATGACTCCGATTCAGGCTGGTCGTGCCGGGTTGCGCGCAGTCTTCGTGTCGGCTGCCGCCGCGAATCTTCGGCCTGCGCGGTCTGATTCGCGGCGGGTGCTGCGGGCGCAGCTGGAGGGCTTGCTTCTCGCCGAGGGCGTCGTGTTGACCGATCGAGGTGCCATGCCGCTTGGGGGTGACGTGGGCGCCTTGTTTGCTTCTCGGCGTGAGACTGCGAATGGCTGCGACGACAGCCATGCGGCTCGGTCGGTGCCCTCGACGCTGGGGTGGGTGGTGGTCGACGGGCCCCGATCGGCGGCGGCGGTCGCGTGGAAGCGGTTGGCTGGCGTTGGTTCCGCCGTGCGGCGCGGTCATGGGCGCCGCTTGCGGTTGTTGTTGGTAGATGAGTCTGCGGGTGGTGCGCCGATCGCGGCGGTTGAGTTGTGCGATGCGCGTGGCGTGTTCGCGGACTGGGCGGGCTGGTCAGAGTGGCCGGAGTTGCAGCGGCGGGCGAAGCTGTCTCGTGTGTTCGGCGTGAACGTCTTGCGGGTCGGGGCGGGTTATGCGAGGGCGCTCGATGAGGGGGCGGTGATGTCGCGGCTTCGTGATGCCACGGTGCGGGCGGTCTTGCTGGAGCGTTACGGGGTGGATGTCGTGGCGCTTGAGGTGCAGCGTGATGCGTTGTCGTTGTCGCTGGTCAGTGGTGGGGGGTCGGCTTCGGCTACTGCGGTGCTCGTGCCGGTGGGGCGGGGGCGAGACCGGTCAGTGCTGCTGTGCGGTGCTGCCGCCGATGTGGTGGTGGAGGCTGCGGTGAGGGCCGGTTGTCATGCGCCTCGGCGCGCGCTGGGAGATCCGATAGCAGGTGATGCGGCGGTGGCGCGGCGCGGGTTGGTTGCGGTGGGGTTGCCAGCGGCCGCTCTGCGGGTGCCGGGGTCGGGAGATGAGTACTTCCTCCTGCCGTTGGTGCGCGGCTTCGAGACGGTGTTGCGTGGTTCGCCCTGATCTTGCGGTGACGCTGGTGGGGGAGTGTCTACGTCGCGAACGAATCAAACGCAGAATCAGACACTGAATTGTTTTACCGTGCTATAGTCGAATCTGTGGATAACATTCTGGCGCAGGGAGACACGGTTTCGATGCTCCGTGCTGCACGCGGGCTCTCCCAGGCTGCGCTGGCATCGTCCGCCGGGCTGACACAGAGTCGGCTGTCGCGGCTGGAGCAAGGCGCCGAGCTTCTACCGGCCGATGAAGCCGCTCGCCTGGCGGCTGCACTTGACGTGCTGCCGGCGACTCTCGGCGAACGAGCAGAGGAATTCACCTCCGCACGGGTGTTCCACCGCAAGCGCGCCAGCCTCCCCGTGAAGGTAGATCGGCAAGTGCGCGCGGACGCCGCGGTCCGCCGCTTCCAGCTGCGGCGTGCGCTCGGGGACGCGATACCCGCGGTGCGCATCGAGCACGATCCGCTTCCGGAGGACGGCACATACTCCCCGGAGGACCGGGCGAGCGAGTTACGTCGCCGGCTCGGGTTGGGCGTGGAGCCGATCCCGTCGATGACAGCCGTTCTGGAAGCAGCTGGCGTCATCGTTGTTCCCGTCGACCTCGACTCAGTCAAGCTCGATGCGATCGGTGGCTGGCCGGAGCACGGGGCGCCAATCATCCTTGTCGCGACGCACGCTCCAGGCGACCGGCAGCGTTTCACTCTTGCCCACGAACTCGGGCACGCGGTCCTGCACGACGGGTCGGGCGACGATCAAGAGGCCGAGGCAGATCGCTTCGCGTCGGCATTTCTCTTGCCACCGGCGATGGCCCGCACGGAGCTGCGCAATCCGACATTGAGTTCGCTCGTCGCGTTGAAAGCCCGGTGGGGTATGTCGATCGCCGCGCTCGGTCGTCGCGCGCGCGACTTGGGCTTCATGTCTGAGCGTGCGTACCGCGAGTTCAACATCCGGCTCAGCAGCACGGGCATGCACCGCAAAGAACCGGTGGAGATTCCCACGGAGCAGCCCCGACTGATCCGCGACACCCTTGACCAGATCACCCGCACCAGCACCACCCTCGACGACGTCGCCGCTCGAGCAGGTATGAGCACCGACGCATTCATCCGCACCTACGTGGAGACAGCATGAGCAACCCGAGCGCCCCGATCCTCACGACACCGTCTCAGCTGGGGGCCCATGGCGCGGACCCGGCATCCGGTGAACGGCTCTCACGGTTCGACGGCATCCGCCACCGACTCTTCATCGGCGCCGGAGCCGATAGTGCGCGCATCGCCGAGCACCTCGACACCGGCCGGAACGGCATCGTGCTGCTTGGCGCGTCCGAGAGCAGGATGGCGCGTACGCTCCGCCGAACCCATCCCGACCTGCCGATCCTGATCGACCGGGTCGCCTACTATCGCTACGAGGCGACCGCGGACGCCCCATTCCCGCTTCAGGAGAGCCCGAACCAGCTGCTGTCACCGCCGACGCTCACCGACGTAGCCGCGGCGCAACTCGCGGAGGGCGCGACGCTGCCCGTGCTCGCGATGGGCTTCCTCGCCCCTGGCGACCCAGAACCGCTGCGTGCGGCCATCGCGCACCTGCGAGCTGCCGGCATCCGGGAAGGCATCCTGCTCGTCCCGGCCGACTTCAGCTGGCTGAAGAAGACCTATCGGGCGCAGTTCATCGCGATCCTGAAGACCTCACCGGTCCCCGTGGCGATCGCGTTGAACAACCGAGGCAACGCGCTCGAAGACTCCGATTGCCTGCACGGCTTTCGGCTGCTGTTCGAGCAGGTCCCGGACGCGATCGCCTGGCGAATCGACCACAACGGGCTCGGTGCGATGGCGCACGGCGCTGCCGCCGCGGTCATTGGCATGCTCGCATCACACCGGCACATCTCCGTCGAAGGAGAGATCTCCCGGACCCCCAATGACAAGCATCCCAATGTGTGGGTGGCGCAGTTGATGCGATGGGGAAAGGCGAGCGTGCTGCGCCGCAACTTCTTCACGACCGTCGATGCGCCGGGATGCGCGTCGGCGCCGTGTCACGGTCAGAGCCCCGTCCGGTTCACCGCCACGGAGAGCGGCATCGCTGACGGCAACATGCACAACGTATGCGCGTTCCTCGACGAGCACCGTCAGATGCCGACGAACCCGGACGAGGCTAAGGCGTGGTGGCGGACTCGCGTCCGTACAGCAGTGGACGCGACAGCGGCGTTCGGTGTGCGCATTCAGAAGCCGAAGCTGAAGCCGCCGGCTGACGTGGACAACTGGTTCAACGAACTGCGGTGAGCCCGCGCTGAGCCGCGCAACGCCAGGTGCGTGCCGTACATCGCTTCGCAGAACTCCCACCACTCCGGTGTGACCCGGTCGACTCGTAACGCGCCGCACTCGACAACGACCTCATTGTCGCCAACAGATTCACCACGACGAACACCGATCCCGTACAGCTCCGCCTCCGCGACCAGCTCAGCAGGCATCTGCGCCGACCGTGGCACCAACACTGACCTCGGCACATACCCGCCGAGCGCGTCGGCGCTTCCGAGGCCGGCTCGCAACGACCGTGCAGTGACGACGGCCTCGAGCGGAGCCAGCGGCGTGTGACCCACCTGATTACCCCATAGCGACCCATCGACATCCCGGACCGCCTGAACGAGCGTGGACCCCAACAATGCCGGAAGCGTTGTCGACGTCGCCACGTCCAGTGGTCCGATCATGGACTCCGGAAGCGAGAGCACCGTCGACAGCAGTCCCACGTCAACGACGGCGCCGACACCGGCCGTACGACGACGCGCATCCTCTGCCAGCTCAAGGGTGTAGCGCAGCGTGAACCGGACTCGCCGCCACGACGCCGGCATCATCATCGAGCTGACGTCAGTCACCGATCGCCCCTGCACCGGATCGATCCGCATCGCCATTATCTCCTTCGGTCACTCCCGCGAACACGTCGACCGCCGCCCAGAACGGATGCGGTCGACGCTCGTACCGTTGTACCCGGTCTTTGCTGCTCGTCCCAATCCGCGCGATCAGCTGAGCGCGTTCGAACTTCTGCAAAGTTCGATGCACCGTCGATGGCGGCAGACCGGTGATTCCCTGCACCGCCGGACTGTCGAAGGTCTGATCACCCGACCGGACCGCACCCGCCACCGTTAGCAGGTGCTGATTCCCGAACAGCGTCTTCGACACCCTCGACATTGTGCTCACGATTACAGATTACAGGTTCCGCTTTCCGGGATCCATAGTGTTGCGCGCCTGGAGATGCGCGTCGGAGGGAGGTGATCGGTGCGGCAGTCGCATGCGCCGAGATCCGCCGGAAGAGATGACGCGGGTGTTGCGGCGAACGTCATCGAGTCGGGTGATGGATGTCGTTGCCACACCTCTTCGGGGTGTGGAAGCTGAGGTTCTCTCTCCGGTATCGTCGGTGTGCCCAGCGGGTCATGGGGGTCCGCGGCAGGGAGGAGCCCACCTTGGCTGGAGAGATCACGCGACGCGATGACACCGATGACACCCTCGACCTGATGACTTTCGAGGTCGGGTTGTTGAGTGCGGTCGAACGGCTGGGTTTGCCGGTGGATCAGATCTTGGTGCCGGTCGGGCATCGGCAGCGCGTGTTCCAGCAGGTGCCAGGTGTGCTGGAAGAACTGGACGAAGTTAAGCGTGCCGACGCGGCGTACCTGTCGAAGTTCATGGCGGCTGTCGCGGCGGGCCTGTTCGACGCGGCACTGAACTACCTATGGGATGAGACGATTCGCGCTGTTCGACGCCGCGCTGCCGACTACGACCTGAATTACTTCTTCGACCAGGCTGCCGAGCCCGGATCTGATTTGCGCGGCAAGTTGCACACCGCTGACGACATGAAGCTCATTGATGACCAGAAGCTTCTCGTGGCGGCGAACCGGATCGGACTGATCACCGATCTTGGCCATCGTCAGCTGGACCTGGTGCGATTCATGCGCAACCACGCTAGCGCGGCGCATCCGAACCAGTCGGAGCTGCGCGCGACGCAGCTGATCAGTTACCTCGACACGTGCATCACCGAGGTCATCAATCCGGACGACAGCGAGTCCGTGATCCACGTGCGTCGTCTGCTGGCGAACATCAAGTCTTCCGCGATCGATCCGGCCCATGCGGCGGAGATGGCTGTCCCGTTCGACAACCTCATCCAGGACCAGGCTGACAACCTGGGGATGGGATTCTTCGGCATCTACACCAGGCCGGGTGCGGAAACGTTCGTGCTCGCCAACATCCGGCTGCTGCTTCCTGCGCTGTGGGTGCAGATCAGCGAGGAGGTCCGCAAACAGTTCGGGGTGAAGGCGTATCGGTTCCGCATCAACCATCAAGCCGCAGAAGCGGATCTCGCACGTGAATTCCTGGAAACCGTAGACGGCCTCTCTTACCTGCCGGATGACGCACGAGTGCCACTGATCGACGGTGCGTTGGATGCGGTGCTGTCCGCGCATCGCGGATGGAGCAACTTCGCTGCGGAGGGGTTACCTGCTCAGGATCTCGTCCGGCTCCTCGGTGACGGCTACAGCGTCCCTCGCAGCATTCAGGAGAAGTACGTCACCGTCATCGTGTACGTGTTCCTCACCAACGGGTACGGGGTGTCTTGGGCGGCGAACCCCGTCTACGAAGAGCTGATCAGCAATTTCAACACCCGCGAAGCGACATTCGCCTTGAATACCATCACGAACACGACGGTAGCCAACCGCCTCCACCAACCCCTGTCGCAGGCGAAGTTCGGCGAACTGCTACAACTGATCGACGGGAAGATCGTCTCCGGCGCCCGACGGGCACTCTTCGAGGCACTGCGTCGAATGGACCCCGACGCATGGCAGGGTGCCGGTCGCAAAACGAGCGTCCAGCGGCTGCTGAGCGAAGCCAAGCGCGTGAAGAACGCGACGCGTCTGTAACACCCACCACGTTGCGACGTCACTCGTCGCGGAGACCCACCCACTGGATCAGATCGGACCAGATCGATGCGTTCCCAGACCGCCCTGTGTATCGACGCCGGCTACCTCATCGCCGCCGCCGCCACACGAGTCACCGGATCCTCGCTCCGCCGTGCCGTCTCCGTCGACTACCCGACCCTGCTGGGCGGGCTGCTGGACCTCGTGCGCAGCGCCTCCGGCCTTCCGTTGCTGCGCGCGTATTGGTACGACGCGGCGCGCGACGGAGCTGCGCTGCCGGAACACGACGAGGTCGCTCTAACGCCTCATGTGAAGCTCCGCCTCGGGCGGATCGGTGTGAACGGGGAACAGAAAGGCGTCGACATCCGGATCGGCCTGGACATGGTCGGTCATGCCCGCGGCAGCTCCGTCGATGTGATCTACCTGCTCTCCGGTGACGACGACCTCACCGAAGCGGTTGAGGAAGCGCAAGCCGAGGGTGTCGAAGTAGTCGTGCTTGCCGTTCCGGATCGACACGGACAACCTCATGGTGTTAGTCGGCACCTGTTGCGCGCCGCAGACGAACTGCTGCTCGTCCCCGACGCTCTCCTCGACCGCGCCGTGAACGCTGCCGGCCAACCACGCTCCGACCTGCCTTCGAGATCAGCGGTGCCGCCAGCATTGAGCAGCCCTGCTGCGGCACCGGCCAGCGCCACACCCACCCCGGCTGACGCCGCTCGCGCGGCGACGGCGCGGCCACAGGTCGCGGAGTCGGCCGCACCGCGTCCAGCCGACGTGAACGCAGCGGTGATCCGCGACGTGGTCCGCCGAACCTTCGAGGCGTGGTCGGCGACCGCGTCGGAGGAGCAGCAGACGTGGCTGCGCCAGGACCGCCCCACCATCCCGCGCGAACTCGATCGTGCGCTTCTGGTGGATCTCTCCAGCGCCCTCGCGCAGTTCGACTTGAACGACAACACGCGTGTCAGACTCCGCGATGAGTTCTGGCTGCAGTTCGACGGCCGGACCGGCTCGAATACGACTTCCTGACCGCAGCTATCCGCGCCCTCCTCGCCAACCCGGCGGAGACGTCACCAACGGATCAATGCGGCTTCCCATGGTGCTGGTGGCGACGAGACATCGCCACGACGCCCGTCAATGTGACAATTTCCGACAAATAGGTACTGTTTTGCGGCGCGGGCAAAGTACGCATTCGCCGACCCCCAGGTCGGGGGGTATCGGTCCCCATTTCAGGAGGTGTGTTATCTCCTCGGATCGGCGCAACGCCGCGGATCGGCGGCTCTTGTCTGTCGTCGACTTTGCGTGGAGCCGGGTGGGGGACAAACGCGGGGATCCCAAATCGATGACGATTTTCGCCACCATGGAGTGAGCGCCGCAACGGCGCATCGTCATGGAGGTCCTGTGTTCACTGCAAGGTCGATACCCGCATTACCGGTGCGGCGTGCATCGCGGCTATGTCGGGACCATCCGTGCGAACGACCGCCGCCGTCGGCGCGGTACCCGCATCCATCTCGATAGAAAGAGCAGCATCTATGTCCGCGCGTTTCGCGCGGAACGTGCTGAAGGCCGCCAGCATCGCTCCTGCCAGAGCATTGATGGGCGGCCCTCGAGGCGTCCGAGTAGACATCTCGAAGCATACGGTGCCGACCCACGAGGGTCAATACGCCCGTACGCCACGGCCCGTTCCGCCTGCCCAACACCACACATCCACCCGACCAGCTGCTCCCCCCAGTGGACGCCGACGGCCCCCGACCCGTCGCCACCGTCCCTCGCCCTGGCGCCGACCACCCGGATCAACGGGACGCGCGGCCTCCGCGCCCTCCGCACCGATACACCCGCCATCCGGCAGCTCGTCGATCGCAGCCTTGGCGCGCCGCCCTGCGGGGCGATCGTGACGGGCGCGTCGGAGCCGTGGCTGCTGCCGAAGAACATCGGCGGACCGCCGGAGATCGACGCGGACGCCGTCGTCGCCCGTTACGAGCCGGTGCGCACCGACCAACGATGGCGTGACGTGGAACACGAGCTGATGCATCGGTATCTGCGCGCGATGGAACCGCAGTCGATCGAGCAGCTCCGGCACTTCGCCACGATCATCGCCCGCGCGATCTTCCACGCCCGGGACCGGGGGATGACGCCGGACCCGGAGACGCTGTTCAGCGAGCGGTTCATCAACGACTTCGTGGGGTTTGGGCTGCCCGGATCCACGGACCGCACTCGCACGAACTACCGCAGCGCAATGCGTAAGGCCGGACAGATGCTGCTCCGGAAGCCGCCGAGACGACGGTCAATCCCGGAATGGGAACGGTCAAGGATCGCGCCGCCGTACACGGAAGCGGACCTCATCGCGCTGTGGGCGTCGGTGTCGTCGCAGACGACCGAGCTGCGTCGTCGATTCCTGGAGTGTTGGCTCGTGCTCGCCGTCGGCGCCGGCCTGCGCACACAGGAGATGCGCTTCGTGGAAGCCGCTGACATCACCGACCTCGGCGACGTGATGCTGATCACCATCCGGCCGCCTCGCGCCAGAACGGTGCCGCTGCGGCACGAGTTCAACAATCGGCTCCGCAGCATCCTCAACCGGTACCCGTCCGGGGTCCTGATCGGACCGTTTCGAGCATCGCAACGCGACCCGATGATCTCCGTCCGCTCCCGGCTCACCATGCCGGCATGGGCGCCGACACCCACCACGGAACGCATGCGAAGCACGTGGATCCTGGCACTACTGGAAGAGCAGATCCCCCTGATCCGGTTCCTTGAATACTCCGGACTGGAACGCTACCGATTCGAAGACGCCATCCCCTACATGCGTGATCGACGAAGCGACGCCGACGCTGACCTACGGCGAGCCGCCGGCATACACCCCTCCGACTTCCCCGCCCCGCCAGCGAACGGCGCAGCAGCACCACCACCCCCTGGAACACACCACAGAGCACCTCTCCGGACAACAGAAGGTCAGACGAACCCATGACGCGCCCGTCACCGCCGCCCCCCGACGACCTCGACCACTCGGCTGTCGACTCCACGCTGCAACTGCTCGCCGACCTCGGCGACCCCGATGCGGACCCCGCCCGCCGACCCAAGCACATCGCCAACGTCCCGCCGCTGTCCGACCGAGCCGCGATCACCGAGGCCCGCACCATCATCGCCCGCTCCGGCGTCAACCGCAGCGTGCTGTGGGCAGACGCGCGTCGACGTGGCCCGAAGCGAAAGATCCCGATCTTGACCATGCTGCACATCTGCGCCGCATTCCAGATCCAGGACCCCCGACGCGACCTGATCTTCCTCGACATCATCGGCTGGCTGGAGCATCAGCTCTCACGGCAGAATCGGGAACGCATCGGGCTGATCGATGACCGCTGGAACTACGACCTCCTCCTCGACACGTTTCACGGGTTCATCACATCGATCGACGACGTCGACTCCGTCCATCGCTTCGACAACGCCGGCACCTTGGTGCGTCCGCGAGTCGACGGGCTCCCCAGTCGCGATGTCATCCTCAACAGCCTCATCGGCGCCGCTATCCCGGACGGATGCCCAAGCACACCGTTCAGCGCCATCGACTCAACGGACGCCGAGACGTTCGCGCGGCTGCGGACCAGCGAACGTCGCGTCGACGGTGACGACGAGTACGTCCCGGACAACCTGAAGAAGGAGAAACCCGAAAAGTGGGGGCTCCCGATCGATCAAATCCCGAAAGGACCCGATGAACGCTTCATCCTCAGCGCCGACGTCGAGGCTCGCTGCGGGTACCGCACCGTCGTCAACGGCACCAGGAGCAACACCTTCATCGGCTGGGACGCCCACGTGCTCGTCGACGCCGGCTGGATCGGCGCAGAGTTCTACGTGCAGTTCATCCGCGGCATGGTGTTCCGGCCCGCTGGATCCCACAAGGGCGACGCCGGCATCGCACTGATCGACTCACTCGTCGAACGGTTCGTCGTCGACACGCTCTGCGCGGACCGCGGATACAGCTACGCCACCGCCGACCGATGGGTCCGGCCGCTCGCTGCACGTGGAATCCGTTGGGTCCACGAACTGCACAAGAGCCAACGTGGAGAACGCACCCTGCTCTGCCACGACACATTCACCGGCCACGTCCTCATCGATGGCACGATCTTCACCAAAGCGCTGCCGGAGAACCTCCGTTCGCTACCAGCTCCGGCATGGGGAATGCCCACCGACGAACGAGACGCCCTGATCGCCCAGTACGACGCTCGCGCTCGCTACGCATTCACCCCGAACGGTTCGGCCCGGCCAGACGGATCGTGGCAGTACCGCGGACCGGCGCGCGTAGGCCGCGTCGACTGCATCAACACGGATCCCAGCCGTCGCATCAACGCCGACGCTCCGATCACACGCTGCGCAAAAGGTGACCACTGCTGGTGCGACAGAAACCCCCTCATTCCCGGCGATGACTACCTCGGACTCCGGCAGCATCTGATCTACGGCACCACCGCCTGGGCGGAGGCATACGGGCTGCGCAACGCCAGCGAATCCACCATGGCCGAACACAAGAACAACCGGGGCACCATGCGCCGCGGCAGCACCGCAATCTTCGGCACCACAGCGAACGCGTTCGTCTTCGCGATGCGCTGCGTCGCAATCAACGTCGCCCTCCGACGCCGCGCCTACGGAGATCGGGTCAACCTGCGCACCGCCGACCCCAACGACGTTCCGACGGTGCAGCGTCTGCGACCACGAAAGCACACCCCGCGGCACTTGCGTCGCGGCCCTAAGCAACGCCCGCCGATCCGCCGGCAGGCCACGACTCAGCTCCGCAGCCGCATCCGGGCCACGCCGGAACGACGACGCGGTTCTTCGTGAGCGCTGTCGCAGCCGTCGCCGAGCAGAACCGTCGCCCCAGGCGAGTTTGGCGGAACGGTGCGTCCGGTCGGTACTGATTATAGAAATTATAGAAAATCCGGTCGACGGTCGACGGTCGACGGTCGACGGTCGACGGTCGACGGTCGACGATCGACGTGGAGCAGTCGCGTGGTTCCGCCAACAGCGTCCCCGACCTATGGTTGGGGCGCTCGGGCGAAAGCGCATCTGGCGGGATCTGTTCGAGGTGCGGCAGCCGATCGGCTCACGGTGTGCCGGGCGGCGATGACGACACCTCAGCCGGGCGTCGACCGCACAGCATGCGCCGATTGATGCAGCGCCGAGTTCGCACGGTGGCGTTGCGCACATTCGACCGCGGAGCGCCGAGGCAGCTTGAACCGTGGCCTCCGAGCGGCGTCATAGGTGCCCGCTACCCTCTTGCTATGGCATCTGCTGAGGCGGTGGCGGGACTCGCCCTTGAGGGTCCGACGGATATCGCCGCGATCGTGGCGGAGAACCGCGATGAGGCAGCACAGCACCTCCTGAGTGCACTAGGCACCTGGTGGCGCCGCTCCGTCCGGTCGGCAGGCGTTGACGAAGGCTGGGAGGATCTCGCGACCGCAATCGCCGCTCGGCCGCCGCTGGAACCACTGCCGATCGATATCACGACGATGCCGCTGCGGGTGGACGGAGACGGCTATGACCTCGGAGAGGCCTACGTCGCGTTGCTCGATCCGCGGCAGCGCAGTGAACACGGACGCCATTACACGCCTCGCCGACTGGCGGAGCGGCTGTGGGTAATGGCTCGCGAAGAGCGCGGGGCAGCGGTCGACGGGCTCGTCCGTGATCCAGCCTGCGGTGCGGGCGCGCTGCTGATCATGCCGGTTCGGGACTATCTCGAGCGACACGCGGCTGCCGACGCGGCGATGACGTTAGCGTCGATCCCGCAGGCGATTGAGGGCATCGACACCGACCCCTGGGCGGTGTACGTGGCAAATGTCGTCCTCGCCGCAGAGATGCTCCCCACGTTGGCGCGGACCAGCACGTGGGCCCGGCCCCTTCCGGCGCTCGCACGTGTCGGCGACGGCCTGACAGCGGATCTGGGACCAGCAGCTGTGTGGATCATGAACCCTCCATACGGACGCCGACAAATGACAGAAGCGGAGCGGGACCATCTCGGCCACACCGTGCACGGCCACGCGAACATGTACGGACTGTTCCTGGCCGCAGCGACCGAGCGTCTCACCGACGACGGCGTGATCGCGGCGCTCGTACCAACGAGTTTCACCGCCGGACTGTATTTCTCCAAGCTCCGCCGGCACCTCACCGACGCGGCACCGATGCGCCGAATCGCGTTCGTCCGGAACCGCAGCAACGTGTTCCGCGACGTGCAACAAGAAACCTGCCTTGCGGTGTTCGCCGCGGCGCGCCCCGCCGGCGTCGCGGTCGAGTCCATCGGCGCCGAGGCAGACGCGATCGGTTCGTTCAGCGCGCCGACCTCGGACGGGCCGTGGATCCTTCCACGCCGTCATCTCGACGCGGACCTCGCCGCGCGAGCCGCGGCACTGCCCTTGACGTTGCGCGCGGCCGGATGGCACGCATCCACCGGTCCACTGGTGTGGAACCGTCGCCGCAGCGATCTGCGCTCTCGTGCGGGAAAGAACCGGGTGCGCGTGGTGTGGGCGGCGGATATCGACGGCGGGGCCCTGCACCGGGACCCGGCGCGGAACAGCTTCCGATACCTCATCCTCCACGACGAACGCGATCGCATCACTAACACCCTCACGGAACCGGCCGTCCTCGTGCAACGCACCACGGCGCCGGAACAACACCGACGGCTTGTCGTGTCGCCGGTGACCCAGGCTGAACTCGACGCCCACGGCGGTTCGGTCATCGTCGAAAATCACGTCAATGTGCTGCGGAACGCCTCGGGACCGTCGCTGATGTCCCACGATCTCCTCGCCCGGCTGCTGAGCACGAACACCGTCGACCGGGTCATGCGATGCATCTCCGGGTCGACGGCGGTGAGTTCATATGAACTCGGTGCGCTGCCCCTGCCCGATCCCGACATGTTGACGTATCTCGGGTCGGTCGGTCCGAACGATTTCGAAGCGGCAGTCGCCAAGGCCTACGGAGTGCCGCTAGCGTTCTAGCGTGCACCTTCCGATCATCAGCGTCGCCGAGAGCCAACGCCGACTTGAGATGATCTTCCCGCGCTCCACCTTCGACCCCGCAGCTAGCAGCGTTCTCGCCGCGTCGGCCGTTGCAACGTTCGTGTATCTAGGCGCGGTGCATTCCTCGGAGCGTTCGACCGCCGAGAACCGTTGGACGCGTCCCTCGGCGGTGATGTGGCTGAACGATGACGTGCTCGCCCACGACACGCCTGCGAATCGCGATGCGTGGTACGCGGCCGCGTCTGGTCCGAAGGCCCGTGAGGCGGTGGAGACTCTGCAACGTGATTGGGGCGTCTCAACTCAGCGACGCTATGCCGACAACACCCGCGAGACTCTCCGTGACGAAACCCTGCCGCTCTGGCACACATATGGCGCGGCGGTGCGCCGCGCCGATCTGCCCACCACCAGCCCGCTGCCGCGGTGGGCCGTGACGCGAGCATTCGCGGGTCTGTTCGCCCCTGACGTTACCGGAGACGAACTGCAGCGGCGGATGGCGTACTGGCGAGACCATCACGCAAGTCAGGCAGGGCGCGTGCGCGCGCTTGCCGCGCAGACAACGGCCCGAGCGGCCGCTGCGACGGACGTCGAGGTGCGGTTGCCAACCGGTCAACGACGTTCCCTGGAACCAGGTCTCGCATCGCAGATCCTCAAGGGCGTGGTCGAGCAATGGGCGGCGAGGAAACTGCGCACCCCACTGGTCCTGACCATCTCTGAACCTGGCGACAAGGTCTACCTCGCCGACGATCGGCTTCTACGGGAGATAGGTGTCCGCCTCGACGTCAGCAACCTGCTACCGGACGCGCTCATCGCCGACGCACCGAGCGACTCCGACGCGGTTCACTACTGGATGATCGAAGCTGTCGCGACCGACGGTCCAGTCGATGAGCGCCGCAAGGCGCGGCTCATCGAGTGGGCAGGGCAGCAAGGGATCGAGGCGGAAGACTGCCGCTTCTTGACCGCGTTCGCTTCCAGAAACGCCGGACCCGCGCGGCGCCGTCTGAAAGATCTCGCCAGCGGAACCGCTGCTTGGTTCCTGGACGAGCCCGACAGCGAACTCCGATGGGCACCGATCACCACGGAAGGCTGACGAGACCCGGTGCTTCCGCGGCTACCGAAGACGGAACGCTCACCCCGCACCGACACACTCCACCTGGCGGGGCTGCTGCCTCTTGGCGAGGCACTGCGGGCCTAACGGCGACGAAGATTGCGGCGGTGGGCGCGTGGGCGTCGGCTGTACATCGCTTGATCGGTGGTCCGCTGGATCGGATGGCCGGAGACGTGTCGCTGGTCGGCCAGAGCATCGGCCACGACAGGGTGTGCCTCAATCGCGTCCTGCGAGGAGTCCCCGACTCGCACGCTTGGTTGCGCCACGCCTCCTGTCCGGAATCGCAACGTCAGCACAGGCCGCTACTCTGGTAGCACGGGCGTCGAGCGTGACCCATTTGGGGAAGCGACTTCGACCAGCCGCGACACTAGGCTGGAACCGCTTCGTCGTCCTCGACGGCGAGCCAACGGAAGGTGGAAACCACTTTGACCACGACCATCACTCGCAGCCTCCGATCCATGAACGTCTCCGACAAAGCGGACCAGCTGAAAGTGCTCGCGGAAGCACTGCGCGCCGTCGTCGCCGAGGCAGACACGGACCTTGAAGTGCGTGAGGCGCTGGTGCGCACCGTTCGTCGCGAAAAAGTCCCGCTGTCCGACGCGCGCTACGCGCTCACTTACGCGCGCTCGCACAACCTGGTCAGTGTCAACTCGCACACGAACGTGATTACCGCGGACTGAAGTGGCGCCCTTCTCGTTCCTCTCCGCCGGACCCGCTAACTTGGAGCGGTTGCCAGACGGCTCGCTTGTTGACCCGGACCGTTTCGACGAGAGGTACGGCCGTCGCTCCGGTGCGGTGCCGCGGAGGTCATCATCGAACGACCTCCGCACCGAGACCGAACGAGACCGAGGGCGGCTCCAGTACTCGCCCTACCTGCGTCGACTAGCGGGAGTGACGCAGGTGGTTTCGCCTGAGCTGACGTCATCGCAACTGCACAGCCGCGCCTCGCACACGTACAAGGTGGCGATGGTCGCTCGGGAGATCGCGGAACACGTGATCCGCCGGGCGACCGCGGGCACAGGGCCCGCGTCAGCTATAGCGAAAGTCATTTACACGCAGGGTGGTCTCGACATCGCGGCCTGTGAAGCCGCGGGGCTTGCGCATGATCTTGGGCACCCACCATTTGGGCACGCCGGTGAGGACGCTTTGGATGCGCGTTACCGCAACGACCCGCTCGACGGGTTTGAGGGCAACGCGCAGTCGTTCCGGATCGTCACCCGGCTCGACTTGCACAAGAAGGGTGGGAAGCATGGGCTAGACCTGACCTATGTCACCCTCGCGGCGATTCTAAAGTATCCGTGGACTCGGCAAGATCCCTACGAAGCAGACGAGAACCGCAAGTTCGGCGCGTACGAGACCGAGAATGAGATTCTGAACGAAGTTCGGAAGAAAGTGGCGCGGTCCGAGTCAACGAAGGCGCAGACGTTAGAAGCGTCCATCATGGATCTCGCCGACGATATGGCGTATGCAATCCACGACCTTGAGGACTTTTTCGCCGCTGGGCTAATCCGGCAGCGTGCGGTGCTGGAAGAAATGGACTCAGCGATCGCCGCAGTGGAGCCTGGCAAACGAAGCTTCGCGGAAGCACTGGCCGACAACGCCGACGATGCGGACGCCTTTACCCGCGAAGCTGGAAAGCTCGGAAAGAGGTACGCGGGCTACTTTAGCGATCAAATCTTCTACAAGACGCTTGAGGACGTTCGGCTTGACATTGATGAGTTATATGACGCTGAATCGATCGAGTCATACGAGCAGCTGAAGCTGAAACTCAGCGGATATGTCGACACATTCTTCGCGCAAATCAAGGTGACAGCGAAGCCGGCGTGGCCGGACGGGCCACTCATCTACCTCGAAAAGCGCGCCTGGCATCTGATGCAGTGCCTGAAGATCATCACCCGACAGTTCGTCGTATCGACAAGCGCGGTCGGGATGCTGCAGCGCGCACAGCGCGGCGCGATTGTCACGGTGGTCGACGAGATGGAGGCGTGGCTGCGAGATCGACCTCGCGACGTGGAGCTTCCGTTGTCGTTGCGGCGAATGATGGCTGCCGCGGGCACGGAGTACGCACGGTCACAGATGCGGCAGAGTGACCATCGGGCGATCTGCGATTACATCTGCGGCATGTCTGACAGTGAAGCGTTGATGCGAGCCCGATGGCTCGGTGGGATGGACTCCCCGGGAATGGCGACACTTGGAGCCCAACTGAACTGACGAGGCGTCGAAGGCGTTGCTGCCGGGCGGTCGAGAGCAGGTCGTGGCGACGCGCTCGTCGGCACCGACTGCCAAGCATCCGTTCCGTAAGGGACGAAGCTTCTGCGCTTCGTCGTCGGAAGTCAAAACGTCAAGGTGCGGCCGGAGCCCTCACGTTGTGCGCGCACCGGCAACTCTGACGGCGGAGCGAGCCAGAGTCACCGGAGTCGACGGGCCGTGAGCAACGCCAGAACCGGCCCGGGCGGTAGCCCGTCTACCAGCCACTCCCGCGGCGACGTCGGGAATCCGTCAACGGTGAGGAGAGCTTGCCGACGAGTCATGAGGCCGGTGATCGTCATAGCCCGTTCGTGCGGTCGGGCCGCTTCCAGAACGTCCCGCAGGTACGGGATCGTCCCGCCGCTGACGAATTGCCATTTCGGGTATCGCCACACCCGTCGATCTCGCCAGCTGAACAGTCGCCCCCGCTGCCGTCGACGCTGCACCGTCCGAACGGTCACACCGAGCAGTGCAGCCACCTGCTTCTCATCCGCGCACTGCGACCGGAACCACCCAAGACTCTCCTCAATTAACTCGGCTCGCGTCCTGGTCGGGGCGAGGTCATCGCGCCACACGCGTTCGATCATCAGCACTGCTGACGTTCGTTGCCGGTAGACTGACGCGAACGGGTCGCCGACGTTCAGCTCGAACGCCGCGAGATCGCCGATCGAGCACTCCACAACGCGGAGCCCGCCGCCTCGGATCGCGCGCGGATCGGAGCGGACCCCAGCTCCGGGGAACCGGCGGATCGTCCGCGCCGTGAGGTCGAGGTCGTAGCGGCTGTGCAACGTCCACACCCGCCACCGCCCGGTGTCGCTGTCCAAGAGCTGTTCCACACGGTTTGGAACCGCGGGGTCATTCTCAGAGGTCATCGTCATCGTCGTCGCGAGATCCATCAGTATCGTCGATGACGTCACGCCACAATGCCCGAAGCGCTTCCCTATCGGAGTCGTCCCGGTACCGGGCGTAGAGAGCGTCAACGGCTGCCCGGTTGTGCACCCATCCACCGCCGGCCGGCGGAACAAACCGGACCCGCCACCGTCCTGCCTGCCGCAGCAACTCGGTGAACACCGCGCTAGCGTTCCCGGGAAATGATTCCGCTTCCAAAGCCGTTCGCATGTGCTGTCGGAGACGGTCAAGGTCGATCGGACCGAGCCGATGCAGCGCGTCGGCCAGGTCAGCCGCCACTTCGTCGACGTCGTCATCGAACGCGATGCGACCCGCCAAAGCCGTCTCCACGCTGACGTACGGGAAGGAACCGAACCAGACGATGTCACTGTGCTTGACCGTGGCGTGTCGATAGTCGACGTCCGACGTCCGGGTAACCGGGTCGTGTCCCGCCGGGAGCAGAATCTCGCTCGGCCAGACCGTTCCGGCGAACCCCCACCGGCGGTATGCGGCGCCGCCTCCGATGACCGCGACGGACTCTCCAGTGTCGCGAGCCCGCGCAGCTCGTCGCCACGCCGGCGTTTCGGGTTCGAGCATCAACCAGTCCGCCTTGGCCTGC
This sequence comes from Microbacteriaceae bacterium PS02333, assembly GCA_029959665.1. Taxonomy (GTDB): domain Bacteria; phylum Actinomycetota; class Actinomycetes; order Actinomycetales; family Microbacteriaceae; genus Curtobacterium; species Curtobacterium guangdongense. Next base: position 20,448 of record JASCOI010000009.1, read on the forward strand.
ACGTCGGGATGCCCGTCGGCGGCGTCGGTCGCCGCGTGCCCCCAGACGCCGGGAACGATGCGTACCAGTTCCCCGAGCCCCACCATCGCGCCCAGCCCGCGCCTTGCCGTCCGTTCGCCGCAAACTGACGCGAGCTGCGGCAGCGTGACCAGACCCTCCTGCGCTGCGACGATCCCGATGACGTCGGGCCGTACCCTGTCGGCTGCCGTCCTCCGTCCACTCGCCGCAGGACGGCGGCGGAGGTCGCTGCCTCGGCGACGAAGGGACCGATCGGGCGCCCTCACGGCCGGGACCCGTTCGTAGTCAGATCGGGCAGGTGTTCGACGTTCAGGGACGGCAGTCGAAGGAGCATAGTGTTGTGCGGACGTCCGATGACCGCGAGCGCAACCGCATCGAGATCGGAACGGCGGCGGCCGCTGACGTGCATGTGCCCGTGAACGACCAGGCGCGGATGCACGGCTCGCAGCAGCCGGTCGATGCGCCGCCGGTTCTGTGCGGAGAGGTCAAGACGAAGCGCATCCCATCGGCTCCGATCGCGCAGCAGCGCCTCGACCTCGGCGATCCCCACGTTCGGCGGTTCGTGGGTCAGCACCACATCCGCCGCGCCAGCCGCAGCCGCCGCGGCGACGTCACCATCAGATGGGGCCTCCGCCAGACCCCGATCGCGGTCGACCGACACGGCCCCGCCGAACGAGAGGAACCGGATGCCGCTGATGCTGAAGCGGCAGCCGCGCGGCAGCGCCCACATACTCGGCGAGAGACGGCGGGGCACACCGGGTCGCGCGGCGAACGCGCCGGACAGGCTCGTCCAATCGTCGTGATTGCCCGGCGTGAGCAGCAGTCGCAGGCCCAGGGCACGCAACGTCGCCTCCAAGCGGGGGAGATAGCTGTCATGGCGGTAGATTCGGTCGTTGCCGAGCCGCACGGGCGGCTCCCATCTCAGATCGCCCACGTGCAGAATCGTGCGGACTTCCGGCGCCACAGCGCGAAGACGGCGCAGCATCGGCAGCACTCTGGTGCCGTCGGACTCCCAGTCACCGGAGAGCGCGACCGTGTGCTCGTCGTCGATGGTGAAGTCCGTCGAGGGGGTGCCGTCCTCGGTTGGCCAAAGGCGCCGCTGGTCCGGAGCGAGCGTGAGAGCGCCTGCCCAATCCCGCGCCACCTCACCGGGTCCGATCGGTGGAGCCCGTCATCGACGACGCGGCGGGCGCGTCGGACGAGCCAACGCGGGCGGTGGGGTCATGTGCTGTTTCGTCGCGAGGACCGCTGACCGGGACGACCATCGCGAACGGCTGGCCGTGGAAGGTCAGGATCAGCCGCCAACCATCGCGGAGCCGTCGCACGACATGTGGATCCCGACGGAGCCGGGTCGCGGTCATCGCTTCCACCAGCCAAGGGGTCGGCCAGCGATCCACCGGGTCACCGGCACGACGGGATCGCTCGACCATCCAGGCGACGAAGGTCAACGCGTCCATCCGCAGCGCACGTGCCGCGTCCTGCACCCGGCGCGACTGCGCGGCGCGGCTGCCGTCGAGGACGCTGCCGCCCAGCTGCGGAGCATCGTCGCGTTCGTAGAGTTTTGTCCGGATCACGGACGAAGAATGACATCTGTCATCACCGTGCGCAATGGGGAATTTCCGTTTGCAGAAATTCCTACAGTACGCCCACAAGTGTCACGTTCCTGCGACGTTCCAGCAATCATCGGGGTACTTGACTGTAGCTGTTTGTGGTTATCAACACGGAAGCGGCTTGTCGGCGGTCAAAAAGATCCAACGAGCGCATCCTCTGCATTCGCGATATCATGGGACACGCCACAAGCCGGCACGCCATCGGCGTCCGGCTGAATGGGTATCGGTAGCCGTGGAAAGTGACCGATGTGCCCAGCGTGGTGTTGAGGAATGGTTGTCCGAAATTCGGACGGGTTCGCCCATGTTCGCATGAATGAGTTCGTGTGGACAAGCGAAGCGTGCCCACACGAATGGATGGATGATGAACCAGAGCCCCAACGAACCGCGCGCGATCAGCGACGCCTTCTACGCGACACGCGCTGACGTGATCGAGCGCCTCCGCGAGGCGAGCGAACTGTATCGGCGCTCCCGCGCGGAACGGCTCGCGCTGATGAAGACAGCTTCGGACCTCGGAGTGCCGGTTCGGCAGATCGCAGAGATCACCGGAGACGGGCACTCGGCGGTAGCGAAGTGGATCAGCCGCAGTCGCGCGGCAGCACAGACGGAAGACGTCGCCCCGACCAGTCGGTGACGGCGATCACGCCCCGGCTTGCGCCCTCGCGCGACGACACGCTCTGCTCGATACAATCGCCGCAGCCGGCGCGAATCTCAGACTTCCCACGCCCGGTTAGGAGACCGGGTACCATTCGAGTCTGATTCCCACACGGAAGGCTCCGGTCCTCGAACATCGCAGATCGCCGGTCTTGTGCTCCTTGCACTTCGCCCGCTCCCGCGGCTTTCACCCGACCGCGTACTCGGCCGAGGGCCTCGCAGCGTCGGTCCCGCGCCGACGAACCGCAGTCTCGCACGGGGAAGCATGAGCGCCGTCCGGGTACTTCGTCCAGGGCAGCGACGACGGAGCGACTTCACCGCGGGCCGACCGGAAGCGCTCGGACCGTGTTCTGGTCACGACTCTGGCCATTCCGGCGGGCGATCTTGGGATCGTCCCGACCGCTACAGCGCAGGAGCCTCGAATAGGGGTGGCGTGGGCGATGCGTGCGTCGCGACCACGAGGTCTGAAGCTCGTGGAGTGCGCCACAGCCAACGCGTTGCGCGCCGTTCGGTTGCGGCCTCGTTTCGGAGCGCTTGGAGGATCTCATCGCGGTGTGCTGTGACCAAGCGTGTCTTTGGTCGCGGATCATCCCACGGAGAGCTGTCCGGCTTCGCTTCGTGCATGGGGTACCGGGGGATGAGGTGCGCGTGAACGTGGTTGTCGCGATTGCCGAGAATGGCAACGTTCACCCGCTCAACGCCGGTGGTGCGCTTGATCACCCGGACGCTGAGCTTGACGTCGGTCATGAACCGATTGAGGACCGCAGGAGCGAGCATGTCGAGGTGCTCGGCGTGCTCCGATAGCGCGAGGATGCTCCGTCCTGGAAAACGCCCGTCGTCGTACAGTCCGAGCGTGGAACTGCGCAGGTCCGCGATTGGCAGGTACAGGTCGAACCCGCACTGCTGACAGATCCTCCGACCCTGGTCCACCATGTCCGTCATAGACTCATCCTCCCATGGCCCGCTGACAGCTGCACGGTCCATGTTGGTCAGAAAACCAGGTACCGCTGGGCTGCTTTGGCGTAGGTCTTGGAGAAGAAGATCGTCTCCAGATGCTCTTGGAGTTGACGTCCCATCTCACGGGTGCGGCCGAACGAGGTTCCGTCCCGCGGATCGGCCTGCTTGCAGTCCTCTTCGATCTGAGATCGCCAGTCGTGAGACGCGACCTGACCGTTGAACTCGTCGACGATCTGCAATGCGGCGCGGCCAGCCTCCTGGACCTGATCGTCGCCGACGGCAGCGTTGACGAACGCAGCGAACCTGACCATCGGCGGCACGGTGTATGCCTCGACGAGGCGCTTTCGTAGCGCCTCTGGGTCATCTGCGACGGGGCTGAGCTGGAACAGCGGTGCGATCGACGCCGCGTAGGTGAACTTCCGCGAGATCGTGAGCTTGAGGTAGCGCAGTGAGTACGGATTGCCGGTCGGTGTCTTAGCCTGGTAGTCGACGGAGATGGTCCGCCAGTAGCGAGCGAGGTCGTTCAACAGGAACCGGGGCACCCCGCTGGTGCCTGCGACACGAGCGGCAAGATAGCGTTCCGCGATCGCGCCGATCAGGTTTTCATGCTGATGCGGATGATGCAGCGACACAGACTCTTCCAAGAGCAGTACGCGGCGGCTCGTGGAGCGGTTCGTGTCGGCTTCCAACCCGATGCTATTGGTGAATGAGTCCGCGGGCTGCGCAGTTCCGAACATGCCCGAGCTGCCTGGACCGTTGAGCACGACGCCGGACTGCAGCTGCGCGCGCAACTCGTCGGCGGCGTCGAGTCCGAGGTCGGTGCGGGCCGTATCGGCTGGATCGCCGTAATCGACCACGAGGTAGTCAAGGTCGCTCGCTTCGGTCGCCTCGAACCGTGCCAGCGAGCCGTACGCGACGATATCGATGTCCGCCGGAAGGTCTGTCGCGCCGCTGGTGATTGCGCGGGCCCGATCGATCCATGTCGCGCTGCGGATGGCGGAGTGCCGCAGGTTCGGCAGCTCGGTCGGAGCAAATCCCAACTCGGCGAACCCCGTGTCGATTGCCTCGAGTGCTGCTTTGGTGGTCGTCATCTTCCCGACCATATCTACAGAGCCGCTCATGTTTCGATCCCCCGATATGGCGGCAGCGGCCAGCCTGTACGGAGACAACGGAGACAACGGAGACAACGGAGACAACGGAGATAACGGAGACAACGGAGACGACGGAGACGACGGAGGAGCCGAAGCGGTGGCCTCGCCTGAAGGGGCTCAACGACCCAATGAGGCGAGCAGGGTGGCGCCACGTGTTCCATGTCATGACGGTGATCAGATCTGGCGGCGCTGCGGTACTCTTCGCGTCGACCCACATGACATCCGCCTCGCAAGCCACCGTGGGCTCGATGAGCAACGGCCCGACCTCCGCGCTACGAGCCAATGATCGCAGTGGCACCGAGACGCCGCTCGGGTTGACCAGGATCCGTGGATCTCGCGTGTGACCAGCTCCGACCGCGCTTGGTCGAACTGGTTGCCGCCCACGCAGACCGACAAGATAGGAGCGTGCTTGAGACACTTCTGGAAGCAGCGCAGACGATCGTGCTCCCGATCGCTGTGGCGATCATTACCGCCCAAGTCACGCTCCGCGCCAGCCGTATACAGATCGCTTCAAGTGCGCGCCAAGATGCGGAGCGGCGGGAACATGAGGGCGAACTTCGGCTGCGTGACGTCGAAGCAGGTGCTCTACGGGTTCGCGGTGAGGTCCTGGAACAGATCAGCGACGCCATTGATGAGTACAAGCGTCACCCGGATCACGGCACTGACGCGGTCCTGCGGGCGTTCTTCCGGCTCTCCAGCCGATGCGCAGCTCAGCACCTCGCGGATAACTGCCGGCGGTACATCACCGTCGCGGCAGCCGAATCGGATCCGAGCTGGGTGGGTGCAGCGATGGATGATGCGCTGCGGCGACTCGTGGGGTGGCACTTGGGGCATCTTGACTTGTGGCAGGTCGACGATTTTGTCGTGGCGGCCACGCGCGAAATTGAACACCACATCAAGAGGACGCACCCCGAACGATGGCGTTCGCTCTTTGACGCATACGCAGCCGCACCCGACTCGGGCTCCGCATCGGCAACATCATGAGTGACAGCCAGACAGCCAGACAGCCAGACAGCGACGGCGACGGCGACGGGCAATATTCGAACGAGGTCCCCGCATCGGAGGTCGCGAGACTGATTCCCGCCGACGTGTATCCATCACAAGCATCTCCCGTTCGGGATTCGTCCTATCCTGAAGAACGTGGGACGCCTCCGACTGATTCTGTTGCTTGCCGTCGTCGTCGCTACGGCGGTGGGTGCATTTCGTGTCAGCATCGCTGTGTGGGGTTCGTGGTGGCGGTTCGACGGGGCGCCCACCGCCGAGGAATGGTCCGCGTTCTTCGGCGGTTTCGTGGTCATCGGTCTCGTCTTCGCCTGGTACCAGATTCGCCAAGTAGACCGATCAAACCGGGCTTTGGCGGCCTCAAACGAAGAGACCCGACGGGTGAATATCGAGACGATCCGGCCGAGACTCCTCGTCGACCTCGGACTCCACCGGTCCGTGTTCAAGGATCGTCGCGCGGCAATGCAGGGCACTGTGGTCGTCGAGGTCGCGAACCTAAGCGCATCGACGGCGCGCAACGTCTGCCTGAGCGTCGAGCCGCCGTTTCAGTCGCTCGCTCACTTCTTCCTCCCGGACAAGATGCCGGCAGCGATGGCGCGAGTGAACAGCGTCTTCGACGGTTCGGTAAGCTTCGAGCATCTCGCTTCCGGTCGCCGCCACGGATATATCCTGGGGCGATTCCCCAAAATCTTCGAAGCGACGCCCGAGATGCCGCGCCGGTACGTCGTAATTGCCCGCTACACCGACATGAGCGGCCAACACCACTTCGAGGACACATTCACACTCGACCTCGATGTAGCGGGCAGCGTTGAAGTGGCAACCGACCCCGTCACTCGGCTCGGCAAGGATGTCGAAGTGATTGGCGATGAACTGTCGCTCATACGACGCGCCATGAAGGATCGGACTGCGGTCCTCGAGGATGACGCAGACGCGATCGGACAGGCGCGGCGTAGGAGCCTTCGTCCGTCGCGCGTTAGATCATGGCGGTCTGGGCTTCGGAAGGGCTAGCGTCGGCCAGACCTGACGGCGAGGGGCCCGAGCAAATGCGCTCGTCGCATATCGGCACGTCGTCCCGCGAAGGCATCGAGGTTGAGGGTTACCTTTGTATAATCCAAGGTGTGCGATGCTCCACGGGCAGGGCTGCGATCACATCCGAGGGTCAGGCGACGCGGGTATCGCGTGGTGTGCAAAAGCCGACGCATGTGCTTCGATGTCCGGTTTGTGGCTGGTGGCATGTGGTCGGCGTCGGGTCGCCCCTCGACCAGCCCACGTCAAAGCGTCGACGCAATGGGCGTCGCTAGCCGACCCGCGCACAGATCAGCTGAACAGTCGTCCCGCCTGATGTCAGGCGCGCGCATAGTTCGAGACGTCCACGAGTGGCTGCCTCAACCTCGACTCGCGACCTGAGTATTTTACTGGAAGCGTCCCTATAAACGCACCTGCGCGTGGCATCACAGAAAAATCTCAGGGGCGCGCACTGGGAGACAGTGGGGGAATCGAGGTCGCTTTCCATTGGAAACCCCCGCTAGAGGAAGCGGGCCCTGTAAAGCGTTACTGGTTGGCGCAGGCGGAATTCGCGCGCACCGGGGCAGCGAAGCTTTCCCACGCGTGCGTTGGAGGGGCAATCAAATCGGGGCAGAAGCGGAGATCGCCGCGCAACGTTGGGGTGCCGATGCCGTCTGCTACGTCTACTCTGAATCCGCTTTTCTGTCAACACCCTTGCCGGCTACGGCGCAGGTTGGGACCGTTGCGTCGAGTACATGCAGCGGCAGTATTGCGCCGACCTCTGCTGGGAGGGCGAGCTAGATCACCCAGCATTGCGGTCGACCCCACCGGCTAACTGGGGCGATCACCTATCTCATGCAGGGCTTCCCGCTCCCGAGCCGGCGTGTATCCGTGAAACGATCGCCCCGGTAGGCGTGGATGGTCCTTGTCGTCCGTCGCTATCCGTGCGACTTCGAGCGAGGGGCTCCGGCGACGAGACAGCGGCTCGAACGAGAGCCTTTGTGTCGTTTCGGCTTTCACGCTGACGGAGCCGTCGCGGGTGATGCTTCCGCCAGCTCTTGTGGCTCAACTGCCAGCCACTCGTTCAGGATGCGCGCCGTCGTCGTGCAGAGGTCGTCAAGCTCGTCGAGACGGTGCGGTGTCGATTTCACGCCGAGCGCCCAGCCCTCCTTGTCCGTGTAGCCCTTGACGAGCCAGCGCTCGTCCCCGAGATGCTTTTCAGCGACATCGAGTTTGTTGTCGCGCGGCGGGTTCGGCTTCGCCTTACGGTCGTCATCGGAGCGGCGGGGCGCGGGGTGGAGGCTGACAGTCAGTTCCGTGAGACGGTCATCCGTCAGCACCTCCCTGCGCAGGGTCGCGAGGTGCTGAGCCCAGATTGGGGCCGTAGTTCCACCGTCGCCGGGGAAGTCGACGTCTACCGGGTTGGTACGAATCTCGATCCCGAGGCTGTACTCGAGGCGCAGCTTGCCGGGGTCGGTCGGCAAGCCCTGACCGGTGACTTGAATCTGACCGCGGATCGTCCGTCCGGACGCGAGCTTTGGCGAGTGGAACTCGATCGACGGGTTTCCGTTGCCGTTCCGACGCACGTGCACCTTCCATCCGGGATCGGTGAGGAGGCGACCGAAGTTGGTGTCTCTCAGCACTCGTTCGACTCGCCGCTTCGTCAGTGGCATAGCGTCGACGTCGGCTTTGGTGAGCCGCGAGTCCTTGAACGACCCGAGGACGTCAGCCCATGCCAGGACACAGAGGTCAGGGAACTCTGGGGCGTCAGTCGCCTCAGGAAGCACCACGACCAAGTGGCCACCGCCGTGTTCCTCGAGCGCCTGCAGTTCCTTGTCGACCTGCTCCTCGGTCAGCTCGTGGTCGAACTTCGACTCGATGCCCACAATCGTGGAACGGTCTCCGTCGGTGAAGGTCAAGAGGAGGTCGATGTCCCCGATGCCTTCGCACCGCACCGACACGAACTCGCCGAGGCCCGGCTCGCTCAGATCGAGTGTCTCCCCCAGGAGCTTAGTAAATGCCACCGGATCGTGTCGGATCTCCGCTGCGAACGCCCGGTTCGCCATCGTCTCAGTTGTGTACACGACACTCATCGCCGTTTCCCCTCGTTGTCGACAGGAGCGACATCCCCCGCCCCCGCTGCCACAGCTCTGCGGCGACGACAGTCAAGCAGATCGAGCGGTCTCCAGCGATCCAGCAGGCGACTTCACTTCTTGGCACAGTTACCGAACCGCTGACGTGTTGTCTCGGAACTTGCGATCCACGCGCGGAACCACATGACTCCCGGACCGCTCAGGTGATGACCGGACCAAATGATCGACCAGCGCTACACATCGCATCCAGCAGCGATGCGACGCGCTCATGGCCGCACTCAGTCGACGAAGCCCCGCGGATGCTCCGGCAAACTCCTGGGCGCCGGAGACTCTCGGAACGCCGAGTCATCTATCCCGCCAGCCGAGGTTGTAGCCGCCCTTCCGACCGCGACGGAAACCGTTCCGCCACGAGTCGGATCGTCTCCACTTGGTAATACTCAGCTTGACGGACGCAAGGCCGCACCGCGCCTCATGTGCAAGTCTGACCGTTAGGTGTTCCGGATGCTAATGGCGACAGACACGTGAACGATGCGCCGCACGTGACCCCTGGTGGGCTGCGATGTAGTGCTGTGGGTTGACGGGTAAGAATCGGCGAGGAATCGGCCGATCGTTCCACTCATCCCTTTGCGATGCGGCGCTGTCGTCCAGACGCGCGAGCCAATGAGTCACGCCGAGCAGAGCCACCACCCACGGGTCCAAGCGGAGATTGACACGACCGCGCGACGCCAATGGCTCCTCGAGGACGTCAATCGAGCGGCGCGTCTGCTCCTGAGCAGCGGGGCCCAGCGCGCTCCAATAACGTCGTCGCGCTCCGCGGGGCCACCAAGCCAGCGGCTGCCGACCCTGACCGCGTGCGGCGAACCGTCCAATCGTGACTCACCGAATGCGGCAACGCCCGCCACACTGACCGCGCCCCTAGACGCTTCGGCTCGCCGCTACACAGGTCACCGCTCGCTGCTGGCTCTTTCCGCGACCCGGCCGAGGGGAGCGCGGAGAGTGTTGGTGTAGTGCAGCGGGCCACCGCGTCCTTGGCAACGGCTGCGACGCGCCCGACCCGTCAGCTCTGAGCTGGGTCCCCTTGCCGTCCCGCACGGATGGCTCATAGGGTCGTCGTGGGGGAAGCAGATCGCTGCCCTCAGGGAGGGAACAATGCGTTTCAAGCGTGCTGCAATTGCAACTGGTGTCTTGGTGGCGACCGTAGGGGCGGCCGTCTCGTTCGGACCGGCCGCCGCGAACGCCGAGGACTTCAGCGTCTCGACGCCGGCATCCCCGACGAGTTCATTGGTCATCAGGACCACACCGCAGCCAGGGACGGTCTCAACGCAGGCATCGAGTTCGATGGCTGACGGCAATCACGCCGTGTCCAGCTCTAGCTCGGGTAACCACATCAAGAACTCGTTCCGATCGACGGTGAAGATCGCGAACGCAGGCACCTTCGCGAAGGTGCTCTCGGGCAAGACCACCACGTCATGGACGGGCTCGGGGTCCGGGACTGTTTCGTTGACGGATCACTTCTGGGCGACTGGCGTCGGCATCAGTATCTCTGTTCCGGCCGGTGCGTCGGGCAGCATCTTCAACCAGGGCGTCGACTACAAGGCGACCGGGAAGGGCACCTCGACGACGAACAACTATCAGGGTGTCGAGTGGGCTGGTCCGCTGCTCAGCGTGAACCAGAATACGACGTCCACCTGGAAGGTCGGGAACAACACCTACAGCCTGACCACGAACTGATATCGGGCTGCGCGGCCGCTCATCGAGCGGCCGCGCAGTGCCGTCATCGGCGAAGCGCGCGAATGGACCAGATGGCAGCGAGCACCGCGACGACAATGGCTAGGCCGGCAAAGACCGTCAACCATGCCGGCATCGACTGCGTAGCTGCTGCGAACACGAGGACGAGCGCTGATCCAACTCCCCAAAGGCCGGCGAGCACGAGAAGCACCACTGCCAGAACTCGGCGGCCCGAACTCGCCTGGCTACCGTTCGTCATCTCAGCGGCAACCAAGTCTTCCGGATCGCCAAGGCGTGCGCGCTCGGCGGCCATATCTCCGCCTTCCTCTGACACCGACTGAAAATGTTCGGCCACCTGCTGCCGCAAGGCCTTCCGGCGATCTTTCGGGAGGTTGCGAGCTGCTCGGTCCAACCGATGCAGATACTCGATTGCCGGGTCGTCTGTGTTATTCATGGTTCCCCTCCGAGGTGATGATGTCGGAAAAAGCTGGCGCGAAACGTGACCAGTCTGCCCGGTCCGCAGTCAGAGTCTGCGACCCGAGGGCAGTGAGGCGGTAGTACCGCCGCGGTTTCGGCTTCGTTGCGAGCGACCAAAAACTTTCAACAAGCCCTTCTCGCTCCAGACGGTGCAGCAGTGGATAAATCGATCCTTCAGTAGTCGCCATCGTTGCTGACCGCCGCAATGTTCGGAGCACGTCTAATCCGAACATCGCGTCCGCACTGTCCAGCGCAGCAAGTACTGCCGTCCGAAGTGACGCTCGTCTGAGCTGTTCACCGAAACTGCTGACCATGTCCAACAAGGTACCTTGCACGGCAAGGTACCGCAAGGAGGAGATCCTCATTCGTTCCTCTCGTCAGAAGAAGCTGCTCGCCGCGTCGCTGAGTCTCGTACTGGTCGTCGTGGGCGCGGTGGCGACTGTCGTGGTGGTCAGAGGTGCCCACGAGCAATCCGAACGCGCCGACATCTGCGCTCCAGCGCTGCGGCTGGTCACCGCTGCGGACGACTCTGCCTGGCGCGGCGCTGATCGACTCGATCGGTATGGCGCAGTCGAGGACTTCGCTGCTCAGTCGTCCCCTTACGCCACTTTGTGGTCAGCGCATATGGTCGGGCGGGGCATCGCAGATCGTCCGAGCGCTGTGTCCGAGTCCGCCATGCTGCGCACTGTTGAGCGTCAAGTTCGGGACGGGGACGCCGCAGTCGGCGGCTCAGCCGCGGCGCTGTCGGTCGCTGCACCGTTCTTGACAGCGTCTACCGCGGGTCGGTCGTTCGTGCAGCGAGAGGCAGCCGTGCTCTTCGACGGCGACGGGTATGCCGAGTCCGAGGGTGGCGAAGTGTCGGCGGTCGCGACAGCTCGAGTCGCGCAGGCACTCGTCGCCTCTCGCGGCAATGTGCCGGGGCCGGTGATGGACCGTCTGCAAGCCGCCTTGTCGGAGGGCAGGAGGCCGGAAGCAACCGTCGATCAGATTGACACTGCCGCCATCGCTTCGAGCGCGCTGTCCGCCGCGAGGAAGTCCACGCCCACGCAGGCTGAGCTGCAGACTTGGCTCGCTCGCCTCACCGCGTCGCCTATCGATTCCACGACGCTCCCCGCTGTGGCCCATGTGCTTGATCTCGCGAACGGGTCGAGCATGACGGTGACGGCGCCCGATGCTCGGTTCGAGGGCTTTACTGAGTATGCCGGGGGTTGGTGGGGTATCGAAGGTGCGACTACACCGGATCCTCAGGTGACCGCGCTGCTCGCCACGGTTAGCGGCAGAACGGAGAAACTCGATGTTCGCGCCGGCGCTGTGCCGACGGGCTGGCTGCCCATCCCGGTTCCATCTGTCGACGCGTCAGCGCGGTGGGATTCGATACTCCAGCAGTGTGATAGCAATCGCGATCCTGCCGGAGAACACACTCTCAAACAGATACGTGACCTGGTCTCGAAGGGGAACGTCGACCTCGCGGCTCTTGTCGATTCGTCGTATTTTCTCGCCAGAGACGAACGGTTTGGTGCGGCGACCGCTGGGTTGCGCTCAAGAGTTTCGGCGGCCGCAACCAAGCAAGCTGCGGCGCTGGATGGCGCTGACGTGGTCGATCGAACTCGGCTTGCCGCGGTCGTCGACCGAGTAGGCGGAGAGGCGCTTTTGGCTTCCTCCGGGCCGGAATCTGCGCCGGCGGAGGACGCGTTGACAATCGCCGCCCGAGCGCTGCTCGGTGATGATGCAGCCGCGAAGCGAGACATGCAGCGACTCGCGATGAGTGGAGGCGGATACCGGTATTCGACAGCAGCGAAAGGCGCCGACGATGCGTCCACGGCGATGGGGGCAATGATTGTTGAAGACGCCGACGGGACGATGCGGACGGCGCGCGATCTGTCAGGAGCCCAGCTCGCGGACGTTCAGCGACCGACGAGAACTACGTCCGTGACGCTTCTCGACCTTCAGTCCGCTGTCGTGCTGAGCGGTGGTTCGGGTATTCAACGGTTCGTTTGGTAGCTGTCGGAGAGAGCGATTGGTTGAGGCGGACGCCGTCTGCCCCCTCGCCGCTACAGTCTCAGCCAGTGACAGTGGCGGATCAACCTAGAGCCAAGTCGTCAAGGTTGGTCCGGGCCGAGCCATCCCCGTTGGTCTGGTGAAAGTTGCGCCCCTCGCCACTTGCCCTCCACCGGTGATGGACCTAGGAACTCATGCGGTGACCGGTGTGCCGCTGACTTGGTACGGGGCGCATGCGTGCCTGCTGCAGCTGACTATGAGGCGCGAGGCGGTGGAGTGCGGGCACCTCACCTCGGACGAGACTGCACCCGCGGCCGCCCCGTCCTTCAACGCGTCGACGGACGAAGCTGCGGCTCAGCAACCACAGCGAAGCGCCCGCTGCCTGATAAGCGGCGGGCGCTTCGCTGTTCCGGATTCGCGGGGGCTACGCGGGAAGCTGCCCCTGCTGAGTCATCTGCACGTACCGCTCGAAGAGACGCTGCGACCGCGCCTGGGCGGAAGGCACCTTCGCGAAGCCGAACAAGCGATCGATGACCTTGTCCAGATGCATGTGCGCCTTCTGCAGTCCGGCGTCCATCGCGATTGGGTTGTACATCTGCGCCAGCGATTGGCCGATGAGTGCGGCCCGTGCGTCGAGCACCGCTCGTCCCGCCGTGATGATCCGTTCGCGCTCGGCAGCCGAGATGTTCGGGAACGGGAACGTGTTCCATGTGGACGTGTTGCCGAAGCGGAGGTCGGACTTGATGCGGCCCCCGACGAGGCGCTGCCACGCGAGAAACATCTTCGACGAGATGACGGCGAACAGCAGTCCGTCAGGGTCGACAGCGGTGAAGTTAGCGTTGCTGGCGACGACGTTCGGCTCGAAGCGAGCCACGGTCGCGTAGTCGCGCGCGGCGGTGAAGTGTGCGGGGATGCAGATGTACGGGACGCTCGGCTGCTGGTCGTTCCAGAACAGGTGAGGGGTCTGCGCCATCGCGAGGGTCGAGGGGTAGGTGCTGGCCTCGCGCATCTCGCGCACCTTCGCGAGCCGGTCTGCGATGAACGGGCTGCGCAGCGCCTTCGTGAGGTCAGCGTCACGGAGCCACAAGCACCACCGCCCCTTGTTGGAGATCAGCTCGTCGGCGCCGACGTAGCGCTGGACGTAGGGTGCCGCGATCGGGTCGCGGAGTGCCTCGTCGCGAGCTTCGGCGTCGAGCAGGAGATTCCCTCCGTCGCTCGGCTGCGACCCGACCATCGCGGGGCTCAGTGCCGGGCTCAGCGGGGTCATCCGCTTCGTCACCGGGATTTGAGCGCCCTCGGTGAGGTAGGGGCTGATCTCCTGTACCCACTCCTCGCGGTCGCCGGACGCCGTGGCGGTGAAGATGCGGCGGGGGTCGTTCGGGTTGCGGTCGCAGCCGATGATGACGCAGTGGACGGCGGCGGCTCCCGCGGCTTCTGATGTCCAGGCGAAGTTCCGGTAGGCGAAGCGGATGTGCCAGCCGAGTCTGCGCATGGTTCCGAAGAGGGACTCGACGGGTTCGCCTTGCGTGATCGAGTTCGTTGCCACGAATGCGAAGTGGCCGCCTCCTTGAGCGCGAGCGTCATGGAAGTAGGTCATCGCGGCCGCGAACCAGGAGGTGACGAAGTCCATCTGCTTGCTGTACTTGCCGTGCTTGGACCAGACGCGGTCCATTGTGTCGCGCTGCGTCGCGGTGCGGACCTTCTTGCCGAGGAAGGGCGGGTTGCCGAACACGTAAACGTGCGGCGAGGGAGTGAACAGGTCGGCCCAGTCGACGGTCAGGGCGTCAGCGTGGACGATCTTCGGCGCGAGCTTGATCGGTAGACGTTCCGGCGCGGCGCCGAGAGATTCTGCCATGCGCTGGTTCGCCTGGTGGTCGACGAGGAACATGGCGGTCTCGGCGATCTTCGCGGGCCACCAGTTGATCTCGATGCCGCCGAACTGGTCGGGGCTGACCTTCAGGTCCCAGGTGCCGTCGAGCGTGTAGGCGGTGGTCTCGCCGCGGAGTTCACGGAGCCGTTCGAGGAGCCGCAGCTCGATGTCGCGCATCTCGCGGTAGGTGATGATGATGAAGTTCCCGCAGCCCATCGCCGGGTCCATGTAGCGCATTGCCTCGAAGGAGTCGTGCAGCTTCAGGAGGGCTGCTTCCGATGGCCAGGCAGCCTTCAGCTGCTCTTCGATGGCGTCGAGGAACAGGGGCCGCAGGGTCTTCAGGATGTTCGTCTCGGTCGTGTAGTGCTCGCCCTGCTTCCGGCGCGCCTCGCGGCTCGACATGCCCTGGAACAGAGAGCCGAAGATGGCGGGCGAGACGCCGCTCCACTCCTCCCGGCATGCGACCAGGAGGGCGGTGCGCATGTCGCGGTTGAAGGTGGGGATGTCAACTCGATCCTGGAACAGGCCGCCGTTCACGTACGGGAAAGCGAGGTAGATGTCATCGAGGTGCGGGGAGCGACGCTGCTTCGGTGTGTCGAGCACTTGGAAGAGCTGCGTGATGAGTGCGCCGCAGTCGGAGCCGTCTTCGGCGGTGTGGTCGAGGACGAAGCGCTCGAACAGGCCCTGGTCCCAGAGTCCTCCCGCGTCGTCACCGTAGAGCAGGAAGAGCAGGCGGGTCATGAAGACTGCTGCCTGCTCGGAGTCGTGCCCCTCGGCCATCGCGTCCACGTCACCGAGAAGCGTGTCGTAGAGGGCACCCATGGTGCGCGCCGCCTGCACGGTGACGGCTTCCTGCTTCTCGATCGCGCGCTTCGGGGCCCGGTAGCCGGAGAGGAACGCGAAGTGGCGGATGTTCTTCGTCAGGTCCTGCACCCGGAACTGGATCGGGTCGTCGGAGGGTGATTCGAGGTCGCGGATGCGGATGACGTCGAAGTCCGAGGCGACGACGTAGCGGGGCATCTCAGCCGGGGTGATGTCGCCGGTGGCGAGGTAGTCGAGCGCCTGGTCCTCGGCAGCCTGGAGGTCCTTCCCGAGGCTCTTGGACTCGCCGATCATCACGCCGGGCATGAAGATGTCGATGCGGCCGCGTTCGCCGGTCGATGCCCGCTTGGCGCGCTGCTCGAAGACGGCGACCGTGCGGCGGTCGAGCCCGAACGTCTCAAAGAGGTCGTTCCACCAGGTCTGGGAATCGGCCTGCTCGCTACTCGCGCCCTTCCAGGTCGCGACGAACTTCTGAGCACGGCGGGTCATCTCCGTGGTGGAGAGCACCTTCGGCTTGGCGCTGGGCTTCGATGCCATGGGGTCCGTTCTCGGTCGCACGGGGCCGATGCCGGGAAACCCCCGCTCGGCAGTGGTCTTACGGTACCTGCAGCGCTGACTCGTACAGCGCCCGATGCACCGTCATGGCCGCAGTTGGCTTCACCAACTATTCGACCGCTCGGCTCCGCGTTCCTTCGCAGTTGTTGTGCCGATGCTTGCCTGGCTCCAACCTGCGTCGAAGAGCTATCAGCGGCGCCTGCGGGGAGCTGTCATGAATATCGCCTACCGCCGTGCAGGTGCCAAGGCGATGCAAACGGTGCGAGATGGCGGGAAGCTAGACAACGTGCAGCCGAACACCAGGGAACGGCGCGAGGAAGATTCGATGCCGCTACGCAAACTCGCACCGTCTATCGTTGACGGCGGGACGGTGAGCACCGCGGGAGTCCTCGTTGTAGCGAAGAGTGGACCTGGCGATCGAGTTTCTGAGGAACACGCTCGTGGACCAACACGGTCGCGACCGCTCTCGGCCTCTGCTCTACCCGCCTGCGTTTGAGTGGCCCTAACTCCTCGGAGGCTGATACTCATGCTACGGGCGCACTTCCGAGCCTCGCAGTGACATGCCGCGCGCCGCTCGATTCCATCCATGATCTAGCACACGGCTCGGCCGTCCACCGGTTCCTCTATGTCAACGCGCCCACGATGCGCCTGCCACAACACCCAGCCGAGCGCTGCCCTTTACCTCCAGACGAGGCACTTCGAAGGTTTGGAATGCCCGGTCGCTACCGTGTCCATATGCAAACGACCCCGGACCGCGTATGCAACATCGGCCCTGAACGATCGCAGATGCCAGTAAAGACAGGGAGAAACGAAATAACCCAAACCCCGGCACCTGCCGCTGAGGCGCGACGCGTACCGTCGACGGCATGAGCGACATCATCATCTTCGGCGGCCACGGCAAGGTCGCACTCCTCGCGACGCGCATCCTCAGCAACCGCGGCCACCACGTCACGTCCGTCATCCGGAACCCCGACCAGGCCGACGAGATCCGTGCCCACGGCGGCGACCCGAAGGTGGCCGACATCCAGACGCAGACGCTCGCCGACATCGAGGAACTCGTCCGCGGACAGGACGCGATCGTGTGGTCCGCCGGCGCCGGCGGGGGGTCGGGGGGCCCGCCCCGGGGGCTCGCCCCGGCGGCCGCCCGGGGGCGGGTCCAAGCGGCGAAGCGCGCCGGCGTCGAGCGGTACGTGATGGTCTCGTGGTCCGGCTCGGTCCTCGACCACGGGGTCCCGCAGGACAACGACTTCTTCGCGTACGCGCAGTCGAAGATGATCGCCGACGCCGTGGTCCGCGACTCCGGGCTCGAGTGGACGATCGTCGCCCCGAGCACCCTCACGGACGACGGGCCGACCGGTCGTGTCGACTGGGACGGCGAGTCGTCGAGCGTCGCGCGTGCAGACGTCGCCCAGGTCATCGCGGACGTCCTCGACAACGGCGGCACGGCCGGCAGCACCTATCGCTTCAA
The DNA here is from genome assembly GCA_029959665.1 of Microbacteriaceae bacterium PS02333. GTDB lineage: Bacteria > Actinomycetota > Actinomycetes > Actinomycetales > Microbacteriaceae > Curtobacterium > Curtobacterium guangdongense. Next base: position 37,853 of record JASCOI010000009.1, read on the forward strand.
CAGCGGCGCGACCGCCATCACCGAGTTCCTGCACGCCGACCAGGCCTGACCGACGGGAGCGCTCCCGCCGGTCGGTACGGTGGACCGGTGGGAGACGCGGTGGGGCAGGGGCGACGTGCGCTGATCGTCGAGGCCGCCGCCGGCGAGTTCGACCGCGACGGCTACGCGACGGCGAGCATCGCCGGGATCGCCCGTGCGGCCGGCATCGGCCAGGGTGCGCTCCACCGCCACTTCCCGACGAAGCTGTCGATCGCGCACGCCGTCATCGACGAGCAGAACGCCCGGACGTTCGCGGCGATGGACTTCACCGACGCGTCGCCGATCGGATCGCTCGTCCGGGCCTCCCGAGCGATCGCCGACCTGCTCATGCACGACCTGGTCGTCCGCGCGGGGATCCGGCTGTCGTTGGAGCACGGCGTGCTGGCCGGCGCGACCTCGAGCTTCTACGAGCAGTGGATCGCGGGCGTCGTGGACGTCTTCCGCCTCGGGGTCGCGGCAGGTGAGATCGGGCAGGAGCTCTCGCCGGAACAGCTCGGCGCGACCGTGGTGCCGTACTTCACCGGCGTGCAGCTCGTCGCGAACGTCCGCTCCGGTCGGCGGGATCTGCTGCCCGCGGTTGCGACGATGTGGCGGGTCCTGGTGCTCGCATCAGTGGAGCGGGCGCACCGGGAGCGGCTGCTGGCCCTCGTCGACGAGTCGTTCGCCTGACGGACAACACCGCCCGACGGACCACACCGCCTGACCGCTCAGACGTCGTGGAGCTCGCGATCCCGGAACCACTTCAGGAGCCACGCCGCACTCGTCCGGTCGAACGACCGCGGGAAGTCCGTCGTCCCCCTGAGGAACGGGCTGAACCCCGCTTCCGCCGCCAGGTCGTCGTCATCGAGCCCGCGGTAGGCCATCGACCACCCGTCGAACCGACGGCTCTCGATGTCCTCGCGGATCAGCGAGGTCACCTCGTGGTGTCGCGGGTCCTTCGATATGACCGAGAACCGGTCGTCGACGCTCCACGCCGGCCCTTCGAGCAGCTGCATGAAGCGACCACCCTTCGCCACAAGCAGACCGGAGACGCCCAGGGCCTCGTTGTGGAGCCGAGCCTCGCGGAGCAGCGCGGTCATCGCCGCGTCGTCGAACTCCTCGACGGCGCGACTCATGTAGACGATCGAGACGAGCACCCGACCATCATCCCGGTTCAGGCGGGGCGTCGTCCGACGGATGACTGAAACCGGATGAGGTAGCCGTCCGGATCGGTGACCAGGAACTGCCGGACGCCGGCCTCCTCGGCCCCGTCGACCCGGTACCACTTGGTCTCCGGTTCCATGAAGAGTGGAACGCCGGCCGCCCGCAACCCCGAGACGATCGCGTCGCTGTCGGGGACGCCGATCTGGAAGTTGATCCCGCGACCGAACGGCGGTTTGAGCGGCCCGGTCACCCAGTTCCGTCCGACGCCGGCCTGCTCGAGCATCAGGTGCGCCGAACCGAGGACGATGTACGCGAACCGCTCATCGGGTCGGTCGTACGACACGGTGAAGCCGCAGCGGTCGACCCAGAACGCCAGGCTCGCGTCGAGGTCGGAGACGAGCAGTTCGGGAACCAGTGCGGGCGCGAAGTCGGGAACGGACACGGGCCCAGCCTAGGATCGTCCCCATGGCGACCGTCCTCCTCGTCCGGCACGGACGCACCACCGCGAACGCGACGGGCCTCCTCGCCGGCCGCACCGCCGGAATCGCACTCGACAGCGTCGGCAAGCGCCAGGCAGCGACGACCGCCGAACGCATCGCCGCCGTCCCGCTCGCGGCGGTGGTGTCCAGCCCGCTGGAGCGGTGCCGACAGACGGCGCGGGCGATCACGGCGTTCCAGGACGGCGACCCCGAGCAGCGCATCGAACGCGGCATCACGGAGTGCGACTACGGCGAGTGGCAGAACCGGAAGCTCGCCGACCTCGCGAAGGAGCCGCTCTGGCGCACGGTGCAGGCGAACCCGAGCGCCGTGGTGTTCCCCGGCGGCGAGTCGATGCAGACGATGCAGTCGCGGGCGGTGTCCGCGATCCGCCGACTCGACGCCGAGATCGAGGCGGCGCACGGCCCGAACGCGGTCTGGGTCGCGGTGAGCCACGGCGACATCATCAAGTCGATCCTGGCCGATGCGCTGGGCATGCACCTCGACCTCTTCCAGCGGATCACGGTCGGCCCGGCGTCGGTGTCGGTGGTGCGCTACGGCGAGCACCGGCCGGAGGTCGCGGCGACGAACACCGAGTCGGGCGACCTGTCCTGGCTCGCGAAGGCGCAGGCGCCGACGGGCGACGCCCCCGTGGGTGGAGGAGCCGGCAACGAGACGAGTACTGACAGACCCTGAACGGACGCAGCCGGTCGCTCCTACAATGCGGGTATGCCCCCCATCGTCCACGGATTCGACTGGCCGGACCGTCTCGTCGTCGGCACCATCGGGCGCCCCGGTGAACGGACCTTCTACCTGCAGGCCCGCGACGGCCGCAGGGTGGTGAGCGTCGCACTCGAGAAGGAGCAGTCCGCGGTCCTCGCAGAAAAGCTCGACGAACTCCTCGACGAGGTCGCCACGGTGGAGGAGAACCGCTTCAGCGTCCCGCCGACGGTCCCTCGTGAGCTGTACGACGTCGACCCGCTCGACCAGCCGGTGGAGCCCGAGTTCCGTGCGGGTGCCCTGAGCCTGGGCTTCGACCCGGCGACGGCCCAGGTGGTCATCGAGGCGTACCCGATCGAGGACGAGCTGGAGATCCTCTCCGAGGAGTCCGACGAGGACGGTGAGATCGAGGCCGTCGTGGAGATGCCCGAGCCGACCGAGCTGCTCCAGGTCAAGATCCCTGTCGGCACCGCGCGCGCGTTCGTGGAGCGCACGCGCGAGGTCGTGGCCGCCGGACGGCCGCCCGGCGCCGCATGAGCGAAGCCGAACCGAGCGGGTTGCAGCTCACCGCACGCATCCGCGAGGCGTCGAACGCCACCTTCCTGGCGGACCTCGACGGCGAGCAGGTCGTGTACAAGCCCATCGCGGGCGAGAAGCCGCTGTGGGACTTCCCCGACGGCACCCTCGCCGGCCGCGAGTACTCGGCGTTCCTGGTGTCCGAGGCGTTCGGCTGGCGCGTCGTCCCGCCGACCTGGCTCGGCGAGGGCCCGCTGGGCCGTGGCATGATCCAGCGCTGGCAGGAGATCGACCCGGAGCAGGACGCGGTGGACGTCATCCCCACGGACGAGGCCGAGCAGCCCGACCAGCCGATGCTGACCGTGCTCGAGGCGATCGACGAGCACGACGCTCCGGTGACGCTCGTGCACGAGGACTCTGCGGCGCTCCGCCGGATGGCCGTCTTCGACGTCGTGGTGAACAACGCAGACCGCAAGGGCGGTCACGTGCTCGCGATGCCCGACGGGCACCGGCACGGCGTCGACCACGGCCTGACCTTCCACGTCGAGCACAAGCTCCGGACGGTGCTGTGGGGCTGGATCGACGAGCCGCTCACCGACGACGAGCTCGCCGGGATCGACCGCGTGGTCACGGCGCTGCACGGCGACCTGGGCGCGCAGCTCGAGGAACACCTGACGGTCGACGAGATCGACAACCTCGAGGCGCGGTGCGCCGCCCTGGCGGCCGTCGGCCGCTTCCCGCCACCGGCCGGGTACGGTCCGGCGGTTCCCTGGCCGTTGTTCTAGACGCACCGCGAGACGGACGGGGGGGGGGGGGGGGGGGGGGGGCCCGCCCCCCCCCCCCCCCCCCCCCCCCGTCCGTGCTGTGGTCCGGTCAGCCGAACCGGCCGAACCCACCCCAGTCGTCGTCACGGAAGAGCGCGCCGCCGCGCCGCGAACCGAGGTACGAGCCGACCACGGCGACCCCGAGGTCCTCGTTCTCCGGCGCGGTGACGGTGCCGTCCACGCGCCGGGCCATGCCATCGATGAAGCGGGCGAGCCCCGGGTCGTCGCCGAGCCGGAAGAACGTCGTCTGCGCACCGAGCCGGTGAGCGTTCTCGAGCTCGCGGACGCTCAGCGCGATCGTCATCGGGTCCGGCGGGTAGCTGAAGTACACCTGCCCGTTCGGCTCGAGGTGCGAGGTCGGCTCGCCGTCGGTGACGATGAGGAGCACCGGCTGGGCGGTCGGGTGCTTCCGGAAGTGCCGGTTCGCGAGCAGCAGGGCGTGGTGCAGGTTCGTGCCCTTGTCCCACATCGCGTCGAGGCCGACGAGCTGTTCGACGTCCATCACCTCGGCCTCCCGACCGAACGCGATGAGCTGCAGGTCGTCGCCGCGGAACCGGGTCGAGATGAGCGTGTGCAGCGCCAGGGCGGTGCGTTTCATCGGGACCCAGCGGTCCTCCATCGCCATCGAGAACGAGGTGTCGACGAGGAGCGCGACGCAGGCCTGCGTCCTGGCCTCGGTCTCCTGCACCTCCACGTCGTCGATCGTCAGGCGGACGCCGGCGCCGGTCCGACCGGTGGCTGCCGTCCGGGTGACGGCGTTCGTGATGGTGCGGGGGATGTCCCACGGTTCGGTGTCGCCGAAGGCCCACTGACGGCTCGCGCCGGACGGTTCGCCCGATGCACCCGATCGCCGCAGGTCCCGTGCGCCCTGCCGGCCGGACATCTTCTGCGCGACGTCCTTCAGCAGGCTCTTGCCGAGCTGCCGCATGGCCTTCGGGGTGAGCTTCAGCTGCCCGTCGGCCCCGCGGCGCATCGACCCGGAGTTCCGGAGCGCCTTCTCGAGCCGCTGCAGGGTCCGGGCGTCGACGGCGGCATCGGCTCCGAGTTGCTTCGCGAGTGCGTCGAGGTCGAGGTCGTCGAGGTCGGACCCGGGGCTCGACTGCGCCAGTTGCTCGGCGAGGGCGTCGAGGTCGGCGATGTCCTGGAACACGCCGGTGCCGTCGCCGAGCCCGAGGCCCTGCTCGCCCTCCATCCGCTCGGAGCCGCCCCAGTCCTCGCCGGGGCGGAGCGCGCGGAGGTTCCCGTCGAGTTGGGACAACGCGCCCATCAGGTCGGGGGAGCCGAACGCCTGTTGCGCCAGGGCATCGAGTTCGTCCCGCTGCTCCTGCGTCATCGAGTTCCGCATCCGCTGGGCCGCGGCGGAGCGGGCGGCGAGGTCGTCGAGCAGTTCGTCGACGTTCTCCGGGTTCGACGGGAAGTACTCCCCGTGTTCCGCCATGAACGCGTCGAACTGCTCCTGCGTGTCCGTGCCCGCGCGGTGGTCCTCGAGCAGCTGGTTGAGGTCCTGCATCATCGCCTGGACGTCGGCGCGGTCCTCGTCGCTGGCGTTCTCGAGCGCCTGCTTCATCCCCGCGAAGCGCTGGTCGAGCATCTCGCGTCCGAGGAGGTCCTTGATCTCCTCGTACTTCTGCCGGGCCGTCGGGCTCTTCCAGTCGTAGCCGCCGAGCTCGCTCACGGCGGCGGCCGGCGACGGGGGCAGGCTGTCGAGCTGCATCTCGGCCAGGGCCCGGTCGCCGTCGTCCATGTCGGTGTCCCGCGCGAGCTGGCCCCGTTCGGCGAGGACGGCCTCGTCGAGCAGCTGCTTGATCTGCTGCAGCGTGCCGTCGAGGTTGTTCTTCGCCGTGAGCTCGCGGCGCTTCTCGGCGACCCGGCGTGCCAGGTCGTCGAGCCCGCGCTGGTCCCGCCCGCCACGGCGCAGGAACTCCCGCATCGCCCGCTCGGGGGAGTACCCGGCCATCACGTCCTGGCCGATGGCGTCGAGCGCCTCGGACAGGTCCGCCGGCGGCGCGAGCGGATCGGGGCCGCCCTCGTACCGGCCGTAGCGGGCGTCGCGGGTCAGCCGGCGGTTCTGCCGACTAGCCATAGACGGCCTCGCCCCCGCCCGACTCCTTGCTGATCTTCCGTGCGAGGAACAGGCCCTCCAGCGCGAGCTCGATCGCGCCGGCACGCTCGCCGTCGTTCGTCGCGCCGAGTCGTTCGCAGATCTGTTCGTACAGGTCCGATTCGCCGAGCGACGGCAGGCCCTCGAGGAAGGTCCGTGCAGAGACCTGCTCGCCGGTGGTCACCATCGTGCCGCCGTCGAGCGCCTCGACGAGCTGCCCGAGGTCGAGCCCGCGGAGCCGGGAGCGCACCGTCTCGGCGGTCGCGGTCCTGAGCAGGTGCTCGAGGACCTCGTCGGCTCGGTCCTCTTCCCCCGACTCGAACTCGATCTTGCCGCCGAGGACGTCCACGGCGGTCTCGAGGTCGATCGGCCGGGCGACGGGCTCGGTCTCGCCCTGCCGCGCGGCGCGGTGCACGGCCGCGGCGGAGACGGTCTCGGCGCCGGCGATGGAGAACCGGGCGCTGACACCGCTCCGCTGGTCGACGGCGCTCGACTCGCGGAGGGCGCGGGTGAACCGGGCGAGGATCTCGATCAGGGCGTCGGGGACGTCGGCCGTGAGCTCGGCCTCCTGCCGGATGACGGCGATCTCGTCCTCGAGCTCGATCGGGTAGTGCGTGCGGATCTCGGCGCCGAAGCGGTCCTTCAGCGGGGTGATGATCCGGCCGCGGTTCGTGTAGTCCTCCGGGTTCGCGCTCGCCATCACGAGGACGTCGAGCGGCAGCCGCAGCACGTAGCCGCGGATCTGCACGTCGCGTTCCTCCATGACGTTGAGCATCGCGACCTGGATGCGCTCGGCGAGATCGGGGAGCTCGTTGATCGCGACGATGCCGCGGTGCGCGCGCGGGATGAGGCCGAAGTGGATCGTCTCGGGATCCCCGAGGCTGCGTCCCTCGGCGACCTTCATCGGGTCGACGTCGCCGATGAGGTCCGCGACGGAGGTGTCCGGCGTCGCGAGCTTCTCGACGTAGCGGCCGTCGCGGTGCCACCAGTCGATGGGCATCGCGTCACCGAGGTCGTCGGCGCGCCGCTTGCTGGCGGCCGTGATCGGTTCGAAGGGGTGCTCGCCGAGTTCGGACCCGGCGATCACCGGGGTCCACTCGTCGAGCAGGCCCTGCATGGTGCGGAGGAGCCGGGTCTTGCCCTGGCCGCGCTCACCGAGCAGGACCACGTCGTGGCCGGCGATGAGCGCTCGTTCGAGCTGGGGGATGACGGTGGTCTCGAAGCCGTGCAGGCCGGGCCACGGGTCGCGGCCCTCGCGGAGGGCACTGAGTAGGTTGTCGCGGATCTCGGCGCGGACCGTCTTCTGGACGTGACCAGAGGTGCGGAGCTCGCCGACCGTTCGGATGTCGGGTCGGGTCACCTCTTCGACGTTACGCCTGCTGCTGACGCATCGGACTGGAGGCTCGGTGCCAGCCCGCCACGAGCCTCCCGTCCGGTGGTCCGCTTGTGAGTATTCATAGCAGTTGCAATGATTGTTCTTTCGGCGACGGAGCCGGATTCGAATAGGGGGATCCGGCTCCGCGCCGAGATCGCCGTTCGTTTCGGGTTCGAACAACCGGCGCGTTCTCGGCGTACGGTTCCCCTTCGTGAGCAGCGCGAACCCCTCCGGAACGATCACGAGCCTGGTACCGGCCAGGATGGACAGACTCCCGTGGACGCGGTTCCACTGGAGCGTCGTCGTGGGCCTCGGGGTCTCCTGGGTCCTCGACGGCCTCGAGATCCAGATCGTCTCGAACGCCGGGTTCCAGGCTGACCTGAACCTCTCCACGCAGCAGGTGACCTCGCTCGGCACGATCTACCTGGTCGGTCAGGTGGTCGGCGCGCTGGTGTTCGGGCGGATGTCCGACCGGCTCGGGCGGCGGAAGCTCTTCATCCTGACGCTCGCGATCTACCTCATCGGTTCCGGCATCGCCGGCTTCGCGCAGGACTTCTGGTTCCTCGCGGCGTTCCGGTTCGTGGCGGGACTCGGGATCGGCGGCGAGTACGCCGCGATCAACTCGGCGATCGACGAGCTCATCCCGTCGAAGTACCGCGGCCACGTCGACATCGCCATCAACGGCACCTACTGGGGCGGGGCGGCCCTCGGTGCCTTCGCGAACATCTACCTGCTCGACCCGTCGCTCTTCGCCGAGAACATCGGCTGGCGCATCGGGTTCTTCCTCGGCCCGGTGCTCGGCATCGCGATCATCTTCCTGCGACGGCACATCCCGGAGAGTCCGCGGTGGTTGATGACCCACGGGCGAGAAGAGGAGGCGGACGCCACGCTGACGCGGATCGAGGAGTCGGTCGAGCGCAGCACGGGGCAGAAGCTGCCGGAGGTCGACCGGTCCAAAGCCATGTCGGTCACGCCGATGGACCGCGTCCGGTTCACGACGATCGTGAAGGTGCTCTTCCGGCAGTACCCGACGCGCACGCTCGTCGGCGCGACGATGATGATCACGCAGGCGTTCCTCTACAACGCGATCTTCTTCACCTACGCGCTGGTGCTCACGAACTTCTTCGGCCTGAAGACCTCGCAGACGGCGGTCTACTTCTTCCCCTTCGCGATCGGCAACCTGCTCGGACCGCTGATCCTCGGGCGACTGTTCGACACGTGGGGTCGTCGGCAGATGATCTTCAGCACCTACCTGGTCTCCGGACTCGTGCTCGCGGTGTCGGCGTTCCTCTTCCGCGCCGACGCGATCTCGGCGACCGTGCAGGTGGTCTTCTGGTGCATCTCGTTCTTCTTCGCCTCGGCCGGGGCGTCGAGTGCGTACCTCACCGTGAGCGAGATCTTCCCGCTCGAGCTGCGGTCGCAGGCGATCTCGTACTTCTTCGCGCTCGCGCAGATCTTCGGTGCCATCGCTCCGGCGATCTACGGCGCCTTCATCGGGGACGGCTCGTCGCGTGAGCCGCTGTTCTGGGGGTACCTGCTCGGCGCCGGGGTGATGATCGCCGGTGGGGTGGTCGCGCTCATCTTCGGTGTGGACGCCGCGCGGAAGGGCCTCGAGGACGTGACCCAGCCGCTGTCGGTGATCGCTGCGGAGGAAGAGAAGAGCCGGAAGTGATACACGGAATCCGGAATGTTTAGCGCCTGACCCGCGGCCCTGCCATCGTCATCCCACCGACCCCCGCCGGGGGTCTCGGAGACATGGGAGTGCTGTGATGCAAGACGAGGTGACCGGGCGCCGTGCCCTCCACAGCCAGGTGGCCGGTGGGTCGCTCCACCGATCGGGCCGGCTGATCGCTGGTGGTGTCGTCCGTGCGTGAAGGTCGTCGCATGGGCTACGACGAACATCCGGTGGCGCGAGTGCAGAGCGGTCAGCTCGACCCGCTCGGCGTCCCGCGCAGCCTGCTCCGCGACGCCGTGTTCCTGCGGCTGATGGACCGGATCCTGCGTGGTGAGTACCGGCGTGGGCAGCGCCTGCGGCTCGACAACCTGGCCGACGACATGCACGTCTCCCGGACGCCGGTGCGCGAAGCACTGGTCCCGCTCGAAGCGCTGCGGCTCGTGTCCGTCCAGCGGTACGTGGGTGTCGTCATCGCGCAGTGGTCGCTCGACCAGATGAAGGAACGCATCCGCGTCACGTGCACGATGCTGGCCGAGCCACCGTCGGGGGCCGATGCCACCACCGAGCGGTTCGACCCCTTCTGGATCCGCGACTGCATGACCGAAGCAGGGTCGTTCGTCGAGCTCGCCGCGTGGTTGCTCCGCCGTGCCGGGTCGTCGGTGAGTGCTGACTGGGTGGCGGCGCAACGCCCGGTGCTCGACATGTTCTACACGGACGACGTCGCCATGGCGAACGGCATCGACGCCGTGGTGGACCGACGACATCGGCAGGGGCTCGTCGATGCCGCTCGGGCAGCCGCGGGGCGGGAGGACCTCGACGAGTGCACCCGGCTCGTCTGCGAGCTCGGGGGGTGTCTCATCACGCTGCCGGACCGGTTCCGCGCGGCGGTTCCCGCGTGATCGTGCTCGGTGTGGTCGGGTTCGGGGGGGTCCGGCGCTCTGTGGCCCCCGAACGAGGCACGCCGAGCCGATCCGCCTCCCCGGCGGGGTGGCCCGGCTCGGGTATCGTCCCCCGGCGAGCGGCCTGGACCCGAGGCTGCTCGGAGGGAGTCCGCCCGTGACCGATCCCGATGGTCCCGACGCCGCTCGAACGCAGCCCGACGCCGCCCGCACGCGCCTCGACGCTGGCCGCACGCAGCCCGACGCCGGTCGTGCGCGGTTCGACGACGTGCTCGACGCGCGCCGGCGCCCCAAGGTCCTGTCCGGCCCCGGGTACCGCGTGAGTGGTGCCCGACACGGCCGCCGTCCACGTGACCTCGGCGTCGCACGGCTCCTCTCCGGTGTCGGCATCGCGGTGGCCGTCGCCCTGGTGAGCGCGACCTCGCTCTCGGCGTACGCCGCGTACGACGTCGGCCACGGGTTCCTGCAGCGCGCGGTCGACGTCGGCAGTGGTGGCGGGTCGACCGACGGTGCGTTCAACGTGCTGGCGATCGGCGCCGACAACGACCCGGCGCAGGGGACGGCGTACGGCGAGCGGGGTGCGACGCTCAACGACTCGAACGTCCTGCTCCACGTCTCGGCCGACCACACCCAGGCGGTCGCCGTGAGCTTCCCCCGTGACCTCGTCGTCGACCAGCCCGCGTGCGGCGGGTCTCCGGCGGTCACGGACACCCCGATCAACCAGGCGTACGGGCGAGGCGGGATGCAGTGTGTCGTGCAGACGGTCGAGCAGATCACCGGCATGGAGATCCCGTACGCGGCCCAGGTGAGCTTCGCCGGCGTGATCCGGATGTCCGACGCCGTCGGCGGGGTGCCGGTGTGCGTGACGGACGCGGTCGACGATCCCTACACCGGGCTGCGGCTCTCGGCGGGGGAGCACACGGTGTCGGGCACGACGGCACTCGCGTTCCTGCGCGACCGGCACGGGGTCGGTGACGGCAGCGACCTCTCGCGGATCTCGAGTCTGCAGCAGTTCCTGTCGTCCCTGATGCGCAAGGTGAAGAGCGAGGGCACGCTCGGGGACCCGTCGAAGCTCTACGGCCTCGCGAAGACCGCGTCCAAGAACATCACCCTCTCCACCTCGCTCGCGAAGCCCTCGACGATGGTCGACATGGCCGGGGCGTTCGAGGGCATCGGCCTCGACCGGATCACGTTCGTGCAGTACCCCGGCAGCGTCGACGATCCGTCGTTCCCCGGCAAGGTCGTGCCCGAGCAGGCCACGGCCGACCGCCTGATGCGAGCCGTCCGCGCTGACCGTCCGTTCAGGCTGGACGCCGGGTCCACGGGGCGCGGTGCGACGGACCGCGATGCATCGGCGACGGCAGCCGCCCCAGCCGCCCCCGCCGCCCCGGCTGGCTCCGCCGCCGAGTCGTCGGGGAAGCGGTCTTCGGAGAAGCAGTCCTCCGCGAAGCAGTCCGCGGCGCCGCAGGACATGCCGGGCGTCACCGGGCAAACGGCCGAGCAGAAGACCTGCGCAGTGGCGGCTGGCGGCTGACCCACGAAGACGGGCTTCACCGCGGATTCGCGCTGGTTGCACACTGAAACGTCAGGCGGTCCTGTGGCAGCCTTGACCGGTTGCCGTCCCCGCGGCCCCGACCGCACCCGGTCTGGCGCTGCGCGGGGCCACCGCGGCGTCGATCAGGACGGCGCCGCCATCGTGTCCGCCGACGACAGGAGTGCCCGTGAACGACGTTCGTGATCGATCCCACCGACTCAACCGAGCCAGCGGGATCGCCCGTCACGGACGTCTGCGTCGCCGTTCCCCGTTCGGCACCGTCGCCAAGGTCCTCTCCGGAGTCGTCGCGGTCGCCCTCGTGAGTTCGGTGTCGGTCGCGGCGATCGCGGCGAAGCAGGTCACCGACGACTTCGGCGAGGGCGTGCAGATCCAGGGGCAGCCCGTTGCCGAGGCGAACAGCGGCGGCGACGCGCTCAGCGCCTACGAGGGCGGCTTCAACATGCTGGTGGTCGGCACCGACAACGACCCGGCGCAGGGCACCCAGTACGGCGAGCGGGACGCGACCCTCAACGACGTCAACATCCTGCTGCACGTCTCGGCGGACCACACGAACGCGACGGCGGTGAGCATCCCACGCGACCTCATCACGCCGATCCCGGCCTGCCAGAAGCCCGACGGGTCCGGTTCGACGCCGGCGATGTCCGCGCAGCCGATCAACAGCGCGTGGGGTGCGGGCGGCCTGAACTGTGTCGTGCAGACGGTGCAGGGCCTGACCGGGCTCGACGTGCAGTACTCCGCGGCGGTGTCGTTCAACGGCGTCATCGAGATGTCGAACGCCATCGGCGGTGTGCCGGTGTGCGTGGCGTCGCCGATCCACGACCGCTACACCGGGCTCGACCTGCCCGCTGGGACCACCACCCTGCAGGGCTCCCAGGCGCTCGAGTTCCTCCGCACGCGGCACGGTGTCGGCGACGGCTCGGACCTCGGTCGCATCAGCTCGCAGCAGGTGTTCCTGTCGTCGCTGCTGCGCACGGTGAAGTCGAACCAGACCCTGACCTCGCCGGCGACGCTGTACAAGCTGGCGCGGGCGGCGGCGTCCAACATGCAGCTCTCGCAGAGCCTCAACGATGCCGGGACGATGGTGCAGATGGGTCGGGCGCTGCAGGACCTGCCCCTCGACCAGGTGAACTTCGTGCAGTACCCGGGGACGACCGGCGGCACGGGCGTCTACGCGGGGAAGGTGCAACCGACGACGTACCTCGCCGACCAGCTGTTCGAGAAGATCAAGGCCGACCAGTCGTTCTCGCTCGGAGCCGGCAGCACGGGCATCGGCTCCGAGGCGGACCCGAGTGCCGCCGCGACCCCCTCGACCCCCGCGGCGGACCCGTCGGCTCCCGCTGCCGATCCCACGAAGCCCGCGACCGACCCCGGTTCGGGCTCCGCTTCGCCCTCGACCCCGTCCGCCCCCGCGACGTCCGACACGATCGACGGGTTGCAGGGCCAGTCCGCCGACCAGCAGACCTGCTCGAAGGCCTTCGGCTCGTAGCCGGCGCGGCCGGCCGAGCGAGCCCGCCCGCTCCGCCCGCTCCGCGAAAGCGACAGTCCTCCGCCGACATCCCGCGCGAATCTGTCGCTTTCGCGGGGGTGTGGCCGGGCTGACCCGCGAATCTGTCGCTTTCGCGGGGGTGTGGCGGGGCTGACCCGCGGGACTGTCGCCTTCGCGGGGGTGGGGCCGCGCTGGCCCGCGGGACTGTCGCTTTCGCGCGACAGAGGCCGCACGAAGAAGCGGGGACGTGACCGTGGTCACGCCCCCGCGGAGTCGCTCCTCGGCGGACGCCGATCATCGGGCGAGCCGGGCCCAGGCCAGGGAGCGACGCTGGGTGCTGTGTCGCGACAACGGGGACGAGCCCCGGAACGTGATCGCCGCGTCCCGATGAGACTAGTGAGCGGGGTACACGGTGACAACCCCCACGCGTCCCCACTTCGGGGGACCACCGGCGAACCTGCCGACGCCCCCCGGGAAACCCCGGGTCGAGACCGCCCTCGTCCTCCTGTATGGTGGTGCGTGCGTCCGTTACGGCGCATGGAGACGTCGCATAGTCCGGCCGAGTGCACCACCCTGCTAAGGTGGAGTCCCCTTTGAGGGGACCGAGGGTTCAAATCCCTCCGTCTCCGCACACGGACAGAAGCCCCGCCGATCGGCGGGGCTTCTTCGTTGTCCGGGTGCGTTCAGGCCGCGTCGGTCGAGTCGAGCCAGCGCATCCAGCCCTCGAGCTGCGCCTTCGCGCTGTCGAGCGTGCTGTGCTGCCCGTGGACCTCGCCGCCGGACGACCGGACCGCGTACCCGTCGTGCCACGAGACGACACCCATGAGCGTCGGCCCGGAGCACCCCTCCCAGTGGCCCGCCTCCGTCTCGGTCCAGAGGATGCCCTCTCGCGCCGTCATCGACTCGGCCCGTCCGCAAGTGTCGTCGGAGCTGCGCTGTCGAGGAGGGTGGTTCTGGTGAGCGGTGGATGCATGGCTGTTTCCGGTCGGCTGTGGATCGATCCGGCGGCCGGGGTCCTGGGTCACCTGACGGTGACGGTAGTCGCGTCGGCTGGGCGCCCGTCCGGTGACCGGTAGACGGACTGGAGGCTCGGTGCGGGCGTGCACCGAGCCTCCAGTTCGTCACCTGGTCGCGGTTCAGCCGGCGGTGCGGATGCTCCCGGTCCGCACGGGGCGTGCGGCGCGGCCGCGGCGCGCTGCGCCGGCGGCGACGGCCACGAGCGCGAGTCCGGCCAGGGTGATGGCGGCGCCGGCCCAGATGGGCGAGGTGTAGCCGAGCCCGGCGGCGATCGTCAGTCCGCCGATCCAGGCGCCGAAGGCGTTGCCGAGGTTGAAGGCGGCGATGTTCGCGCCGCTCGCCAGGGTCGGGGCGTGGTCCGCGTAGTGCATCACGCGGGTCTGCAGCGCGGGCACGGTGGCGAAGCCGAACGCCCCCATGAGCACGAGGGCCACGACGGTGAGCACGGGGTTCGTGGCGACGACGGCGAAGAGGCCGAGGACGACCGTCAGGCTCGCGAGCACGACGAGGAGCGTCCGGTCGATCGCTTTCGCGGCGAGGCGGCCGCCTGCCCAGTTGCCGACGAACAGACCGATCCCGAAGACGACGAGCAGCCACGGGACCGCGGCCGACGCAAAGCCCGAGACGGCGGTGAGCGTGTACGCGATGTAGGTGAAGGCGCCGAACATGCCGCCGTACCCGAGCACGGTGATGCCGAGCGACAGCCAGACCTGGCCGGAGCGGAACGCGCCGAGCTCCCGGACGAGCGACGGTGCCGCGTCCTGCTTCGTGGCGGGGACGAGCAGGGCGACTCCGAGGAGGGCGACGACGCCGATCGCGGCGATCGCCCAGAACGTGGCGCGCCAGCCCATCGCCTGCCCGAGGAACGTGCCGAACGGGACACCGAGCACGTTCGACGCGGTGAGCCCGGTGAACATGAGGGCGACGGCGGAGGCCCGCTTCTCGCGCGCGACCATGTTCGACGCGACGACGGAGCCGATGCCGAAGAACGCGCCGTGGCAGAGCGCGGCGACGACGCGGCCGGTCATCATCACGCCGTAGGTCGGTGCGAGTGCCGACAGGGTGTTGCCGATGACGAACAGCACGAGGAGTCCGATGAGCACGGGCTTCCGGGGGAGTCTGGTGGTGGCGGCGGTCAGGCCGAGCGCGCCGACGATGACCGCGAGCGCGTAGCCCGTGACGAGCCAGCCGGCCGTCGTCTCGGTGACGCCGAAGTCCGCCGCGACCTCCGGCAGCAGTCCGGTGATGACGAACTCGGTCAGTCCGATGCCGAACCCGCCGAGTGCGAGTGCGATGAGTCCCGCAGGCATGCGTGGTCCTCTCCTGTTGTCCACCGCGGGCATGCCGCGTACGCTGGTAGTTGCAAGCGCGGGGTAAATAGTTGCACACGCTAGGTGTGTGCGCAAGCAACTACCTGCGCGTGCAACTACTTCGGGAGGTCCACATGAGCATCGACGACACGGCGATCGCGGTCCGCGCGCACGGCTGGCGCACCCTCGGCGCGCTGCACAGCCTCATCGAGTCGCACCTCGAGCAGGCACTGCGCGAGGTCGACCTGTCGGTCGTGGAGTTCACGGTGCTCGATGCACTTCGGCGCCAGGACGGCTTCCACATGCGGATGCAGCAGCTCGCGCGGGCCGCGGCGCTCAGTCCGAGTGCGACGACGCGGCTGGTGAATCGGCTCGAGGAGCGTGCTCTGCTGACCCGGGTGCTCTGTGCGGACGACCGTCGGGGGCTCTACACCGAGCTGACCTCCGCGGGATCGGCGCTCTTCGACCGTGCGGCACCGATCCATGCCGCCGCGCTCGAGGCGGCGCTGGCCGAGGCGCACGACGTGCCGGAACTCGACGAGCTCGCGGCCGCGGTCGAGCGCTTGGAGTACGAGCGCGTCTGACCCGCTACCGTGACCGGATGGTTCGTCGTGCGGGTGTCGTGGTGGCCGTCCTCGTGTCGGGGCTGGTGCTCGCCGGTTGCGCGTCCGGTTCGGGGCTCGAGGTCGAGGCGTACGTCGAACCCGGCGGGACCGCGGTGGACCGTGTCACCGCCGCCGTTCCACTCGCGACGACGATCGGGATCGACGGCGTCACCGTGGCGGATGACGGTTCCCGTCTGAACGAGGCTCCCGGAGGGCTGGCCGGACTGGCGTCGGCTGCGGGTGGTTCGGCCGAGCTCCTCGTGAGCAACTACTCGTCGACGATCGGTGACTTCTCACCCGAGGCCGGGACGGCGCTGCTGTCCTCCGCGGAGAACCGGGATCGTGTCGCACGCCAGGTCGCCCGCGCCGCCGACGACGCCGGGATGCGGGGCGTGCAGATCGACCTCGAGTCGCTGCGGGTCCGGGATCGAGCGGGGCTCGTCGCGTTCGCCGCCGCGGTACGGGGCGCCGTGCACGATCGGCTCGGCGACGACGCCGGGGTCTCGATGGCGGTGATGGCGTCGACGTCGGCCGCCGGGTTCCGCGCGACCGGGTACGACCTCCGTGGGCTCTCGGAGCACGTGGACCGGTTCGTGCTCATGACGTACGACCAGCACGGTCCGTGGAGCGGACCCGGGTCTGTGGGGGCGCTCCCCTGGGCGACCCGGGTGGTGCACGCTGCCGAGGCGCAGGGGCTCCGTGCGGACCGGATCGACCTGGGGATCGCGTCGTACGGATACGCGTGGGGGCCAGGTGCGGGTGACGCGCCGCTCGGGCCCGGAGCTGCTCGGCGTCTGGCGGGGGACGCTGCCGAGTGGTCGGACCGCGACGGGGAGTGGTCGGCGGAGCTCGACGACGGGCGGGAGCTGCACTGGTCGGACGCCCGGTCGTACCGCGCGCGGACGGCGCTCGCGCGGGAGCTCGGGCTGCATGGGGTCGCGATGTGGTCCCTGAACTCGATGCCCCTGCCGCGCTGACGGGGGGACGGCTCGGTCCGCCGCACAACCGAGATCAGTTCGCGCCACGGATCGCCGTGGTTCGGATCGACTCCGGTTGTGCGGCGGCCGTCCGCGCCGCGCCGCGCGGCTAGATCCGCGGGGGAGCGGTGGTGCTGCGGACGACCAGGGTGGGCGTCACGAGGTCACGAGTCGGTGCCGGGCGCGACGAGTCTCCGATGAGCGTGATCAGCCGGGCAGCCGCGAGCCGTCCGACCTCGTCGTTGTGCGGGTCGACCGTCGTGAGCTGGAGCAGGGGGGACGCCGCGAGCGGGGTCTCGTCGTGGCCGATGACCGACAGGTCCTCCGGGACGCGGAGCCCCGCCTGTCGCGCCGCGGCGATCGCGCCCATCGCCATCACGTCGTTCGCCGCGAACAGCGCGGTCAGGGACGGGTTCGCGGCCAGTGCTGCCCGCGCGGCGTCGAAGCCGGTCTGCTCGGACGTCGGCCCGTCCCCGAGCACCAGGGGCTCGACGCCCGACGACGTCATCCGGGCGACGGTCGACACACGTCGTGCCGCTGCCGAACCCCCGGCGCCGGTCAGGTGCGCGATGTGCCGGTGCCCGAGTCCGACGAGGTGGTCGACGGCGATGCGTGCGCCGGCCGCCTCGTCCGACGCCACCACGTCGAGCCCGGGTGGGGCGGACGCGCGCTCGCCGGCGACGACCACGGGGGTGTCGTCGGGCACGTGGAGGTCGACCGAGCTCTCGGCGCCGAGGATGACCCCGTCGACCCGGAGTGACACGAGGTCGTCGAACGGGGAGCTGCCGAGGTGCGCGTTCGCCTCGGCGTCGGCGAGCGTCAGGCGCAGCCCATGCGGGGCGAGGGTCGACCGGATGCCGTCGAGCATCGGCACGTACCAGGGGTTCCGGAAGTCGTCGACGACCACGCCGATCGCGCGGGTCCTGGTACCGGCGAGGATCGCGGCGGCACGGTTCGGCCGGTACCCGAGCGATGCGGCGGCGTCGAGGACCGCCGCGCGACGGCTGTCGGAGACGCCGGGGTCGTCGCGCATCACCATCGAGACCAGCGACTTCGAGACCCCCGCGAGTGCGGCGACGTCGATGATCGTCGGCGGACGGCGGTTCGACACGGTGCGCTCCTTGACAGGACATGGGGAGGTGGGGCTACAGTCTACCGATCCTTCTGGAACGTTCCAGAACCGAAGACCAGCTCGAAGGAGAGCACATGCGCGAGAGCATCGGCGTCGCCGTCATCGGCGCGGGCATGGCGGGCAAGGCCCACATGGCCGCGTGGCGGAACGCCCCGTCCCTGTTCGCCCCGACCCTGCCGCCCGTGCGGCTCGTCTCGATCGGGGACGTGTACGAGCCCCTCGCCGCCGAGGCCGCGCAGCGCTTCGGGTTCGAGCGGCACGACACCGACTGGCGGGCGATCGCGGCCGCCGACGACATCGACGTGGTGAGCGTCGTCGTCGCGAACCGCCTCCACCGCGAGATCGTCGAGGGCCTCCTCGCCGCCGGCAAGCACGTGCTCTGCGAGAAGCCGTTGGCCGACTCGCTCGAGGACGCCCGCGCGATGGCCGACGCAGCTCGCGCCGCCGAGGCGCACGGCACGATCGCCCGCGTCGGCTTCACCTACCGACGCGCACCGGGTCTCGCGGCGATCCGCGAGCTGATCGAGGACGGCACCCTCGGGAAGGTCCTGCACCTGTCCGGCCGCTACTGGACCGACTACGGTTCCTCGCCGGACGTCCCGTTCTCGTGGCGCTACGCCGGCGCTCCCGGGTCCGGCGCGCTCGCCGACGTCGGCTCGCACCTGACCTACATCGCAGAGTTCCTCGCCGGCGACGTCCGGAGCGTCACCGGTGGGCTCTTCACCACGACGATCACCGAGCGACCCGTCGCCGCCGGGCACGCACTCCGTGGTGCCGCAGCCGAACTGACCGGCGAGACGCAGACCGTCGAGAACGACGACTACGCCACCTTCAGCGCCCGCTTCGGTGACGGTGCCGCGGTCGGCTCGCTCGAGGTCTCCCGCGTCGCGACGGCCCACCCGAACGGCCTGGTGATCGAGGTCTTCTGCGAGAACGGCGCTGCGCGCTGGGACCAGGAGCGGCCGTCCGAGATCGGCCTCGCCCTGCAGTCCGACGGCTCCCGGCTCGGTGGGTACCGCCAGGTCGTCCTCGGGCCGGACCACCCCTACGTGGCCGGTGGCATGGCGATGGACGCACCCGGCGTCGGATGGGGCCAGAACCAGATGTTCGAGTACCAGGCACGCGCGTTCCTCGACGAGGTCGCCGGCGTCGCCGATCCGCTCCCGCGCAACGCCACGTTCGACGACGGCGTGCACAACATGGAGGTCCTCGACGCGGTGGTCCGATCGGCGCAGGCGGACGGGGCGGCAGTGACGACGAAGCAGGAGCAGCACGCATGAAGCTCGGCCTGTACAACGCGATCTTCCACGACCGCCCGCTCGCGGACGCCCTGCGCGTCATCGCGGAGAACGGCCTCACCGGTATCGAGCTGAACACCGGCGGGTTCCTGCCACCGGTGCACGTGCCGGACATCGACGCCATCCTGGACGACGACCGGGCACGGGACGACTTCCTCGCCGAGTTCGACGGCACCGGGGTGTCCATCGCGGGCTTGAACTGCAACGGGAACCCGCTGCACCCGGACCGCACGATCGGGGACGCCCACGCCGAGGACATCCGGCGCAGCATCCGGCTCGCCGCCCGGCTCGGCCAGGACCGCGTCGTCACGATGTCCGGGCTGCCGGCGGGCGAGCCCGGTGGCGTCCGCCCGAACTGGATCGTGAACGCCTGGAACTCCGCTGCCCTCGACGTCCTCGAGTACCAGTGGAGCGTCGCCGTCCCGTTCTGGCAGGAGATCGACGCCCTCGCCCGCGAGCACGGCGTGAAGGTCGCGCTCGAGTTGCACCCGCAGAACGTCGTGTTCAACCCGGCGACGATCCGCGAGCTCGTCGAGCGTGGCGGGTTGACGAACGTCGGCGTCGAGCTCGATGCGTCGCACCTGTTCTGGCAGCAGATGGACCCCGTGGCGGTCGTCCGCGACCTCGGCCCGCTCGTCTTCCACGCCGCGGCGAAGGACGTCAGGATCAACCCGCACGCCGCCGTCAACGGCGTCCTCGACAACTCGTTCCGTCGGCTGTCCCCGGACGAGCCCCGGACGAACCTCGGTGGCGACGAGTGGGCGAACGAGTGGCCGAAGCCCTCGGCGTGGGACTTCGTCGCGCTCGGCAAGGGCCACGACGAGGCGTACTGGTCCGCGTTCCTCGAGGCGCTCCACGAGGTGGACCCCGAGATGTGGGTGAACATCGAGCACGAGGACACCGAGCTCGGGCGTGAAGAGGGCGTCGCCGTGGCGGCGCGCGTCCTGCGCGCGGCGGACGAAGCGCTGGCGGCGCGCGCCGGCTGAGCGGGGCACCGGACTGGAGGCCCGACCGACGTCCGCCGATCGGCGGACGGT